>NZ_CP047080.1:0-300000 GCF_030408595.1 Corynebacterium canis | reverse complement strand
CGCGCCGTTTCCGCAGCTTGGGCGCGTCCACGCGCGGAAAGGTGGTAGCCGGGGATGCGCCCGTAGAGGATTTTTTCGGGGTTATATACCTCGCCGTGGCGCACCAAATGAACGATCGTACGGGGCATCTACTGCTCCTTTGCGGCGGCTTGGGCGGCGGGGACCAGCGCGGCTTCGATGCGCTCAAAGTCATCGTCGGTCAGTGCGCTCGACACGAACCAAGTTTCGAACACCGAGGGGGAAACGAACACACCGTTATCCAACAACGAGTGGAAGAATGGGGCAAATCGGAAGGTCTCCGCCGCCTGCATGTCCGCGAAATTGCGGCCCTCGCCCTCCGCGAAACGCACCGACAGCATGTTCGAGGCCCGCTGGATGTGGTGCGCCACGCCCGCCGCGCTTAACGCCTCGCTCACCAGCCGCGACAGCGTATCCGCATGCTTATCGACGGCCGCGTACACGTCCTCCGTGGCCAAGCGCAACGACGCCAACCCTGCCGCCACCGCCACCGGATTCCCGGAAAGCGTCCCCGCCTGGTACACCGGCCCCTGCGGAGCGAGGTGTTCCATAATGTCTCGGCGGCCACCGAACGCGGCCGCGGGCAGGCCACCGGAAATGACCTTGCCAAAGGTGGTGATGTCCCCGGCCACCCCATCGATGCCGTACCAACCGTTGAGCGAGGTGCGGAATCCGGTCATTACCTCGTCGATGATCAGCAGCGCGCCGTTGGCGTGCGCGATCTCCTTGAGCGCGGCGTTGAAACCCGGCGCGGGGGCCACGGTGCCCATATTGCCGGCGGCCGCCTCGGTGATGATCGCGGCGATGGCATCGGGGTGCTCGGCGAATGCCGCTCGGACCGCCGCCAGGTCGTTGTATTCCACCACGATGGTGTCCTGCGCGGTCGCGCCCGTAATGCCCGGCGAATCCGGCAAGGAATAGGTGGCCACCCCGGATCCGGCGCTGACCAGCAGAGAATCCACATGCCCGTGGTAGCAGCCCGCGAATTTCAGGATCTTCGGCCGCCCGGTGAATCCGCGCGCCAAGCGCACCGCGGACATGGTGGCCTCGGTGCCGGAGTTCACCAGCCGCACCTCTTCCACGCTGGTGCGCTGCACCACCAATTCGGCGAGCTCCACCTCGGCCTCGGTGGGGGCGCCGTAGGAAAGCCCGCGGGTGGCCGCCTGTTGCACCGCCGCCACGATCTCGGGGTGCGCATTGCCCATCAGCATCGGCCCCCAGGAGCAGAATAGGTCCACGTATTCGTTGCCGTCCACGTCGATGAGCCGGCTGCCCTTGGCGTTTGCGATAACGCGGGCCTGGCCGCCTACCGAGCCGAACGCCCGCACCGGGGAGTTCACACCGCCCGGGGTGACGGCCCGGCCTCGGGCGAACAATTCGGCGGATCGTTGGGTGTGTGCGGAGGTGGGATAAGCAGTCATGGGTCTCATTCTAGGTTTCGGGTGCACAGAGTCGGCGGGCGGCGGCGCGCGCCCCGGCGATCACATGGGGCACGCCGACCCCATCGAGCCAGGCGCCCGCAACCTCAACGTTTGGAACCTCCGCGATGGCCGCACGTACTTGCGTAACCACGTCGCCGTGCTCCTCGTCGTAGCGCGGCAACCCGCCGTACCAC
The DNA here is from genome assembly GCF_030408595.1 of Corynebacterium canis. NCBI lineage: Bacteria > Bacillati > Actinomycetota > Actinomycetes > Mycobacteriales > Corynebacteriaceae > Corynebacterium > Corynebacterium canis. The sequence continues at coordinate 298,367 of NZ_CP047080.1, read as the reverse complement.
GGCTGCACGTAAATCTCGGACAGCCCGGCCGCGCGCCCATCAAAGCCCGTCACGGTGAACAAATCGTCGAGGGCGGTATCCACCAGGGTGTCCTCATCGACCTGCAGCATGGAGGAATCCCCGTACCGGCCAAAGGAAACGCGCACCAGCGCCCCGCCGCGCGCCCCCAGGTGCGGCCACTTGCGGGAGGAGAAGGTAAAGGCCTTGGCCCGCACGTTTTCGGTATCCGCGGCGACCAGCACGCCGGAATTCTCCGGCAGCGATTCGCTCGAATCGAATTTCATGCCCACCACGATGGAGCTGGCCAGGTCTACCCGCTTCGCCGCCGCCGCGGCCTGGGGGGACACATCCTTGAGCAGCACCGCCGCCGTCGGGGCGGGCGTGCACACAAGCACGCGATCGTAATCCTTGAGGTAGCTTCGCAGGGAGGCGACAAAGGCATCGATATGAATATCCGCCCCGGATTTTTCCGCCAGCGTCTCATACAATTCCGCGTACCCGCCTTGGAACGCCCCGAATACCGCCTTGCCGGTGGGCTTCGGGCGCGCCGCGAGCAGGCGCCGCACCGCCGCGGACAGGGTCACGGGCTCCCCCGCCTCGGCCAAGGCATCGAGGGATTCCGCCAGCTGCGGGATGGTGGCGCGAATGCCCAGATCATCGGCCCAACAGGAGTACACGCCCCCGAGCAGCGCGGACACCAGGCGGTCGGTCACCTCGCGGCCATAGCGTTCGGTCACCAATTTGCCCAGGCTTACGTCGCCGCCGACGTGCCACTCAATGGGGTCGGCGGTGGGCTCGGCGTCGATACGCGCCTTGGTGTCTTCGCTGATCAGGTCGCCGAGGGCTGCGGATTCGGCGGGCACGCCCATCATGGTGGCAAGCGGCATGGGGTGAAGCTTGCCCTGCGCATAGATCAGGGAAGTCAACCCCGAAGGGCTTGCGATGCGCTCGCCCAACCCCAGCTCGGTAAAGAAATCCACGGCGTCTTTGCGGTACGCCAGGAACGCCTCTGCGCCCATGTCCGTCGGCCCGTCCTGAAACGCCACGGTGCGCAGCTTGCCGCCGATCCGGTCGGTGGCCTCGAACACGTCGATGGTGGCTTGCGGGTCAAGCGTACGAATCTCGTACGCGGCAGTGAGCCCCGCCAATCCCGCGCCGATGATCGCATATCGCATGGTCTCTCCTAAGAATGAATGATGGACACAGCGTCCGTAATAGCCTGCGGGTCAGTATGTGGAAGAACACCGTGGCCCAAATTAAAGATATGCCCCGTTGCGGTCCCGGCAGCAATCGCGCGTGCGGCCTCCTCCTTGATACGGGCCACCTCCCGCTCCACGACGGCATTGCCCGCAAACAATACCGCCGGGTCGAGGTTTCCTTGCAGGGCTTTCGCCCCGGAACGCTGCGCGATGCGCGCCGCCGCCGAATCCAGGGGTACCCGCCAATCCACCCCCATAACCTCGGAACCCGCCTCGCTCATCGCCCCGAGTAACTCGCCGGTGCCCACCCCGAAATGGATGCGCGGCACGTCCGCTACCTGTGCCATGATTTCCGTGGAATACGGCAATACAAACTCGCGGTAGTCGCGCTCGCTCAAAAAACCCACCCAGGAATCGAACAATTGCAGGGCGTCAATGCCGGCGTCGATCTGGGTGCGCAGGAAGCTGGTAATCGTGGGCACGAGGCGGGCCATCAGCGCGTGCCACGCCTGCGGATCCGCGTGCATCATTGCCTTGGTCACCTCGTGGTTTTTGCTGGGGCCGCCCTCCACCAGGTAGCTGGCCAGCGTAAACGGCGCGCCCGCGAAGCCGATCAGGGCTTGGGTGTCGGTGAGTTCCCCCAAAATAGCGCCGATCGCCGCGGCCACCTCAGTCACCTCTGCGTCCAAGATTGGCAGCTTATCGACGTCCGCGCGGCTCCTGATTGGCTGTTGCACCACCGGTCCGCGTCCGGCGACGATATCCACGTCGACCCCGGCGACCTTGAGCGGCACCACGATATCCGAAAACAGGATCGCGGCGTCCACGTCGTGGCGGCGCACCGGCTGCATGGTGATCTCCGCGACCAGCTCCGGCAGCAAGCAGGAATCGAGCATGGCGATACCCTCGCGCACCCTCCGATATTCGGGCAGCGACCTTCCCGCCTGGCGCATAAACCACACTGGCGTGCGAGACGGGGTACGCCCGGCTGCGGCCTCGAGCAGCGGGGCGTCGGTCAATTGGCGGCGAGAATGAGATGCGCTGGTCATGCGGTAAATCATGCCGCATTTTCTAAGGCTCGGCAAAGGAAGCGAACCCTTAATAACCAACTTTGGTCGGATGACCAGCTCAAACTAAAGTTGTACCCCTAGAAGTGTCCCGCGCGATTGGAACGGTATTCGATCAATAGGGAGGAACCGATCATCATAATGGTCGCCGCCATGGGGTGCACCAGGCCCGCCGCGGAAAGCACCATAGCCACCACGTTGTACACCCAGGAGAGCACGATGTTTTGGTCCGCTAGGGCCGAGACCTTCCGGGAAATGGTGAGCATATCCACCACCGCCATCACATCATCGCGCAGCAGCACCACGTCCGCCTCCGGGAAATCCAGCGTGTCCGCGCCCACCAGCACGCCGACATCCGCCACCCGCAGGCTGGATAGCACTGAGGCGTCGCCGATCAGCGCCACCGTCGCGCCGTGCGCGTGCACGCTCCGCACCGTGGCCTCTTTCCGCGTCGGACCGATCCCCGCCAGCACGTTCGAAATCCCGAGGTTATCCGCGAAGCGACGCGCCACCGGGTAAGTGTCGCGCGTAAGCATCACCGTATCCACGCCCATGCTTTCAAGCTCCGCGACGGCCTCCACCGCATCGTCCTTGACCTTATCCAGCAGCGTGATCACGCCGCGGGGCTTGCCGCGCCAGCTCACCACCAGCGGCGTGCCGCCGGATACCGCCGCATTGGCCAGCCTGCCATTGAGGTCCGAAAGCTCGCGGGGCCGCCACAGCGTCGCGGTGCAGGTGCGCAGCTCATCGCCCGCCGGTATCTCCACCATGCCGCTGAAATTGCCGTCCTCCGTCATGGTGAGGTGGGTGACCTCGATCCAATGCGGAATATCGCCGCCGGTGCCCGCATCGCGCGCCTCCCGCGCCGCCCGCACCAAGGCCCGCGAAGACGGGTGATCGCTTTCGATCGCCAAGGCCCCCGCCACGCGCACCACCAGCTCGGGGTTCTCCCCCACCGCCGCGGTGACGGTCTCCACCTTCATTTCGCCCTGCGAGAGCGTCCCTATGCGGTTAAAAATGATCGTGGTCACGCCGTCGATCTCCCGCAGCTTTTCCATGCTGCGGATCAGGATCCCCTGGCGCGCCGCCGACTCCAAGCCCAAACGCATGGCCAACGGCGTGGAAAGCGCCAGCGCCACCGGTGCCACGCACGCCAATATCGCCAAGGAGGTGGCAAAGGCGGCGCTCAGATTGCCGCCGATCAGCCACCACAGGCCAAAATTCGTGCACGCCGCCGTGAGCGCCCACGGCACTAAAAGCGAAGCGCTGCGGGTGGCCAATTGCGCGGACCGATTCTGGTACCGGGAAGACTCCAAAACCCACCGCCGGATCGCCGCGTGCCGGGTCCGCGAACCGGTGCGCTGCACGCGTATCTTCAACGGCCCACCCCGATTGATCGAGCCGGCATACACCTGGGAATTCACCTTCACCGCGGAAATACCACTGCCGATAATGCCGCTCTGCACCTCCGCGGCACCACCAACCACCTGACCATCGGAAGGGATCACGCCATTGGTGGGCACGATAATGTCATCGCCGACACGGATCTCCTGCACCGGAATGGTCTTCTTTTTCGGCTTCCCCGTGCGCGGGTCCTTGCGCACCACGGTGACATCGCCGAGGTGGCCGAGCTTCGTGGCGTCGAGAAGACTCGCGCGGGTACGGCGACCCAGCACGCGGCCCAACAACAGCAGCACGGTGATGCCGCACGCGACGTCGAAAAATATCTCCCCATCGGCGATCGGGTTATTGTCGGTGGCAAACCACTGGCTGGTGGCGTGGTACCCAATATTCCCGGCCGGCGTCCACACCAACATAATCGCCGACCACACATAGGACGCGGTAATGGCCACGGAACTCGCCGAATCCAGGGCGGACAACCCCCGGCGCAACCCGGCGGCCGTCGCGCGGTGGAACGGCCACGCGCCCCACGTAACCACCGGCGTGGCCAAAAACAAGCACACCCACTGCCAATAATCGAATTGCAGGCCAGCGAAAAAGCTCATGAGGAGCACCGGCAGCGACAACGCCATGCTGACAATCAGGCGCGTGCGCGTAATCAAACTGCGGGCGGTAAACAGCACCTCGGTATCATCCTCGCGGGTGTGCCGGTGCTCCTCCGCCCGCTCCTCTTCGATATACCGATGCGGCTGGTGTCTGCGCACCTCAAGGCGCTGCACGCGGCGATGCAGGGAGGACTGCGTAAGCTCCGCCCGCACCCCATGCTCCGCCAACACCGCAATGATCTCCCCGGGCTGCAACGAATCCGGGGCGGAAATCCAGGCGGTTTTAGAAGGGTAAATAATGGAGACCTGGATGCCCTCGATCTCCTTGAGGGCCTTCTCCACCTCCCGCACGTGGAGGACGGATTCCAAGCCCTCCAGCTCGAGGGCGAAGGTGGTCAGGGGGCCTTTGGGGCTGACATAGGTGCCATCGAGGCCCGCGCGGATGGCGGCGGCTTTGGCCTCTTGGATGGCAAGCTCCGTGCGGCGTGCGGAATCACGAAGCTCTTGGGTATCAACCATGGTTTTCCCCAGTCCAGTGAAGGGATTCCTTTCGTGTAATCAGGTATACCGCAAGAACAGCCAAGACACCGACGGCGATTTGCACGCACCCATCCACAATGATCCACGCCACCGGAACAGTGCTGGTATTGGGCACGAACACAAACAATAACCGCACCCCCAAATACACGCCGAAGAACAGCAGGGTGCGGCGGGCGAACGCCGCTAGGGTGCCGCCCCGGCTCAGCACCAATGCCATCCACAGCACCACGCACATGATAGCCACGCCGAACAAGCCGACGGCCACGATCACGGCATACACCAGCGTATTGATGGTGCTATCCGCCAGCGGCGGTTGCTGGCCGGTGGGTTGCTCCTTGAGCTGTTGGATCAATTGTTCGGGGGCGAGGATCCCCATGATCACATTGAGGATCTGATGAACTACCTCCAACCCAACTACCCACAGCCACAGGTGTGACGCCAAAAGAATAGATTCGGGTTTTTCGGAAGCCATGTCTCCCCTAAAGTTTGCGGGCAATATCAGTAGCGAAATATGTGAGGATCTGATCCGCACCGGCGCGTTTAATGCCGAGGACGGATTCCATCATCGCGGCATCGCGATCAATCCAACCGTTGCGGCCCGCGGCCTCGATCATGGCGTACTCGCCGGACACCTGATAGGCGGCCACCGGCACAGTGACCCGTTGGGCCACCGCCGACAACACATCCAGGTACGGCATGGCTGGTTTCACCATGACAAAGTCCGCGCCCTCTTCGATGTCCAGGTCCACCTCTAACAAGGATTCCTTAAAGTTCGCCGGATCCTGCTGGTAGGTGCGGCGATCCCCGGTAAGGGACGAACCCACGGCATCGCGGAAGGGCCCGAAAAACGCGGACGCATACTTCGCTGAATACGCCATAATAGCCACTTCGGTGAAACCTGCGGTATCCAATGCATTTCGAATGGCCAACACTTGGCCGTCCATCATGCCCGACGGGCTCACGATATGCGCCCCGGCCTGTGCCTGCGCAACCGCCATCTGCTGATAGTGCTTTAAGGTGGCGTCATTGGCCACGACGCTGGTGCCAAAATTATCGGTCTCCAGCACGCCGCAATGCCCATGATCGGTAAATTCATCGAGGCAGGTATCCGCCATCACCATAAGATCGTTGCCGAACTCCTCACGCAGCACGGCGATGCCCCGATTCAAAATGCCTTTTTCATCCCACGCGCCGGAGCCAATCGCATCCTTGACCCGTGGCACCCCAAACAGGTCCACGCAGCGAATGCCCGCATCCAATGCCTCGTACGCAACGCGCTTCAGCGAATCGAAATTGTGTTGGTACACGCCCGGCATTGACGGAATCTCGCGGGGCCTTGTGATTCCCTCCGCCACGAACATCGGCAGGATCAGGTCCGTGGGCCGCAGGCTCGTTTCGGCAACCAGTTCGCGCATCGCCTGATAGTTGCGCAGGCGGCGGGGACGACGAATCATTTAACTACTCCTTTTCCGACGCTTCTTTCGCGGCGGCGGCAGCTGACCGGCGGCACGCAGGCTGGCTACGTGGGCCGCGAGGGCGTCGACAAGCGCGGGGACACTGGCCACCTCCGGTTGTACATCAACGCGCAACCCCGCTTCACGCGCAGCGGCGGCGGCCATCGGACCGATACAAGCAATGATCGTACGCTGGTGCGGTTTCCCCGCAATACCAACCAAGTTTTTTACCGTAGATGCGGAGGTAAAACACACCGCGTCGAAACCGCCGGACTTAATCATGTCGCGCACCTCAGCGCTCGGCGGGGCGGCGCGCACGGTGCGGTAGGCGGTAACATCATCGACCTCCCAGCCCAGCTCCGTCAGGCCCTCCACCAGCACATCGGTGGCGATATCCGCGCGCGGCAACAGCACGCGGCTCACCGGATCCAGCTCGGGATCAAACTCGGGGAACACCGCGACCAGTCCGCGCGCGTTCTGCTGGTTGCGGTCCGGCAACAGCTCGGGCGTAATGCCCAGCTCGCGGATCGCCGCAGCGGTCTTCTCCCCCACCGCCGCGATGCGCACCCCCGCGAACGCGCGCGCATCCAGGCCGAACTCCGTGATTTTCTCCCACAACGCATTCACGGCATTCGCACTGGTGAGCGCCACCCACTGGTAGCGCCCCTCCACGATGCCTTTGACCGCGCGTTCCATTTGCGCCGGATTGCGCGGCGGCTCCACGGAAATCGTGGGCACCTCCTGCGGGATCGCGCCATGGGACGCCAAGCGGGTGCTCATCGGCCCCGCCTGGTCCTTCGCCCGCGGCACCAATACCCGCCAGCCATACAGGGCGCGGTTTTCCCACCAGGAATACTTGGTGCGATCATCCACGCCCTTGCCCAGCGTAACCACCAGCGTGCCCGGCATATCGCCATTGAGCTTGCCGAGGGTGCCCAGCGTGGTGTCGTACGTGCGCTGCAGCCGCGTGGTGCCGTTCACCGTCACCGAAACCGGCAGGCTGCTGGCCAAACCCCGCGCCTTCAGCTCGGTGGCGATGGTTTGCAGATCCTCCGCAACGGCCTGCAACACAATGGGCTGCGGCGCGGTGGCCAATTGATCCCAATCAAGATCCTGCGTCACCCGGGTCTCGGTATAGGTAGATCCCAGGGCGATGCCGGCAAAGGCGGGCACGGTGGCGGGCACGGACATGCCGGGCACCACCTGAAATTCCAACCCCGCCTCGCCCACGGCATTGATTTCGCGCAAAATACGCTCATTGTTCAGCGGATTGCCCGCCACCAGCCGAATCACATCATGGCCCTGGTTTACCTCGGCGGCCAGCGCGGCGGCGACGTCATCGGGGGCGGTATCGGGGGCGACGTCGTGAATCTCGGCCGCGGTGGGCGCTTCCGGGCGTGGTGGTTTGCGGCGCGCCCCGGCCTCCCGGGCCCGCTCGCACATAGCTTCGTATTCGGCCTCGGCGGCACGGAGGCGTTCTACCGGGACTTCGAGCTCACTTGCGATAATTCTTCGAATGCTGGGAAGTACCTGGGGGTCCGCATAGGCAACCGCAGTAGTGCCCAGCACGTCGCGGGCGCGGACCGTCAACAAATCCGGGTTGCCCGGTCCGGCACCTACAAAAATGACAGTGCCTGCCGACGAGGGGACGTAACTCATACAGTTCATTTCTTTAAGGAGACCAACACCTGCGTAAACGCACACGCGCGCCCAGTTGCGGAAACCTTAAGTGGACCTCTTCGCAAGGTGGGCGCATGCCATGTGGTACGTCAACGATAAAACATCAGCGCGGCGTTAGCGAATGCACATCTAACGCAACAGCTCAGCAGCACCTCGCTGCAGCAACATCGCCGCCGCTTGGTTACCTAACGCGACGGGATCCTCACCAGTGAATGAATCCACCAATTGCCGCGAGCCATCCAAGGCAAACACCCCGGCAGTGACCGTATTTCCGGAGGCGTAGGCGGCAACGGGTGCCGTGCAACCCGCCTCCAGGCTCCGCAGCACGCGGCGTTCCACTGTAGTCTCCCACGTCGCCTGCCGGCATGCCAATGGCGCAATCACATCCGCGACCTCCGGCCGGGCCTCCACGGCGAGCGCGCCCTGCGCCGGCGCCGGCAGAAAACGATGCGGATCAAATAGTTCGGTGGCGCGGTCGAGCACGCCGATGCGCTGCAGCCCCGCCGCGGCCAGGACCACCGCATCGAGGTCCGCGCCCACCCGCGCCATGCGGGAATCGATATTCCCCCGCAGCGGCCGAATATCCAGGTCCGGCCGTATCGCACGTAGTTGCGAAATGCGGCGGGGTGCGGAGGTGCCCACCGTGGCGCCCTCCGGCAGCTCAGCCAAGGTCATTCCGGCGCGCGCGATCAGCGCCTCCCGCACGTCCGCTCGCTTCGGCACCACCAGCCGAAAACGCTGGTCGGGCGCGGTGGGCAGGTCCTTGAGCGAATGCACGGCGATATCGCATTCGCCGCGCGCCATCGCCTCCCGCAGCTCCTGGGTAAACACCCCGACGCCGATGCGTTCCACGGGGGCCTGGGACCTATCGCCCGGCGTGGATACGATAGTCAGTTCGCATTCCACACCGCGCTCCCGCAGCGCATCGCGGATATGCCCCGCCTGCGTGGTGGCCAGCTGACTGCCGCGCGTGCCGATCCTAAGCATGTGTCTTCCTCGTCCCCAGTTCCGTGTCCAAACCGAACAGCTCCTGCAGCGCCGATTCATAGGACACAGTGCCGGAACGCGCCGCCAATTCCTTCACCTTCACCGTCGGCGTATGCAACAGCTTATCGACGACGCGGCGCACCGTCCGCGTCACCTCCGCCCGCTCATCGTCCCCCATCATGGGGGTACGTTGGGTGAGGCGTTCCAACTCCACATCGATCAATTCGGACGCCTGCCTCCGCAGCGCCGCCACCGCGGGCACCACGTCACGCACCCGCTGCGCCGAGGTGTACGCATTGAGTTCCTCAGCCACGATGTCCAGGGCATCCACATGCATGGTCGCTTCCTTCCGAGCGCGATGTAAACGTTCAATATTCACGAGGTTGATGCCGGGCAGCTCGCCCACCTCGTCTTCAATGTCACGCGGCATGGACAAATCGATCAGCGTGAGCGGGTGCCCAGCGGGGATATCCTCCCTGGTCACCGTGAAAATATCTGCACCGGTCGCGGACACCACGAGGTCCACCGAGGGCAGCGCCTCCACCCGCCGCTCATAGTCGACCACCTCCGCAGGTACGTTCGCCTCACGCGAGTGCTCGGCCAAGATTTCCGCTCGACTGCGCGTTCGATTGGCAAGGACGAGCTTGGCGACGCCCAGCCGGCCCAGGTGCGTGGCCGCCAACGACGCCATCACCCCCGCACCGATCACCATCGCGACCTTGCCCCGCAGATTCTGGTCGCCTACCGCTTCATCGAAAGCGAAGGAAACCATGGAGGCCCCGGCATCATCGATATCGGTTTCGGTATGCACCCGCTTGCCGGTGTGCAGCGCGCATTGCGCCAGGGAATGCAAAAACGGCCCGGCGGTGCCGTGCTCGCACGCCTGCTGGTAGGCGAGGCGAACCTGACCAATGATCTGCTGTTCCCCCACCACCATCGAGTCCAGCCCGGAGGCGACCACCAGCATATGCTCCGCCGCAGCATCGGCGTAGCGCACGTAGAGGTGGCTACGAAGGACGTCGATATCCACGTCGCTGGCGCGGTGCAGCACCTCAACAACCTCGTTTACCCCGGTGTTAAAACTCGTGGTCACCGCGTATATTTCGATCCGATTGCAGGTGGAAACTATCATTGCCTCGGAGAGCGAAGGGCACGCTACCAGATTGATGGCGGTCTGCGCCCGCGCATCATTGTCCATGCTGACCTGTTCAAGAACAGCCACAGGTGCTGATCGGTAAGACATCCCGACCACAAGCACGCTCATAGGCCACCTTTCGTAACATGTAAATCATCCAAAAGGATGATTTACAACCGTATCCTGCCGTGAGCCGGGTTACAACAAAGCCTGCACTAAGTCTTCTAGATCGACTTCCCAACATGCGAATTCTTCATCGTCGAGCAACACCACGGGGACCCTATCGCCGAACTCTAATGCTAGGGCGCGATCACTATCCACGTCCAACACGCTAAACCTAGCACCAGTGGCGACCACCGGACCCTCGATTTCGGCCCGGACTCGCACACACGAACCACAGGATTTTCGTACCAAGAGCTGCACCGAATGGGGTTGGGGCATAGTGTGTTTTCCTTACAATGACGGGACTTGCCTACGATTGGAGACGATACCCACTCCAGCTGCATGAGGAACACCTACGTGACAACCCCCGGTTTCGAGCCCGCACCTGAGGATTACCTGGCAAGCCTCAGCGCCTCTCGCGGCAATCTCCGGCGTTTTCTAGAGGAACATGCCCTTCCCCCTGTGGGCGATGCCGAACAGCGCACAGCGGGCCTCGCAGCAGTCGCAGAGGCGTTCGGATTGGACGTGGATGAATTCGCCGCCGGGATAGAAACAGTTTCCGGCTCCGAGGAGGCTGCCGGGGGCCCACCCGTACACAATGGCGAACGGGTGGAAGCCGCCGCCTTCTTCGACGTGGACAACACCTTGATCCAAGGGGCCTCCATCATCGTCTTTATGATGGGCCTGGCGCGACGCCGCTACTTCAAGGCCAGCGAGGTGATCCCCATGGCCTGGAAACAATTCAAATTCCGCATTACCGGCACCGAAAACGCCCACGATGTGGCGCACGGCCGCCAGCAGGCCCTGGAGTTTATCCAGGGGCGCTCCGTGGATGAATTAGTCACTTTGTGCGAAGAGATCGTGGACGACCGGATGGTGGAAAAGATCTGGCCAGGGACCCGCAAACTGGCGGAAATGCACCTTGCGGAAGGCGAACAGGTGTGGCTGGTCACCGCCACCCCGGTGCAGCTCGCCCAGATCCTCGCCCGCAAGCTCGGCTTTACCGGCGCGTTGGGAACGGTCGCGGAGGCCAAGGACGGCGTGTTTACCGGCCGCCTCGTTGGGGATATCCTGCACGGCCCCGGCAAACGCCACGCGGTGGCCGCGTTGGCGGCGGTCGAGGGCCTCGACCTCTCCCGCTGCACGGCGTATTCGGACTCGATCAATGACATCCCGATGCTGACCATGGTTGGAACAGCCGTTGCAATCAATCCGGATTCTAAATTGCGCCGGGAGGCTACCCGCCGCGGCTGGCATATTCAGGACTACCGCAATATCCGCAAAGCGATTCGCACATATGGCCTGCCCACATTGGTGGCCGCGTCGCTGAGCTATCGGCGGTGGCGGGGGCGGGGGCGTCGAAAATAAAAACTCGCCCTGGGAACTTCCTAGGGCGATAATTTTTATTTACCGAGTTTCCGACGCTGAACGCGGGTGCGACGGAGCAGCTTCCGGTGCTTTTTCTTTGACATGCGCTTGCGGCGCTTTTTGATGACAGAACCCATAAGGTTGTCCCTCACTTAAACAATCGGTGATGTACGTACTGACCTGCCAGCGAACGCCAAAGTGCACTCTCGGGTGGGCTGACGCCCCTCGGCGCTGACACGAATGCCCACAATCTTACAGTTTGGTGCCACTGTGAAACAAAAGGGGCCCGTAATCAACCCACGTTGTAGTAAGAAGAGTCTAGATACTCATTGACCGCGTTCTCATGTACTCGGAACGAACGTCCCACGCGTACCGCGGGCAGCTCACCGGAGTGAACGAGGCGATACACCGTCATCTTGGATACGCGCATAATCTCTGCGACCTCAGCGACGGTGAGGAACGTTCCGTTATCTTCATGTGCCATATTCATTCAACCCTTCAGCCAGCGCGTGCTGCAGGCTTCCCCTCCTGCAGAATGACTGGTCACGCGCGTGCTGAAATCAGCCTACCGTGAAACTTGTGACTATTGCGACAAGCGTCGTCACATTTGTTATCAAGTGCACCATGCTTCACAGCAAACTCGCTGGTTACACCAATTCTGCACAAAAGTCTCAACCTTCACTTGATTCCCCCGCGTATTAGCCCCTTTCGGGGCGGATTGATTAGCAAACCTGACAAAACAAAGTAGCTAAACCAATCAATTCTTTTCGGCGGGCGAATCCTGGCCGAGCTCCTTTGAGCGCCGCGCGCACGCCTCCGTGGCGTCGTAAAACGCCTTACGTAGGCCGCACTCCTCCAGCTTCCTGATCGCGGCGATGGTGGTGCCGCCAGGCGAACACACATCCGCCCGCAGGCTCGACGGCTCTCGGTCCGTCTCCTTCAGCATCGCGGCGGCGCCATATAACGCGCCCACGGTGAGCTCTCGCGCCATTGTGCGATTCAGGCCAAGGGAAACCCCAGCGTCGATCATGGCTTCCGCCACCAAAAACGCATAGGCGGGCGAGGAGCCGGAGAGCGCCGTCACGGCGTCCATCTCCGATTCGGACACCACCACAACGGTGCCAACACTAGCCAGCAATTCACGCACCTGTTCGAGCTTCTCTTCGCCGGCGAAACGGCCCGGGGCCACCGCGCTCACGCCCTGGCCCACCAGCATCGGCGTATTCGGCATCACCCGGATCACCGGCGTGCCCACCGGCACCGCGTCCTCCAACGCCCGCAGCGTAATGCCGCCGGCCATGGAAATCACGGTGGTGTCGATCTCATTTTCATCCACCACGTCCGCGATCTCCGCGAGCACGGCAATGGTGTCCTTGGGCTTTACGCACAAGAACACGTAATCGACGCCATCGACAGCCTGGGAGTTATCGGTAAAGTCGACGACCCCGTAGGCCGCCGCCAATTCCTGCCCGCGAGCCGGGTCCGGGTTGGTCACGGCGATGCCTTTCGGCGGTTCGCCGCCCGCGATCAGCCCCGCAATCAGGGCCTCACCGATCTTTCCGCCGCCAATCACTGCAATTCTGGTCATGGTGTATACCATGCCATGTTGCGCGCGGCAGCGCACAGGCTTTCACACCGGAGTTACAGGCCCGCGACCGCCATCGGGCCGAAGGTCATGGCCAAGCCCGCCAGGCCCGCCAAACCCATGGACAGGAAATCACGCTCCGTGCGGAGGGCGTGCACCACGCCCACGATGCCACCCGTAACGGCGAGCGCCAACAATGCGACGATCCAGTTAGCGAAGCTGCGCCACAGCATCTCAAAACCTAGGAAGAGCGCCACACCGACCACGATCGCCAGCAGCGTCATGCCAATGATCGCCAGGAAGGAAACCTTGCCTTCCTTCTCGCTCTCCTTCGGGTCACGCTTCACCGGCAGCGGCCGCGCCTGCGTGTTCCCCTGCGGGTCCGGGATTGGCGTATCCACGACCGGCTGCACCTGGGTTTCGGTTGCCGACGGCGCGGGCCCCGGGATAGGCCCACCCTGCGGCGTTGGCTTCGTACGGGCGTTCCTACGATCGGTGCGCGGCGCCTGGCCGCCCATCGGGATCACCGCGGCGATATCCGGACGCTGAATCTCCCCGTGGTCCTCCGGCACATCCGCATCCGGCACCGCCGACATCTGCGTGGTTTCCTGGGTTTGAGGGCTCGCCGCTGCGGCAGCGGCCTGCGCCTGATCCGGCGTGATCGCCTCGAACGCGCCCGTGGTCAACCGCACGGGGTCGTTCTCGTTGACCACACTGATCACCATGGTCTTATCGGTGCTCGGGGTGGACGCCGGCTCCGCCTGCTGCTGTTGCTGTTGCTGCTGTTGTTGCTGCTCCTCCTCGTGCTGCTGCAGCCACGGCGGGGTGTCTTCCTCAGCGGGTTCTTGGTCCTCCGGAAGCATCCAAGGCGGAGTTACCTCCTCCTCCTCTTCTTCCTCTTCCGTAATGATCCACGGCGGAACCTCCTCCGGCTCCTTCTTAGCCTCTTCCTCCGCAGCGATAAGCCACGGCGGGGTTTCCTCCTCTTCCTCGGCGGAAGGAACAATATCGTTCGCCGGAGTGAGCCACGGCGGCAGCGGCTCCTCCTCGGGTTCCGGTTCCGTGGCGGTCAGCCATGGCGGAGTCTCTTCTTCCTCCTCCTCTTCCGCGGTTACCGCGGTAAAGCTGCTGCTCGGCGGGTGGGAATCCAACAACCACGGCGGGGTATCGTCTTCCTCCTCCTCGGGTTCCGGCTCTGGGGTCGGAGCAGGAGCTGGAGCCGGGGTCGGGGCTGGGGTCGGGTCGACCGCCGTGAAACTCCCGCTCGGGGCGTCCACGCTTTCCGCCAACCAGGGCGGAGTATCGTCGTCAACCTCACTGGGTTCCGGTTCCGGCTCCGCAGGTTTCTTCACTACTGTTTCTTCGTCCTGCGGCGGTGAAGGTGCGCGCTTCGGCTGGAACGGGGCGTCGATAGGCTCGGCGCTGTGACGCGAATCTGTCGGCACCGCCTTGACGACAGGGATCGAGCCAGTCAACTCCGCAACAGAGACGCCACCCTCTTCTAAGCTGCGGCGACGGCGGCGTGGAGCCTCAACGCGCCCTTCTTTAGCGGCGCGCTCCATCAATTCAGCGACGGTGAGTTGCTTTTCACTCATGATTCCTAGTCCAATCCCTTGTCGATACGGCGCAGGATAACGCCTTCACGCAATGCCCAAGGACAAATTTGTAGTTGTTCCAAACCTAATGCCCGCATAGCTGCTTCCGCCACCAGCGCACCTGCGACTATCTGGTGGGAACGGTCAGCGCTCACGCCCTCAAGCTCGGCACGATCCGCGGCAGTCATGCGGGAAATAAAAGCGATGAGCTGGCGCAAACCCGGAGCGGTAAGGGTGCGGGTAACTCGCGGCCCGGCGGATGACGGTGCGGCACCCGTGAGCCTGGCTAATGTACGAAAAGTCTTTGAAGTACCCACGGCGAGATCGCTCACACCGCAGGTTCGGATCGCACGCGACGCTTCTACTAATTCAGCGTCGATGTAATCCCGGAGAATATTGACCTTTTTTCGTTCCGGCGGGTCAGTATCAAACCACTGGTGGGTAAGCCGTCCCGCGCCGAGGTCAAGTGAGAATGCGGCATCAGGTTCTTCATCTGCACCTGTGGAAAGCTCAAGTGATCCACCACCAATATCGAGGTTAGTGATGCGGCCTGCGGACCAGCCGTACCATCGGCGGACCGCAAGGAAAGTAAGCCGGGCTTCGTCTTTGCCTGAGAGCACCTCGAGGCGAATCCCGGTGTCTGTTTCTACCGAGTCTAGGATCGCTTCACTATTAGCAGCAGAGCGGATCGCAGACGTTGCAAAGGGCATAAGGTCCCCACAACCGAGAGTCTCGGCAAGATCCTTTGCTTCCGCTACGGCCTTGATCAGCTTCTTCCTTCCTTTCTCATCAATGGCACCGTCGCCGTCGAGGTGTTCAACCAGCCGCAAGCTCGTCTTCCAATCACTCATCGGGGTCGGGTGCCCGCCTTGGCGGGCGTCCACAGCCACCAAGTGAACCGTGTTACTGCCCACATCCAATACACCTAATCTCACACGACTAAGGGTAGACGGTCTACCGTTACCAAGTGTGAATCAACGCTCAATTAATCTTGGTTTTCCTTCAACCTCTCCTGCTGCTGCATCAATTCGATCTGGGGCCGAATTAGCGCCAGATTTTCCTCGGGACTGGTTTGAATTTACCAATCCCGAGGACCCATTACATATTTTCTCTTGTGATTTGACATGGTTAGAATCCCATTGGCGTTGTGGATTTGGCACAACTTGCCAAGGCATCGACGCTTCTAATCATACTGTGGGTTGCTGCATCCATGGTGCATTTATTTGCGATGAGGAAGATCGTGAGCAGCTTGTCGACGCCGTGTCCCGTATGCCGGCACGTTTCTGGCAGCACCGTCCAGCCGACGTCAATGATTGGGACGTGCTCGAACCCTGGCTGGAATGGGACGAATTAGACGACGATGACGGCAACCCCGAGCCCGCATTAAAAACGACGCTTGTCGACGGCGCATGCATCTTTGCCAACCGCCCAGGGTGGCCGACGGGCGCGGGTTGCGCGCTCCACCAATGGGGAGTTTTCGCAGGTGAGGACCTTACCGTGGTGAAACCGGAGGTGTGTTGGCAGCTCCCCTTGCGGCGCCTGGAGGCCTATGAAGAACGCCCCGATGGGGTGGAAATACTACGCACCACGATCACCGAATATGACCGTCGCGGGTGGGGTAATGGTGGCGAGGATTTCGATTGGTATTGCACCACCGCACCGACTTGCCACGACGCCCCCGACCCTGTTTGGGTATCGCATGAACACGAGTTGCGGGTCCTGATGGGGGACGCCCCATACGAAGTCTTGGCGGCGCATTGCAAAGCCCGTTCCGAGGTAAATCAACCCGGCATTTTAAGTATCCATCCAGCCACTCAGGCAAATCTCAAGCGTCCATAAGGTTGACTCCATTTGCCCCCTAAGCATCATTGAGACGCTCAAAATATTGGGGACTCGATTGTGTATTTATTAAAATGGATCGCGTGCTACATGATCTTGTAATTACACTATTGTGACACAACAAAACGGCGTTCATATTTGCCGCGATCCAATGGAGATAAAGAACGGATACCTGTAGAAGTAATAGGCTATACAAAATATTAGATAGTGGAACACCCACCCCCACCCCTGGACAGATAGCAAGAGTGCAGCAAACACGCCCTGAGCTGTGGACATGACAGCGCCAAGCCCCAAATGAGAATGGCGGACCCCCACCGTTACCGCCGGAAATCACACCTAGAGAATGCTCTACAAAATCCCCTCGACGAAGCTTGCCAGGGCCCGTGAATCCGCCCTATAAACGCCGCATACGCTGCAAGTTTTCAACTGCATTCAGGAGTTTATAAAAGCCTCGTGCACAACCGTCGTGCAGGGATTTTAGTGTACAGAATGCCCCTGAGCACACCTTAAGAGAATGCCCGAACCTTAGGCTTCAAATTTGTAACCAAGTCCCCGTACAGTAATCAAATGTCGCGGACGCGAGGGCTCCTCCTCGATCTTGGAACGCAGCCTTTTCACGTGCACATCCAGCGTCTTGGTGTCGCCAACGTAGTCCGCTCCCCACACGCGATCGATGAGCTGGCCACGGGTAAGCACCCGGCCCGCGTTCCGCAATAAGTATTCCAGAAGATCGAACTCTTTCAGGGGTAAATTCACGGGGGTACCCGCGACGGTTACGGTGTGTCGTTCGACATCCATGCGCACGCGGCCGCCATCCAACACGTTCTGCGCCGGGATCTCCTCGGTATCCCCGCCTCGGCGGAGCACCGCCCGGATGCGCGCGATAAGCTCCCGGGAAGAATACGGCTTGGTCACATAGTCGTCTGCGCCGAGCTCTAGGCCGACGACCTTATCTATCTCCGAATCCCGCGCCGTCACCATAATCACAGGCACGCTTGAGATTGCTCGCAGCTGTTTGCACACCTCCGTGCCCGACATGCCCGGCAGCATCAGATCAAGCAGGACGATATCAATGTCGTGCGCCTCGAATTCCACCAATGCTTGTGCGCCGTCCGCCGCCCACACGACGTCGAATCCTTCCTTGCCAAGCAGAAAAGCCAACGGCTCCGCTAAGGATTCCTCATCTTCCACAAGCAAAATTCGAGTCATAGTTATCCTGGTTCCGGAAGGGTCAAATCGTCCGCTAGGTTATCGGCTATTATAGTCCGCGTTTCCGGCTGGTAGAGCGGGAGTTCGAGCGTAAACGTGGAGCCATATCCCAGGCGTGACCACAATGAAATCGATCCCCCATGGTTCGCCGCCACGTGCTTGACAATGGCTAGGCCCAGGCCGGTTCCCCCGGTGGAACGTGAGCGCGCCTTATCCACCCTAAAGAAGCGCTCGAACACCCGCTGCTGGTGCTCCGGCGCAATCCCGATGCCGCGGTCGGCCACCTGGATCCACACCGTATCTTCATCCACAAGCTCCTGGGTCACCGCCACCGGCGTCGCATGCGGCGAATAGTTCACGGCGTTTCCGATAAGGTTTGCCACCGCCGTAACCAGCAGGTTTTTATCGCCATTGACGGTCAGCCCGCCCGGCTGGTCCCGCGTAATGGTGATCTCCGCCGCCTCCGCCGAAAGCTGGTTGCGCGCGATGGCCTCATCGATAACCTCGTCGACCGAAACCTGCTGCAAATTAGGCAGCGCCTCCGCGCCCTGCAGCTTGGACAACGAAATAAGCTCCGTGATCATATCCGCCAGGCGATGCGCTTCCTTAACCAAGCGTTGGCTGAAATGCTCGACCGTTTCGGGATCATCCTTGGATTCAATAAGGGCCTCGGCGAGCAGCGCCATACCACCAACGGGGGTTTTTAATTCGTGGGAGACATTTGCCACAAAGTCCCGCCGAGCGGACTCCATGCGCACATTTTCCGATTCATCCGTCGCGTACACCACCACGAATCGGGAATCCACCGGACTTAACTGCTGGATCACGGCCTGCACGGCGGTGACCTGCGTTGCCCCCTTGCGTCGCGGGATCTCCATGGGGAGCGTTCGCGATTCGTGATCCTCATGCACCTTGAGGGCCTCCGCCCACACATCGGGATTAATGGTGCGTTCGTGCACAATCCCCATGTCGTGGGCCCGGGCATTCGACAAGATCACGTCACCGTTGCGGTCCAAGACGGTCACCCCGGTGGGCGAGCCTTGAACCGCAAGGTGAAGCACCTGGCTCACAGTATTAATCTGATTGACCGCCAGGGTTGCCGCCTTGCGGCGGCGGAGGATGCGCCGTCGGATCCCACGCAGGAGCCAACGGTACATCGCCCAGGCAAAAACCGTGCAGGCTATGCCAAGGAAAAAATACAGCACGCCTACTTGTTGCCCTGAGCAGCGACAGCGGCGGCACCAGCGGCGGCGGCCTCCGGATCCAGGTAGGTACCACCCGGGTTCAGCACCTTGCCATCCGCATCCAACTCGTAGACCAGCGGGATACCCGTCGGAATATTCAGGTTGGCAATGTCCTCGTCCGAAATATTATCCAGATACTTCACCAGCGCGCGCAGCGAATTGCCGTGGGCGGCGATCAAGACGGTCTCGCCACGAAGCACGCGCGGCAAGATTTCCTCTTCATAGTACGGAATGAAGCGTTTTACCACGTCCAGCAGGCATTCCGTGTCCGGCACCTTATCCAGGTCGGCGTAACGCGGGTCGTGCGCCTGGCTGTACTCGTTGTCCTCTTCCAATGGCGGTGGCGGGGTGTCATAGGAACGACGCCACGCCATGAACTGATCATCGCCGTACTTGGCCTTGGTCTCAGCCTTGTTCAGGCCCTGCAGCGCACCGTAGTGGCGTTCGTTCAAACGCCAGTCCCGAACCACGGGGATCCACAGCAGGTCGGCGGTGTCGAGGGCGATGTGCGCGGTGCAGATAGCGCGGCGCAGCAGCGAGGTGTACAGAACATCAGGAAGGAGATTCGCTTCGCGCAGCAGTTCGCCACCGCGCTTCGCTTCGGCCTCCCCCTTCTCGGTCAAAGCGACGTCAACCCAACCAGTGAACTGGTTGGAGGCGTTCCATTCGCTCTGACCATGGCGCAGGAGAATTAGCTTTCCAGTAGTCATAAGTCCGATTCTGCCACTTCCCAGACAAACGCGTCGGAAAGTTGCCTAACCGCGAGCTTGGCGGTCAAAACAACTATCCGGCGCCTCGCTGACTACCTGCGTATAACAGGAAAGCAGGTTGCTTGCGGTGGCAGTCCACGAAAACCTCCGCGCATGCTCCACGGCGTCCTGACCCATTCGAATGCGAGTGTCATTGTCATCGAGCAGCTGCGCCAAGGCGTCCGCCCAATCCAGCGGATCGTGCGATTCCACCAATAACCCCGTCTCCCCCTCCGCCACGGCGATAGGCAAGCCACCCACGCGGGCCGCCACCACGGGCGTTCCAGTCGCCTGCGCCTCGATAGCGACCAGCCCGAAAGACTCGTTATAGCTGGGTACCGCAACAATATCGGCCGCCCGATACAGCATCACCAATTCCTCCGGCGGGCGCGGATCCATAAAGCGCACGCGGCGGGCCACCCCCAACTCCCGCGCCAACTCTTGATAGGTCTCCGGGGTAGCGTGCGGGCCGGAAGGCCCACCGCAAATGATCACACGCAAATTCCTGTTCGGATCGCGGCGGAACAGCTCGGCGGTGGCCTTGATCAGCACCTGCGGGCCCTTAAACGTTTGCAGCCGACCCACAAACACAACCACCTTGGAATCCAATGGGATGCCCAATTCGCGGCGGGCGCTCTCCGTGGCTCGATCACTACCCGGCTGGAACAAATCCACATTCGCGCCCGGTTGCACCACGATGATCTTGTCCGATCGGGCATCGTAATGCCGCTGCAGGTCGAAGGACTCCTCCTGGGTATTCACCACCAAGGCATCCGCATTATCCACCAATTGCTGCTCGCAGATCCGGCGCGCCTCCGATTCCACAGAATCATCATCAGCCCGATACGCGTTTTTCACCGCCGCCAATGTATGCGCGGTATGCACCAAAGGAATCTCCCATAGGTCGCGCAACAACCATGCCACCTGGCCGGACAGCCAATAGTGGGAGTGCAGGGCGTCGTAACTCAATTGGTTGCACCGCGCATACACCAGGATTCCGCCTGCAAACGCCGCGAGCTGCGTGGGTAGGGCCTCCTTTTCAAGACCCTCGAACGGGCCGGACACAATATTGATCACGCGGAAATTCGGCGCCACATGAACCACTTCCCCCTGACTGGGACGCGTCGCCCGGGTATACACATCCACTTGCACCCCCTGCCGGGCCAACTCACGCGCAGTGGAATAAATATATACATTCATTCCGCCCGCATCGCCCGTTCCGGGCTGCTGTAATGGAGAGGTATGCATAGAGATCATCGCGATGCGCATGGATACGAGTCTAGTTGTGCAACTCCGTCCCACCCTGCCGCGACGTGCACAATAAGCTCATGGTAAGACTGAATTAATCTAAATGAAGTTACGTCTGGGTAACTTGCCAGGCTCAACGAAGGGACACGGTAGATGTCGGCATCCGAAACAAAGGCATGGCTCGAGCACTACGCTGCATGGACGCCCCACACCTTGGACTACGGCGAAACCACGCTGCTGGATATTTACGATAACAACCTCGCCGTAAACGCCGACAAAACCGCAACCTACTTCTTCGGGCGTACGCAAACATATGCGGAAATGGACCGGCACGTGCGAAGTGCCGCCGCTGGCCTGAAAGCCTTCGGAGTGCGCCCCGGAGACCGCGTGGCCATCATGCTGCCGAACTGCCCGCAGCACCTCATCGCCTTCTACGCGGTGCTGAAACTCGGCGCGATTGTGGTGGAACACAACCCGCTTTACACCACGCACGAACTCGAACACCCATTTGCGGACCACGGGGCGCGCGTGGCTATCTGCTGGGACAAAGCCACCCCCACTTTGGAACGCCTGCGCGACACCACGAGCCTGGAAACCATCGTCGCCGTGAATATGATCACCGCCATGCCGCGCATGAAGCAGCTGGCGCTGAAAATTCCGCTGCCCTCGCTGCTCAAAACGCGCGCCAAGCTCACCGCCCCCGCCCCTAACTCCGTGCCGTGGGAAACGCTCATTAGTTCGGCTATTGGCGGCGACGGGCACGATATTGTGTCCAGCGAAACCGTCACCCGCGATAGCATTGCGCTTATCCTGTACACCTCGGGCACCACGGGCACGCCGAAGGGCGCACAACTCAGCCACGGAAACTTGTTTGCGAATCTCCTACAGGGCAAGGCGTGGGTCCCCGGGCTTGGCGACCAAAACGAACGCATGCTCGGAGCGCTCCCCATGTTCCACGCCTACGGGCTTACGATGGTGGCCACCCTCGGCGTCTATGTTGGGGCCGAAATCATGCTGCTACCTGCGCCGGACCTGAAGCTCATCATGGAAATAATGAAGAAGCGTACCCCGACGTGGGTGCCCGGCGTGCCGACGTTGTACGAAAAGATTGTCGACGCCGCGACAGAGCAGGGCATCAACGTCTCCGGCGTGCGTAACGCATTCTCCGGCGCCTCGACTCTTCCCGTTCGTACCGTCGAACGTTGGGAGAATATTACTGGGGGCCTGCTGGTGGAAGGCTATGGGCTGACCGAAACCTCCCCCATTATCGTGGGCAACCCCATGACCAAGGATCGCCGCCCCGGCTATGTGGGAGTCCCCTTCCCGGACACCTCGATCCGCATCGCCAACCCCGAAAATCTCAGCGAAACCCAGCCGGACGGCGTGGAAGGCGAAGTTTTGGTGCGGGGGCCGCAGGTGTTCAAGAGCTACCTCAACCAACCCGAGGCGACCGAAAACTCGTTCCACGACGGGTGGTACCGCACCGGCGATGTGGGCGTGATGGAACCGGACGGCTTTATCCGCTTGGTCGCCCGCATCAAGGAAGTGATCATTACCGGCGGCTTCAACGTCTACCCCGCCGAGGTGGAAGAAGTGCTGGTCAGCCACCCAGACGTTGAGGACGCCGCCGTGGTAGGCATGCCGCGCGAGGACGGATCCGAAAACGTGGTCGCAGCCATCACGCTCGTGGAAGGCGGTGCCCTAGATCCCGATGGCCTCAAGGAATACTGCCGTGGGCTACTCACCCGCTATAAGGTGCCGCGCACGTTCTACCACTTCGACGAAATGCCCCGCGACCAGCTGGGCAAGATCCGCCGCCGCGACGTACAAGCCCAGCTGATCGCCCGACACGGGAAGAAGTAACCGCCCGCCTGCACGCTCGGCCCCTCAACGGTGTGAACGGTGTGCGCGCATCGAACCAAAATACCGGCTGCATATAAGGTTAAAACTAATCGATGTGTTGATCCATCAAACACCTCGCCCGCCGTGCCGCCGGAATTATTGGGGCCAATAGCTTGCGCTCTCAGATGCAGCCAAGCCGCGCGGGAGATGTTATACGATATTCACATGTCTCGCCCATTTCGCAATTCCGCCCGCAATGCAACACTCGCCGAAATATTACGGTCCCTTGATGGGAAAAACTACGGCGTGTATAAAAGCCTGCGCGGCAATTATCGCCTGGGAAATGACATAGTATTACGCATAGATAGTGTGCAAGCTGACCCATACGCTCCGCCTTCGCTGATGCGAGTGATTATTGACCGTACCGCGGCAAACCTGCCACCAGATTTACTGGTGGATCGGGTGGGGCGCGTAGCCACGGCCGATTATTTGACCCGCCGATTTGCGCACCTAGTGCGGGATATTCAGGCGATCAGCATCGGGCAGCCCGGCCAAGCGGTATTAGAACGTACGAGCGTAAAGTTTACCGACCAAGCGATCGAGGCGAGGATCGCCGTCGCGCTTCCTGCCAGCGGGCGCAGAATTCGGGGACGCGAGGCCGCATATTTACTCACCTCGGCCCTTCCGAAAATCGTTCGCCAAAGTCTTTTCTACGAACAAATCGACGGTGAAGAGCTGGCAGCGCACGTCGCATTATTGCGAGATCAGGAGGCGTTGCGCAAAGAATTGGCCTCCCGCAGGCTCATCGCGTTTATTGGCAATGGGTCCATTCTGCCCCGCCAATCCGGCGATTCCGATCTCCCGCTAGAGCAACACGCAATTCCGTTCGAAAGCCCAACATCGCTCGAAGAATCATTCGAATTGCCAAGCGGCCGAACAATCACGGGCATGGCCATCGCCGAAGGAATTACCGTTATTGTCGGCGGGGGTTTCCACGGCAAATCAACCTTGCTGCGGGCAATCGAACGTGGTGTCTACCCTCACATCGCCGGCGATGGCCGCGAATGGGTGATTACGCGCCCGAGCGCCACCGCGATTCGGGCCGAGGACGGCCGCGCGGTTACCGGCGTGGATATCTCCACGTTTATCAATAACCTGCCCTCAGGCGCGGACACACGCCAGTTCTACACCACGAATGCATCCGGCTCTACGTCCCAGGCAGCGAACCTCATGGAGGCTGTCGAGGCGGGGGCATGCGCGCTATTGATCGATGAAGACACCGCCGCGACAAACTTTATGATCCGCGATGAACTCATGAGCCAGCTCATCCCGGCACACGAAGAGCCAATCACCCCATTCGTGCAGCGTGTCCGGCCATTATACGAATCCCTTGGGGTATCAACCATCCTCGTCGCGGGCGGTTCCAGCGCGTTCTTCGGCGTCGCAGATCGGGTGATCGCCCTTAACAAGTATCACCCCACCGATGTAACCGAACGCGCGCACGAATTGGCGGATACCCCGCAGGGCTCAAGCGAGACGTCGATCGCCGTGGAAGAGCGGGTCCCTGCCGCATTGCACGCACCCGGCAAGACGAAGCCCGCACGGGCGCTGGGGCGCACCGAGGTTCGCTACGGCAAGGAGATTATCCAGCTCAGCGCCTTAACGCAGATTATCGACGCCGCCCAAACCACCGCCATCGCCCACGCCCTCGATGCCATCGCCGAAATGTGCGATCACGGCACCCTGCGGGAACTGGTGTCCGAACTAGATAGGGAGATCGAGGAACGCGGCTTGGACGCGATTTCTCCGTTCCACGGGCATCCCGGATTATTCGCACGGCCGCGCACCCAAGAGATCATGGCCGCCGTGAATCGATACCGACGGCTCAAGCTAAAGCGCCTCTAACCTCTAGTGCTCCGCGGAAAGATCGAATTTCTTTGCCACGAGCCAATACGCCACCAGAGACACGATAACCAGCATGATCCCGCCGGTACATGCAGCTTGCGCGAGACCATTATTAAAAGCGGTCGTCGCCCTAGTAGCGAGCTCGGGCAACCCGTACTGCTCCGCGACAGCTAACGCACCTACGAGCGATTCGTTGGCATAGGCGGCGGCCGCGGCGTCAATACCCGCGTTAGTGAATTCCTCGATTTGGAGAGCGCCGCGGTACACCACGGCCGCGACGCTCCCCAGCATGGCCACACCGAACACTTCGCCGAGGTCATACATGGATTCTTCGATGGCTGCGGCATTGCC
This sequence comes from Corynebacterium canis, assembly GCF_030408595.1. Classification (NCBI taxonomy): domain Bacteria; kingdom Bacillati; phylum Actinomycetota; class Actinomycetes; order Mycobacteriales; family Corynebacteriaceae; genus Corynebacterium; species Corynebacterium canis. Next base: position 273,202 of record NZ_CP047080.1, on the reverse strand, counting down.
CGCCTTGGCCGTAGGCGTGCTTCCCATAATGATCACCGAGCTTATGGCCAACGCGCCCATACCCACACCTACCAGCGCCATCGGCGCAATAAACTGCCAGTAGCTCGTAAAATCTACGGCTAGGCCGAGCAACAGCATGCCGAGTGCCGCGGTTGCTAACCCACCCGCCAGCACCGTTCGCGCACCTATTCGTTTTGCTAGGTCGGGAGCGAACGGCGCGGACACCATTGATCCAAGGGCAAGCGGCAGCAACGCCAATCCCGCCTTAATCGGCGAATACCCGCCTACAACCTGCAACCATTGGGCCACCAAGAGCAAGTTTCCACCCAGCGCAAAGCTGATGAAAAACGCCGCGATAGTACCAGCAGTAAATGGCTTGCTACGGAACAGTCGCACATCTAATAGCGGGTCTTTTTGCGTTAAACAGCGCCACACAAAAAGCCCCATCAAGGCAATACCAACCGCTAGTTTTGCCCATTCAAGGGACCCCACCCAATCGTGCTTGGCCAGTTCTTTAATGCCCCAAACTAGCGTGACCATTCCGGCGATAGATAGCACGATAGCCAAAAAGTCCCATTTCGGCGGGTTAGGGTCCTTAACCTCCGGGAGGAGCATTCCGCCAACAATAATGATCACCGCCGCGAACGGGACGTTGATAAGAAATGCGGCGTGCCAATGAAACACCTCGAGCAGCGCGCCACCAACGACTGGGCCAATGATTGCGCCGATGCCTGCCACCACGGACCAGATCGCCAATGCGCGCGCACGTTCCTCGGGGTCTCGGAATATGCTGCGCACCATGGACAGCGTGGTCGGCATGGTCATCGCCCCTGCCGCGCCAAGGGCGGCGCGCAGCGCGATCACCGCGATCGGTGCGTTTGCTACCAACACCAATGCCGAAACTGCGCCGAATAAACCGAAGCCAATAAGCAAGAATTTTCGCCTGCCGTAGCGGTCCGCAAGCGCGCTCATGGGGATCAGCAGCCCGGCGAGAAATAGCCCGTAAATATCTACGATCCACAATTGCTCAGCGGCCGTCGGCTGCAGATCGGCGATAAGGCTAGGCAGCGCCATAATCAGGATCGTCATATCCATCACCACGAGCAGCAGCCCCGTGGAAAGCAAGCCGAGCGCGGCCCAGCGTTGCCGCTTGGTCATCGTTTCCGGTGCATTAATCATGCGTGACCCCGCTGTACGCCAGTTTGGTTATCACGTTGGCAATTTCCTCCTCTTTTGGCACTTTTGTTTGATACAGCACCTCCAGCGTGAGGCCGTTGAAATACGTCACGCCGGCGCGGGCGGCGGCGGGGTCAAAATACCGGGCGAGCTCGGCGACCATTTTCTCCTGCCACGAACTGGCCAGTTCCCGAATCCGCGCGTTTTCCGTGTGCGCGGCAAAGAACACCGTTTCGACTCGCACATGCGCCGGATCGGCGAGGTATTCGCACATGATGCGCGCTAGTGTGCGCGGCAAATCCGTTGCGGCCGCCAGCTCTTCACGCAGCCTATCGACGTCCGCGTCCAGCACGCTCCCTAGCTCCTCCAGCGCCGCCGCGATAAGGTCTTCGAGCGTTTTAAAGTGTTGGGTCGTTGATCCCAGCGGTACGCCCGCACGTTCGGCAACCTTTCGGTGCGTCACCGCGCTCGGGCCATGCTCCATGATCAATTCCGATGCCGCGCGAATAATTGTTCGTTTACGACCTTCTGGGTCGCGCGTCCTTTTTGTCATGATTGCTAGTGTACATGCGTACATGTACGTTGGTACACTTTCGGCGGGCGAGTCTCCCAGCCCCAACCCCTGCCGCATTATGAAAGAATTTCTTCCATGACGAACGTACTGTTTATCCTCTCGTCCGCCGACCCCCAAACGCTCGCCGAACCGCACCCGCTGTTTAGCGACGCCGGGTGGGACATCACCATAGCGACCCCAAACGCCACACCCCCAACGTTGGACCTCGGGTTCGCCGGCAAGCCCAAACGTACGCGCGATCAAAACCGAGCCTATCTGGCCACGATTTCGGAGGCACTTGCTCACCCCGCGGCGCTGGAAGATTGCAACGAAGAAGAGTTCAATCTGGTTTTCTATCCCGGTGGGCCGGGGCGCGCGGAAGACCTCGCCTTTGACAAAGTTTTCGGCGCGCTACTCACCCGCCGCATAGAGGCGGGGCGGCCGACTGCGTTGCTGGCCGCGAAGCACGGCGTCGTACCGCTGCGGCCCCAGGTTTTGGTTGATCGCAATGTTTATACGGGCCGGAATCCGGCCTCTGCGGGAGCGCTTGCGCACCGCCTTATTACCGACCTTTCACGCAAAACGCCGCCCGTAAAGATTTTCGAACCGCTGCCGTTGCAGCACGGCGCACCGCTGCCCAGTCGCATTGCCAAGGCCGCAATGGAGGAGGATCTAGGAGGCCAAGAACACCTGCCCAACGAACGAGTTTTCCGGCTCTACCAAACTTGGTCTCAGGGCGGCGTCGGGTTGATCATTACGGGCAATGTCATGGTCGACCCCCGCGCGCTCACCAATCCCGCGGCAATGATCCTTGACCGCCACGCCCCGCTCGAGCCTTTCCGCCAATGGGCTGCGGCGGCCCGCAGCGGCGGCGCACAGGTTTGGATGCAAATCAGCCACCCCGGACGCCAAATTGCGCGCGGCATGCCCGGCATCAAGATCGCCCCGTCCGCGGTCCCAATGAATATGGGCGCACATTCCAAACGCTTCGAGATCCCCCGAGAAATGACCCGCGCGGAAATCGAAGACGTGATCGAACGATTTGTCACCACCGCCACCCGCGCAGCCGAGGCGGGTTTCGATGGCGTGCAAATCCACGCGGCGCACGGCTACCTCGTTTCGCAATTTCTTTCGCCCCTGACAAACCTTCGCACCGATGAGTGGGGCGGCGACCTACAGGGCCGCAGCAAGGTATTGCGCGAGGTTGTGGCGCGGATCCGAGCGGCCGTTCCCGCCGATTTTGCCGTAGGCGTGAAACTGAATTCCGCCGACTTCCAACGTGGGGGTTTCGACGTCGCGGACGCCGCGGCCGTTGTGCAAATGCTCGGCACGCTCGGCGTCGACCTTGTCGAGGTTTCTGGCGGTTCCTACGAAAGCCCCGCCATGCAGGGACAGACGCGAGATCAGCGAACGTTAGACCGAGAAGCTTATTTCTTGCGTTTTGCCAAGGAGATCAACGAGGTGGCCCCGATGCCATTGATGGTTACCGGCGGGATAACGCGCCGCCACACTGCCGAACGGGTGCTCGAGGCGGGGATTGATGTGGTGGGAATTGGCACCGCGCTATCCGTCATGCCCGATCTGCCGAATCGGTGGCGCATCGCCGAAGCCATGGCGCCGCAAATGCCGGAACCCCGCTTCAAAGACAAGGCCATTAATTCGCTGGCAAAGCTCGTTCAGGTGAAATACAACCTGCATCGCATCGCCGACGGTAAGCGACCCCAGCCCCGAATCTCGGCAGTGCGAGCGCTTTTAATCGACCAAGTCCACGAACAACGCAACCTGAGGCAGTACCGGCGCTGGCTGGAAACGAGAATGCATTAACAATACTGTTGTATATGTTTACTTGATTTTCCATTGGGTTTATGCAACACTTTGAGGTATGTCCCCAAAGTCGAAGCCTCAGCAACCAATATTTAATCGGATTCGCCTACTGCGCACCGAGCGGGACATGTCACGCGCGCAACTTGCTGAGCTCATCAATGTAAACCCGCAAACCATCGGAGCCTTGGAGCGGGGCGACCATTCGCCGAGCCTCGACTTAGCGTTTCGCATCTGCCAGGTTTTTAACCTCCCAGTCGAGGCGGTTTTTAGCCGACAGGAATTTACACCGATGTCCGCGGAAATCTACGGAAAGAAGGTGCAATAATCATGGGCAATTGGGAGCGCAACCACGAGCGATGGTCAAAGGCGCTGCCGGGGTGGCGCTCGGAGCGACGTCGACAAGCACTCACGCAAATGTTCTACACTTCGGCCGTTTGTGCGTTCACGGCGTTGGCGCTCGATTTGGTGTTTCATTCCCCGTGGCTGGCCGCCATCTACCTCACCTGCGGCGCGGTTATTCTTATCTGCACAACCATATTGCGCATCACCATCAACGGTATCGAGCTCGCACCCGACCATGTGCTCGATGAATACGAAGCCGATCTAGTCACGCGATACCAAGCCCGCGCCCACCTGCAATTCGAGGTAGCGCTGATGTTTACTGCGGTATTGCTCGTAATCCTCAGCGTCGCGGCACCCACCATCGGCTCCGAACGCATAGTCGATATGCTGATTCCGATCGGGCTTGGATTAACGCTGGTCAATGCGGTAATCAACGGAATAATCAGCATTCGGCTCGCGAACAAGCTCGGCGAACCGTGGACAAACACGCTGCCTGCCGCGATCCGGGCGGCCGAAGACCCAGCCGAAAAAGCGAAAGTTTGGGCGGCCGACATCCTGGCCAAAAAGGACATCGATCCGACGCGCGACGCCCTGCTTGCCATCCGGACGATCCGTTTAGAAGCCCCGAAGCTTGGCCTGCGGCACGCTGTTGACCTTGTGCGGGCCGCCGAACAGGAAACCGCCAAATCCCACAGCGGCGAACACCAATAACCCACCGAGGTGTGGCGCACGGCGCAGGTCGATCGGCGCGCCGCTAGTGCCCGGCAGCCACGTCGAAACCACGAGGCACCAGCGCAAATACCAGCCCGGCGGCCACGAGCATGACCACCCCGCCGACCAGCGCCGCCTGCGCGATCCCTAAATCGAACGCGTTGGTGGCTTGCTCTGCCAGCTGCGGCAGGCCCATCTGTTCAGCTAGATAAAGCGCGCCCACCAGCGACTCTTTGGCAAAGTCGACCGCCTCACCGCCGCCGCTGGGCAACGGCCCCAAGATCGCCTGAATGTCCAATTCGTTTCGATATTTGGCGGCGGCGACGCTACCCAGGATTGCCACGCCCAGCACATTGCCCAAATCGTACATAGATTCTTCAATGGCGGCGGCGTTGCCAGCCTTTTCCATCGGGGTGCTGCCCATAATGATCGCCGAAGCGATGGCCAAGGATCCCATCCCAGCCCCCACACACGCCATCGGGGCGATAAATTGCCAGTATTCGGTCAGCTCAGACGGATAAACCAATAGGAACATACCCACGGCACCGATGACCAAGCCCGCAGCCACCACTATTCGTGCGCCGAGCCGTTTTGCCAGGTCAGGGGCGAACGGAGCCGTAAGCATCGCCCCCGCGGCCATCGGCAAAATGGCCACGCCCGCATGTATTGGCGAATACCCTGCGACGATTTGCAACCATTGCACGATCAGCAGCATGATGCCACCAAGGCCAAAACTCGTCGTGATCGCGGCGATGGTGCCCGCAGTAAAGGAGCGAGACGTAAACAGCCGCACATCGAGCAGAGGTTCGTCCCGCCGGAGACACCGCAGGGTAAACAGCCCCATCAACACAATGCCCGCACAAAGTTTCGCCCAGTCGATGGGTTCCACCCAGTCATGCTTTGCTAGCTCCTTGATGCTCCACACCAGCACAACCATTCCCGAAATCGAAAGCATGATCGCCAACATATCCCACCGGGGTGGATGTGGATCCTTGACCTCAGGCAGCAGCATTAAACCGAACACAATAACTACCAGCACCACAGGAATGTTTACCAAAAACGCGGAATGCCAGCTGTAAAACTCCAAGAGCCCGCCGCCGACCAGCGGGCCAACCACCGCGCCCACACCAGCAACCACCGACCAAATCGCTAGGGCCCGCGTTCGTTCGGCCGGGTCTTCGAAAATACTGCGCACCATAGACAACGTCGTGGGCATAATCATCGCGCCCGCCGCACCGAGCACCGCCCGGAGCAGGATAACGGCTGTCGACGTCGCCGCCACCAGCACCAACGCAGACACCAGGCCGAAGAGCGCAAAGCCAATCAGGAGTACTTTCTTGCGGCCATATCTATCTGCCAATGCGCTCATCGGGATCAATAGACCCGCAAGAATAAGCGAATACACGTCCACTATCCACAATTGCTCAGTGGCCGTCGATTGCAGATCTTCGATTAGGTTTGGCAAGGCCATAATTAGGATCGTCATGTCCATGACCACCATCAATAACCCCAGTGATAGCAGCCCTAATGCCAGCCAACGTCGCCGCTTTGTCATTACAGCAATATTACTCTTCTTGCGTAACTATTACCCAAGCAACCAGCTAGGATACAGATGAACCCACCGGTAAGTGCAACCGCACACCGTCTCGAATGTCCTCCACGCGTGTCCCGCGCGGCGCAATGAGCACGCGAATAGTTAGAAAAATATCCCCAACCGCGCCGCCCAATAGCAAGCCGGCCGGAATGACCAACCACCCGCTGCCTGGCCATTGAGCAAGGATCCATACTATCGGGACCACCCCAAGCACGATCCCTGGCAAGAGGGCAACATACACGAAAGCGCCCCTCGACATCACTGCGCCTGGGGACGTGCAATAGAACGCGGGTATGATACCGCCGATCATCAGCGCACCGTATTTAGGCTTAAACCCCAAGGTACGTAAGGCGAAGCCATGAAGCAATTCGTGGATCCAAGCTAAGGCGAATACTCCAACTGACATCGCCAGCACCCCGAACAGTTCCGCAACCCCGAGCTGCACTGTCACATATCCGGATTGCGTCCAAAGGAACAGCGCCGCATATCCCACGATGCCACCAATGGTCAGGATCACCCCAACAATATTCATCCACCATGCCATACGCCGATCGGGTACCCAATCGATCACCTCGCGGTTTTCCATGTTGGCGGCTACTCCTCACAAATATCAAAACCTTCAGCGCGCGAAAGCGGGCCACACCATTGGAATCAAGCCTAGCTTTTCGCCCCTTCTACCCACTGCGCAAGCATGTCCGCAGTGGCCTTTTCATCAGCATCACGCACCGTTTCAGGATCAAAATAGGATAGGTGCACATCAATCCCAGGGATCACTTCGGCCGAGGTATCGCAAACAAAGTCATTGCGCTTGCAATACTCATACCGTGGGGCAACCTGTTGCGGCGCCAATGCGGATCCACCAAAAAGCCCGCCCGAGTGCTGCGGCTGGCCAGCATTTGCTTGCCCCATTTTCAATTGAGGATCGCCGATCATAAGCGCCCCGACGAGCCTGCCTTGATCCGCCAATTGCTTTTCATAGGATTGCAATACCATCGCGCCTTGGGAATATCCCACCAGGATAGTTTGTGAGCTACAGCCCGTTTCTTGGTCTTGATTTTCCATTGCCGTGGGAATGGTGTTTACCCCATCAAACACGGATCGCACGAATTCGATCGCGGGCTCAATAATCATGGGTATTGGACCATACCTCACAATAAGATCCCACGCGTTTTCCACGCGTTCGTCCATGTCATCCGGCTCTACAACCTCGTCCGGCAACACCGGTTCAGCACGGTAAGCAGTGTCTGCAATGCCGGTGATTGCCACGTCGTCGAAAAGCGCCTCACCATGCCGCTGTTCGAGAAAACGAAACAATCGCGCAAGCACTTCCCCTTCGAATCCATTGCTCACAGTAGACCCATATCGTTGTGGCCCAATATCCCCTTCCGTAGTTCCGCGCGCTACAACGATTTCCACTTCGGGGCATTCTTGCGCCTCATCGGCGTGCGCGACTGGGATGCCCACTACTGAGAAAAGCGTTCCTGTAATAGTGGCGATAGCAGTACGTGTCGGTTTTTGCATTGTCGTCTCGCTTCTTGAGAGTTAATCCGCTAAGCAAGTATCGGATTTCCTGATTTCCGACCTTTAAATACTTTTATCATCATTGCAATAGTGAGCGCCACTTTTGCAGCAATCTGACCTTTCCCTCGATGCGGCTCTGCCTAGCGTTTCAATCTTTTCGCCGACTGCGCCAATAGTTCGACGAACGTTGTAGGAAACCGGATCGCAACTGCTCAAAAGCATTGCAGACACCCCTATCCAAACATCGCCCCCTTCAATCAGGTCCCATATGCATAACCAAGGAGGATTAAGCGCCTATTCTTCAGCTATGAACGCACAGCTATCATTCAACCCTGGCGTCCCCTATAACGATTTACCGCCGCTGCCTCCGAACACTACGGTGGAAACACGAGCGGTACTTAAAGCTGTCATCGCAGCAAATAAAGAACTCGGCGCATTGGACTCCGCTTGTCGGCTTATCCCAAACCCTGAAATAATTACCTCAACAATTCCACTAAGGGAAGCCCAAGCATCCAGCGAAATCGAAAATATCGCAACCACTAACGATGAACTCTTTCGCGCCGCCTTCGCTGTAGATGATGAACCTACCTCAGCCACAAAAGCGGCACTTCGTTACAACACTGCACTACACATTGGGGTTCAATCGCTACAAACGCGCCCGCTATCAGTACGTACAGCAGAGGAAGTGTGCACCGTTCTTCAAAATTCCCCGGCTAAGATACGTTCAACAGCTGGAACTTTTATCGGTGATCCTGTAAGAAACGTCAAATACTACACTCCGCCCGAGGGCAAAGAAATCGTCGAACAGCACTTGAGCCGCTGGGAACGATTCATCTACAGCGATCATGATCTAGATTCGCTTGTACTGCTGGCACTACTTCATTACCAATTTGAAGCGATTCATCCTTTCTACGATGGCAATGGCAGAACCGGTAGAATTCTTAATATTTTGCTCTTGATACAAGAACGACTGCTGCGCCTGCCAGTCTTATGCCTTTCCGGTTACATCGTTAAAAACAAGAGCGACTATTACCGCCTGCTTCGTGCTGTTACCACCGAAAACAGTTGGGAAGAATGGATCATTTTCATTGTCAAAGGCGTAGAAGAGTCCGCTCGGGCAGCGTCAACAATGATTGAAAAACTATGGACCTTACAGGAAAGCACGTCAACCAAGCTCCGCGAAGAGGCCAATATAGGACCAACAAACGACCTAGCCGCACTACTCTTTACGCACCCCTACATCACGATAAAGAACATCGAGGACGCCGGTTTGGCGAAGCGTCAAGCGGCTGCGCATTGGCTTCACAGCCTCGTTGATCTCGGTGTTTTGAAAGAAATCAAGCGAGGCCGCCAGAAAGTATTCATCAATCATCGTGCGCTTGATGTCCTCATGCAACCCTAATCGTTTGCGCAGCGCGGCGATTGGAAAGTGGCTTTCTGGTGATTGGAAAGTGAGGTTCTGGCGTTCGGAAAGCGTTTGTACGGGGGTGGTCCCCACGGTATTGGTTGCGTGGGGACGTAGGTTGTGCTAGAGGATTTCGCGAGGTTTATACGTTTCGCGGAGGTTGGTTTCTCCTTTTAACGCGATAGTCATTGATGGGTGCATGATTCGGTTGATGAGGGACTCGGCGGTGACTTGATTGGGGATGAATTTGCCCCAGTCACTGGCGCCGGTCTGTGAGACAATGGCGGTGGCTTGGCCGGTGCGTGCTTCCATGATTTCGAGGAGCACACGTGTTGCGTGGGGCGAGATTTCTGTCGTAAAGAAGTCATCGAAGATAACAAGGTGGTACTTGGTTATTTTCTTTACCAGGTCATTCGTGGCAGCGATGTCCTGGCGAACTTCATCGAGTCTTGAGGCAAGCTCGGCTAGGCGCCAATACTTCACGCTCAGCAGCTGCATGCATGCATTGTGAGCCAATGCTTGGATGAGGAAGCTTTTCCCGCTTCCGGTGGGGCCGATGATGACGAGGTTTCAGTGGGCTTGGTCCTGCTATCCATTCGGTGTCTTTGATCCTGGCGAGCCGTTGCGGGGTGATTTCTCCCGGCGGGTTGTTCATTAGTGCTTGCATTGTTGCGCCTGGATCGGGAAGTCCTGCTGCTTTGAGCCGTTTGTGGCTGGTGCGCTGGATATAGCCTTCTTCCTGGGCACGTAGCATTTCGACGAGGACGTCACGGAACGAGTAGGTGTCGTAGTTGGGATCGCCGATGATTTCTAACGCCCTGGTTCCTGCGGTGACGATGTGGAACTTTTTGAACAGGCGCATCATTTCTTCATCGTCCATTACTGGGGAAGTGTCGTTGGGAAGAGTGGTCATTATGCCTCCTCGTCGATGGTGTCGGTGGGGATGTCGAACGCTGCGAGGCCTCGCAGGCGTGCCTGATCGAAGTCAATAACGATTACGTCATCGTCGTCTTGACTGCAGGACGCGTTGGGGTGGTTCGGTGAGGTGTCAGTGCGTGCTTTGTCTGCGCGCTCTGCTGCATGCGATGTGATGGCATTTTTGATGTTGGAGTAGCCAACGTATTGCCTGCTATCAAGGATGAATTTGCAGGCTTGCTCCAGTTCAACCTTCGAGTACCGGTTGGCCAGCTTCAGGATGTTTTCACACGTGAAGAATGCTTGTTGCTCAATTTTGGGCCGATTCAGCACAATAGCGATAGCCCGCGTGCAGGCAGGGCCTACGTGCTGTGACCAGGTGACATAGCGGCTGCGTGTCCAGAGGTTTCCGTAGACCTTGGTCTGCGGTGGTCGGTGTTCTTCCAGGCTGACGTAGCTGCCTGGCCTGGCATAGCTGCGGGTATGAGAAACAATGAGCTCGGTACCATCGTGGGAGTACACATTGACGCTGTGCTGGCCGAGTCCGACCTTGAGCTTGGTTCCGACATACTGATACGGCACCGAATATCGGCGCTTATCGACCTGGATGTGGCAATCAGGGCGCGGGGTTGCCCATCGCCACTCCATCGGTTCGAACTCGACGCTGGGGAGAGGCTTGAGGAACTGTTGCTCATAGTCAACGAATTCTTGGAAACGCGTGTTTCCGTTCATCCCGCGGTAGGGTGTCTTGTCGTGATTAAGCCAAGTCACCTGGGCTGCAACAGCATCATTGAGGTCTTCTAATGTGTCGAAGACATACGCGTCGAGGTACTGGCCGACCCATTGCTGGATAATATCGACGTGGCGTTCCACATGCCCTTTATGAGTAGGCTCTGCTGGCGCTGTCGGCAAAATCCCGACCCCATAGTAGTTTCCAAGACGTAAATAGTCTGAGGCCACTTCCCGCGCTGGATCATCGCGGCGCGGGCGAAATGAAGCGGTTGATGCGTTATCTGGGACAAAAAGCTCTGGGACCCCGCCGAAGAACCTACACGCATCCACGTGAGCCTCCAGCCAAGAGGCGGTGCGTTCATTCGGATAGCACTTGGCGAAAACATACCCGGAATGTGGCAGCGTCGCCACAAAAACGGAGACTTGGAAACTGTCGGCATCCCCAGGCCGCCCGACCCACATCTTGTCGCCGGACCAGTCGACAAACATTTTTTGGCCGGGAGCATGTTCCAAAGGCCACTTCAGCTCGTTGACACGGATGAACTCAGAAACCTGGCTCGCGTACTGGGAGTAAGAATACGGCCTCGCCCCCTCTTGCTGACATTGGCGGACGTAGCGTTCATGTTCGACCTTGATGCGGAACTTCTTGCCCCGATGCGTGTTTGTGAATTCCCGCATACGCCTGACCAACGCCGGAATATCGATCGCCGCCAAGGACTCATCCCGATCGCGGCGTTTATCAGGAAACAGCACCGCCAACTGCGCATCGGACAAGCCGACTACATCATCGACGCCGAAGCCGTGGACATCTAAGACCGAACGAACCTGACGAATCGTCTTTGAAGAACACCGCAGCCGCGCAGAGATCGCGGCGTAGGTTTGATCACGTAAAAGCGCGAGCATAATCGCGCGGTAATCCGTTGCCACCGCAACGAACCCCCTTTTCCTAGAAACGCGGACGACTCGTACACACTGAGCCGCCCGTCAACATCTAGAAAACCACCCCCGCCGCCCCGAAAACTACGCCCCACGAACCTCACTTTCCAACCACCGGAATCACGCTTTCCGAAAACACTTCCAGACAATCGTTGGCCCAGATGACCAGCACAAATGGTTCGATATGTCGATTTCTTCTCCGGAAATCGACATATTTCGCAGACATGTCGATTGCGTGTACATATCGCATTCGCCCCAACACCGACGCGGTTTCCGGCACGGGCGCCGAAACCGAGGAATAGGCGTACTGCGAGTGGCTTTTCGCCTAGGTCAATGGGATGTGCGCAACCTATCGACAGACGTGGCCTGCATGCCCTCCCGCACATAAAGCTTCGAACTTTCCCGAACCATTGACCCCGCCAAATCTGCCTCAAGCAGATCTAACAGGGCAGGATCGGCGTCCTGCGGAAATACCACCATTGGATGGCTGGCATGTCGAATCTGCCTGAGCGCGGAACTCGGTGCGCACTCCCAACCTATTTTTCGCATCGCGCTCGCCCTGCCACCCCGCAGCGCACACGCCCCTCTCCTTGGCCACGTCATATCTGCCTGGCCTGCGCGGGATCTGCCTGATTTTTGTGCCGAGTTTGCTTGGGGAAACACAGCCCGCGTCGTATCTGCCTCAGGCAGATCTGCCACGGCACACGCAGCAGGCAGATACTCACCACCACACCTAGTGGTGTGGCGAGTTGAGAGCCGGAATCGGCCCACAAACCCCGGTCAGGCAGATTCGACACGCCGGTCGTCGCACGGTGGTGTTTCTGCAGGAACACCAAACCGCCGTGTTACATCTGCCTCAGGCACATCTGCAACGGCAGAAAACCAGGCAGATCCTCACCAACGCACCGAGTGATGCGGTGATTTGCGGGCCAGAATTCTCTGGGCTCAGGGACGACGGTGTTCCTGCACAACCATAAGATAAGGACACAGCGACATTGACCTTACCTATCGTTTCCCCTCCCTCACCCACTGCGCCAACAGTTCCGCAACTGCCTCCTCATCAGCATCCCGCATCATTTGCGGATCAAAGTAGGATTGATGAACATCCAGCCCATCGGCAACATCGAGCGAAGTATCGCAAATGAAGTCGTTGCGCTTGCAGTATTCGAATCTTGGCACGAGTTGTTGCGGTTCCGACGACGAACCCGCAAATAATCCGCCATTATGTTCCGGCTGCCCAAAATTTACCTGCCCGGTTTTCAATTGTGGGTCACCAATCATAAGCGTCCCAACGAGCCTTCCTTCACGGGCTAATTGCAACTCATAAGGCTGCAACACAATCGCTCCTTGGGAATACCCAAGAACAATTGTTTGAGCACGGCACCCCGTATCTTGCGCCTTCATTTCCATTGCAGCCGGAACCGCCGCTGCTCCATCAAAGGCAGAGCGCATGAAACGTGCGATCGGCTCGACGATTGTTCGTATGGGGCCGTACTTTTGGATAAGCTCCCAAGCAGCTTCTTTTCGCGCATTTGGCGGCCCAGGTTCACCCACCGTATCGGGCACTATTGGTTCGGCACGATATACGGTATCATCGATCCCCGTTATCGCTACTCCATCAAAAATCTCCGGCCCATATCGTTGCTCTATAAAATGTAAAAGCCTGCTCAATACCTTGCCCTCAAAACCATTGCTTGCTGCCGAGCCATATTGCTGGGGCCCAATGCCAATTTCCGAGGTACCGCGCGCGGCGACAATCTCAATCCGTGGGCATTGCTGCTGTTCATCGGCCTGAACTGGCGGTGCATTGTACGCACATCCTAGGACCATTGTGCTCATTGCCATGAGCGTTGCTGCTATTTTCTTCATAGTGTTTTGGCACACCCCTAACTGGTTCTTATACCAGCCTCCAATTACTTGTTTGTTGTTCTTTTTCAACGCCGCGACAGTAACTCTGACAACGCACCATCAGTTCGTCGTGCCTACCGCAGTCGGCGATTCGCCCATCCCCATCGAGCACTACAATCTGGTCGGCCTCCACCACGGTAGATAGCTTGTTCGCCACCATGATGATGGTTTTTCCGCCGGCGCGGAGATCCGCAATGAGGTTCATCACCCCGCGTTCCGCGTAAGAATCCAGCGATGCGGTGGGCTCATCGAATAGGATAACCGGCCGGTCGGCGAGGAGGGCACGGGCTATGCACACGCGTTGCCGTTCGCCTCCGGATAGCGCCGACCCACCCTCTCCGATGTTTTGTTCCAACCTCAACTCGTCGCCAAGCATTGCTTGATGCAGTGCGGTTCGGCATTCGGCCTCGCTGGCTTGCGGGTCAGCGATTCGCAGCGCATCGGCGAGCTTCGCCCCCGGCAGATAGGTGTCTTGGAATACCGCACCGATGTGTTTACGCACTTCACCGCTTCCGCAGCGCGGGTACGGCACACCGTTTAAGGTAACCTCGCCGTCCCAAGGATCAACGAAACGTGCCAGAAGCTTTAACACCGTGGTTTTCCCGCACCCAGAAGGGCCGACGATAGCGGTCACCGTGCTAGGTTCCGCGGTAAATGAAATATCGTGGAGTATCTGTTTCTCCCCATATCCGAAATCCACGTGCTGCAACGCTATGGTGCTGCCGTCGGCGCCGCGCGCAATATCTGCCACCGAGCCGTCTTCGGGCTCAGCGAGCGCTGGTACTGCCGCTAATTCCTCGAGTTGTTCTAGCGTAGAGGCGGCTTGCCCAAATCCGCCTTGAAGCGTTCCCGCACCAATGATCGGATCGATAATACGAGTCAAAACCACCGCTAGCGCCAAGAATTGCGCCGATTGCACATCGGTAACCGCCGCAGCGATCACGCCAGCTACCATGACGGCTTGGGCAAGGGTAGTCATCCTGCCGATCGCTGTGCCTTGGGTTACCGTTGCATTGCCAAACGCCTGGTGCTGGGCGCGTAGCGCGTCATCCATTACTTCGTCGGCGATAGATCCGTCTCCGGATTCGCGTACTTCGGCGGCTCGGATAGCGGCTTGCGCGCGCACAAACTCTGTCAAACGAGTCGAGGTTGTGGCACTGGCAGCCTCGAATTCTTTCGAAGACACATTCCCTGCGCGGGCCACCGCTCGATATGCCCAGTACAGGACTGGCAGACCGCAGATACACACCACGGCAACCAGCGGCATAAAGTACAGCAATCCGCACACCAGTACCAGGGGTGTCACAATTGCTCCAACTACCGGCCGAATCACGGTCGAGGCCACCGCACCGGAAAAACTGATTCCAGACCCCGCGAGCTCAATAAAGCGACCCGTTGTGGTGGGCCCAAAGTACCCCACCGGCAATGTGCGCAGCCTACCTTCGAATATACGAATCAATGAGGCGAGGATCCCTGTGCTGGCTCGACGACCGATTTGCCCGGAGGCGGTGTGAAACACGATGAACCCGCCAAGCAAGCACAGCAAAAGGATCATGAGCTGGCCGACGTCTTCCCCGGCACGCACCCGCGTGAACAACGGAATCAGCGCGATAAACGCCAACCCTTCGCACACGGCTCCGAGCGCCGCAGTGATAAACAGCGCAACCACATTGCCTCGTGCGGTCTTGCCCGCATCACCAAGGCTTTCCAGTAATCGAAAGAGTGCCCGTATCATGCCAGTTTCTCCCACAGGTCCGTGTAGATTCCGCCTGCGTGCAGCAGGTCATCGTGTGTGCCGATCTCGGCGAGCCTACCGGCTTCTAGAACAGCTATTTGATCAGCTCCGGCGATCGTGCGGAGGCGGTGCGCAATAACAATGCAGGTCCGCCCCTTGGCAAAATTGCTCAACGCTTGCTGCAATTCGGCTTGCGATTCTGGGTCGGTGAACGCCGTCGCTTCATCGAGGATGATTACCCGCGGCTGCTGCAGGAATGCCCGCGCAATACTGAGACGCTGCGCCTGTCCACCGCTGGGGTTGGCGTCCACACCGATCACGCTTTCGAGCCCATGTTCTAGTCCGCGAATGTAATCCGCAATGCATGCCTTTTCCGCGGCTTCAAACAATTGTTCGTCGCTGGGTTCGCCCCGCGCACCGAGACGCAGATTGTCCCTAATAGAAACGGAAAGCAATTGCGGCTCTTGAAACACGATTGCCAAGTTTTGATACACGTCGCGCATACCCAGCTCGCGTACGTCCACGCCGTCGATAAATACGCCGCCCTTATCGACGTCGTGAAACCGCGCAAGCAGCCGGACCAGCGTCGTTTTGCCGCTCCCGGACGCCCCCACCAGAGCGGTTGTGGTGCCCGGTTCCAACACCAACGAAAAGTCGGCTATCGCTGGATCGCCATCGGGGGCGGTCGGGTAGGAAAAGGTCACCTGTTTGAATTCCACCCTGCCCGATGCGCTTTGCGGCAGCGTGGCGGGCGATTCGGGCACGGGCAAAGGTTCGACGGCAAGGACTTCTTCGATCTCTTTCGCCGCCGCGATGCCACTCGATAACGCTTGCGAACTCGCCGCAAAATTCAGCAACGGTGCCGCAATGCCCAAGCCAAGCACGAGGCCGGCGGTGAGTTGCACCAACCCCGATTCAAGATCTGCCGCCGAGACCATCAGCAACATAATCGTGATCGGTGCCACAAATAGATCGATAAGGCTCAGGTACCAAGAGGATTGCTTGGACCAGGAATTCCAAGCGTCAATATACTCTCCACCAGCGCGTTTCAGCCTTCCTGCGGCGGCTTCGTCTTCGTCGTAAAGCGCAAACGACGCCGCTCCGTGGGCGCGTTCCACCACCGCGCCAGTGAATTCGGTCAAAGTGTCATCGTGACGCTGCTGCCGCTGCTTGCCCACCGAAAGCATGATCGACATGGTGATTCCCACACCCAAGATCGGCACCAAGGCTATCCCAGCCATGCGTGGACTCATAGCAAACAGAAAGCCCAAGGACAGCAGCGGAACCACCAGAGCTTGCACAGTATCGTGCAGGGCATGCCCGATCAGGTGATGCACGCTGGAAACGCTCCGCTGCACCAGCGCGACTATGCCCTGGCTTTGTCGATGTTCGATCCAGCCAAGCGGCACATTGCGCAAATGACGCACCATTTTCCGCCGAATACTCAACTGAAAATCGTTATCCACGCGATGCGAATACAATCCGGTCGCACCGTGCAGGAAATGGCGAAGAATTACCGCCGCCAACAGGATAATCACCGCAGTATTACGGCGACTGGGATCCCCCGCCAGCCAGAGCATGGCCACCAAAGGGACCACGGTCAGAACGGCCACAACCAGCGATAACCCAATCAGTATCCCCAGCTTGCCCCTGAGTTCATTGAAAATTGTCATGCGCCTGCCTTCTTTCCCAACACGGTGAGATGTACGAGCCCGAACTGCTGCGCTGCGACTGGCGCAAAGCCAGCCCCTGCGAGTAACTCTGCCCATTCGTCGCTATCAAAGATCCTGTGCCCGAACTTGGCGAGCGCTGCACGATCAATCGCTTCATCGATATCAGGATGATCGAGAAATGTTTGCACCATTACATTCCCGTGCGCCGCAAGCATCGCAGAGACTTGACGCAATGCTTCTGCCGCATCTGGGATTTGATGAATCGCACCGCATAACCAAAGTTCATCGAATTCGCCGTACGCAGTGAGATCGCCTTTTGCCAGATCAGCAATCTCGTACCGCACCCTAGCTACCTCAGCCGGAGAAAGGATTTCCTTTGCTTTCTGCCTCGCAAAAGCCACAGCCCTAGGCGAAAGATCCAATCCAACGATTCGCCATTGCTGCCGCTGCGGATCTTGGGCCAATGCCCGTGAATACCAGCCGGTTCCACAAGCTAAATCGCCAATTCTTCCTTGTTCCTTGTCACATCGACGATCCCCTGCCAATTGGATCAACCGCTGGTAAATCTGTTCATGTCCAAGTTCTTGACGCGCATACTTCCTTATAAACCGCGGGTGTATGCTGCGCTCATAGTACTTCAAATACAGGCTCGTATTTGAAAGCCAATTGGTTAATGTGCCCATCGCTGCCCCTTACCGCTCATTGCTATGGAAGAAAACGCTAGGATTATGAATCCGCCTACCCAGGCCACAAACAGCGCCCAATTCCTCGGCGACTCTGAATCCAAGAGCACTTGAACAATCGCAGAAATCGGCGTGTATTCAACAATGTGTTTTAGCACCGCGCCAAACGAGTCTGCGGGCATCATAGCGGTATTCAGAAACATTGCCGCCACGATCAGTGGCACAAAGGCTACCGCGCCTTGCGTGTCCTTAACGCTAAACCCAATGACAGTGGCAATACCCGAGCTGGCAAAACATACCAGTAACAGCACTGGAACAAACTTCCAACCGAAAGCTTGCACAAGGTCTGCTTCAAGGAACAGAGTTGCAGCAATGCAAACGATAGCCACGGAAAGCGTGGCGCGTAGGAATTCGGCTAACCAACGCCCTAGGAGCGCGGGGTAAAAACCTTGTGGTTGTACCCAAAACCTGTCGTGTAGCCCACGCCGCCGTTCTGAAACTATCGTGCCTCCGGAGGTGATAACCAAAATGAATGCCCACGAAACTGCGGTAAGAACCGTGGCCTTATCAATACTAAAGGAGGCGGTGAATAGGTCTACCAAATTGCCAAAGATCGCATCGATAATATACAGCTGCGCAACCGGCACTACTACTAAGAAGATAATGTCGCCTACGTTGCGGAACCAGGTGCGCAAGATTCGTAATGCGTGAACCCAAGTAACCGTCAGCATCGTCCTACCACTCCTTCTTCTTGGTGCCTTGAATCAGCACCACGGTTCCCACCAACAGCGCAACTGATGCGTACGCGATCGCCGTCCATACGCGCCCGCTCCCCATGTCTTCGTATCGGATAAGCTCCACGAGCGGACTCACTGGGGAATATGTGACCAGAGTTTTTGTTGTTCCGCTCAAAGCGTCCGCAGGCACAAACGCGGTGGAATACAGCAGCGCAAGCATTTCAAATGATTGGATCCCGCTCGCGACGGCTACGGGCCGTTTGCTCACAAACACAATGGAATCCGCCAGCAAAGCCAACACCAGCGAAACCAGCAGGGTCACACCAATCGCCACCGCAAACTCGGCCACAGTGGGACGGTAGTCCAGCAGCATAGCAATCAAGATAAGAACAACGCTGGAAGCGAGCGCCCGAGTGCAATCAACGAGCAGTCGACCCACGGCGTATGGCACCAGCGAACGAGAGGTCGCCGCCACGCGCATCACAAATCCATCGTCGATGTCTCGGGCGACCACCATTGCAGATGCCGCTGCGGAAAACATGGCCCCTTGGAACAAGCATCCCCCCAACACAACCGCCGTGTAGTCCATACCAGCCTGATCTGCAGCATGATGAAACACCCCATACAGGCACAAGAAGAAAAAGGTAGGTACCACAAAGGCGGAAACGAGTGACGCCTTGTTCCGGCTCAACAGCGTCAACCCTCGGCGGTAATGAACAGCAATCTCCGCCGCGATAGCTGGTGATTGCGTCATTGTTCTTCCTCCACCCGATTGAGCTGGATAAACACCTCATCAAGGGTGGGGGCCGCCAGCGAAAACTCTGCTGGCCTTTGATCCGCTTCCGCTAGGCGCGAAAGGATAACCTCCGGTGCCATCAATTCGCGGGAGTAAACCACCAAGATGCTCGGATTATCCGATGAAATTCCAACATCCACGCCCAGCGCGCGCAGGTAGTCGCATGCAGCTAACGCCGCCTGGTCACCATCGAAACGCAGCCGCAACACGGATTCCCCGAGTTGGTGCCGGAGCTCGGTAGGAGTTCCCTCAAGCGCCACAACACCATCTTTGAGTACAAAAATACGGTCAGAAAGCGCGTCGGCTTCCTCAAGGTATTGAGTGGTCAAAATGATCGTCATTCCGGTTTCCGTCAACCGCCGAATCAATGCCCACAATTCGTTCCGGCTGACTGGGTCAAGCCCAGTACTCGGCTCATCCAAAAACAACACTTTGGGCGGCGTAACTAGGGAAACGGAGATATCAAGCCGGCGTCGCATACCGCCGGAATAAGAGCTGACGGGTTGATCCCCAGCGTGCGCCAACTCAAAGGACCCTAAAAGTTCCGTTGCGCGAGCTGCCGCGTCCTTTTTTCGCAATCCCCGCAACCTACCAAAGAACTCAATGTTCTCGCGGCCGGTAAGCTGTTCATCAACGGCGGCGTATTGGCCAGTCAAAGCGATGATTTCGCGCACTTTTGCCGGTTGCTTGGCCACATCGAATCCGCAAATAATCGCTTCCCCACTATCACCGGAAAGCAATGTGGAAAGGATCTTTATCAGCGTGGTTTTCCCCGCTCCATTGTGCCCCAAAAAGGTAAACACTCCGGAACGATCGATCTGAAAAGACAAACCACGCAACACATGTTTGGCCGGGACATTTTTCGATGCCGCTTTATAGGTTTTATGCAAATCCCTTACTAATACTGGAATTGTCATCGCATGTCCTCACTTCCGTGTTTCTTCAATAGTTGCCAGTGCACATTGCTGCAGCTGAGTAAGTAAATAGTCATCCAAACCTTCGACACGATCGATACTGTGCACCCCGCCTTGTAACTCCCTTTCATTGCGCAACATCCACACGGCGCATTGGGCAGCTGCAAATGCGGTCAATTCGTACGAACCCGCACCGCGAAGCAATTGACGGTACGTACCCCCACCGCTATCGCGAGCCACGATTTCAAACACTGAGGCCGAGGGTACGGTCGTTTTCGAGGCTCGAGTTCGCGCCAGCTTAGCGAGCAGCTTGGAAAGACCTACCTGCACCAGAGGTCGTTTATAAATCTTTCGGGAGCTCAGGGTACGCACACTATTTTCGGGTAGACCCGCAAACTGCACACGGTATTGAAAGCCCTGTACGCCTGGCCATATTCGTCGAGCACCATCAATATCGGGGCTTTCGTAACCGGCTGCTCCAGCTTCAATATCCGGTTGCGAGCTGTGGAGTTCCGCACCGTGAGCTAGATAGCGGTGCCCATTGGCAAGCGTCAGCAGCAGGGAATGCATCGCTGTTGCGCCAGCTTCCCCAGCTTCACTACGCAAGCGTTCTACGACATCAACGATGTTATATTCCCGCCAGCGGCACAGCATTGCGGTCGAAATTCCAGGATTCAGACCACAACCGGTTATGACACGTACATTTTTCGCCATCGCGGACTCGTGAAGCTCTGCAATAACCCGCGCCGCATCGATGGAATCATTTACATCAAGGCAGTTTGTTCCGGCTTCAACACACAGTTCATGGATTGACGCACCCAGTTTTTCAAAGGGACCAGCACATATGATAGCCAAATCATAGTCAGAAATGGTTGCCACGCTTGCTGCACGGTCTTCTGGATTGAGAATCCGGTGATTGGCCAGTTTACTGGCGTGCCGCGATGACACGTCGATTCGTGCCGGTTGCTGAAGATACTGTCCAAGGTATCGTTCGACTTTTCTTCCAGTGATGCCGGTTCCACCGATCACCAATATGCTGCGTTGCTGTGCTGCATTCAATTTCCTCGGCCTTTCCCTAAGTCCCAGATAAGACCTGCGGTCGAAATGGCACCTTCACCCAAAAGCATGGAATAGTGATTTCCTTCGCAGTCTATGGTCTGCACCGATCCGATATAACGTTCCCAGCCTTTGGAACTGCGTGCCTCCCCATCACGAGGAAGTACCAGAATTGCACTGTCAATTCTCTTTGCCGGAACAAATGTATTTCGCGCAGCCAGCAGGCTACGCAACGCATTGAATTCTCGGATAGTCACGGATTGCCCCGCAAGGCCGAGATCAGCAACCAGCGACGGAGAGATCTCCCTGGCTACCTCGTATACGAATGCGGATTCTTTGCCCACAGCTTGGCAGTTATCCACTAATGCGTCCCACCAACCAGCATCGGTGAAATCTTTCTTTGGTAGGACTATGCCCACTCGCGCAGCAACGTTTTCAAACAATGCTTGTCCACGCTCCGTGGAATCCAATGCCGTCTCTACTTGAATACCTGGAGCAAGCGAATCAAGCAACGCCACTGAAACATCAAACGCCTCTTGCAATTCTCCCGCTAGCTGATGCGCTATCGAACCACCGAGGCTCCAGCCAACTATTGTTACTTTGGCGTTAGCGGGAAGCTCTTGGCGGATCAGTTCCGCATAATCTGCTGCTAATTGCCTCAAGTCTGTCGCTTGTGGATAGTTGTATTTCAATCCCGGATATGCCAATCCCCAGACCTCAGCATTATCTGGGGCATGGAGAGCAAGTTCACCGTAAACATCTATTGAGCCGAAACCGCCATGAACACACACCACATAGTCGTCAACTGCGCCGCCGTCTCCCCGCCGCGCCCGCAACAATTGCATGCGATGGCTTTGGCCTGCGGTACCACCTTCGCCGCGAGCATCACTCACCAAATCTGCGATACGAGCGGTCGTCGGCTGTGCCAATGCCGATGCCAAGGGCAGTTGCACGTGGTAAAGCTGCTCCACATCACGAATCAATTGAACAAAGCCGAGGGAATCGAGCCCATGCTCCAAGAGATTCACATCCTGCGGGATACTTTCCGAACCAGCGCAGCGCGTGGAAACCATCTCCGTGACCACCTGCAAGATTCCATCATCAACGGTCAAATCACCTGCAGCTGGCGTGGTAACGGTAGGAACGGGACGTCGATAAGCAGCTGAGTGGGCCCCGTATTTGCCTAACTGTGCGGCGCACGTCGGCTCGACAGGCGGGTACTCACCATGTGGATTAGCAGCCAACGCCCGCACGCAGGCAACGTAGCGTTCAAACATCTCTTCGACCATGCCCGAAGGGAAAGCTTCATGTACGTAATCCCAGGCTACGCTGACCTCGTCGCCTCTTTGCAGCAACTGGTTGTCAATAAGCACTTGCGGTGTCTGTGAGATTGCATACACTACCTCACCGAGCGCGTTAGCTGAGGCAACACTCGGACCTAAGTGCTCTTCCTTTGGGACGTCGAACAACAGCGAAGTAAAAACGAACGGAGCCACCGCATCGCCCACCAGACCAGCGGAAGCGGCAAGAGAGGTAACCGCCTTCACCCCTGCATAGTCTGCTGCAAGATGACACAACATCAAATTATGCAACCGTGGCAAGAATTCGGTCGGACGCTGAGCCTCAATCGCATCAGCAGACAGCAATACCAAGCCGGTGAAATCCCCAAATACGCCGTGGTGCTCGCCCACTTCGCCACGCCGGTTAAAGGTAGTGACATTGACACCGACGCGTTCGGTAGTCGCCCACAACCCTAGCGCTGCCATGTACGCACCTAAGAACAATGTGTTCACAGAAACGCCCTGCTCCGCAGCACGAAGCCGCAAACCAGCCATCGTTGCAGCGTCCAAAATATCTGCGGCGCGTCGCATGCGTACCTGACTTACCTCGGCCGATGCCTGCAAGTGGGGTAGGAAATTACCCGCTGGGTACGAAACAAGCTCTTGAGTAATATCAAGGATTTCCCGATTACCAGTCCACCCGTGGACGCGCCGCTGGGTATCTGCAATAACATAATCGCGGAACGATGCATTGAGCTCTGGAAGTTCGACGCCCTCGTACAAGGCATTGAGTTCTTGAATAAACAACCGCTGACTCATCCCGTCACCGATGATCATATCCACGCTAAAGAACAATCGATACATGCTGTCATCGAGTCTCGCCGCCTCTAGAGCGAACAGGGGCCAGAGGTGTACATCAAAAAGTTGGTGGCTGAGCCTGTCGCGAAGTCCTTGCAGCGCGGCGGTTTTTGCGGCATCATCCACTGGCCGCAGATCTGTTACCTTGACGTGATAGTACGGCACGGTGGGGAGTATCCGTTGCGTCGCGTCCGCGAGTAGTACCGCACGAAGCATACCGTGGCGAGCGATAAGCTTGTTCAACGCTCGTTCTAGGCGCGCTAAATCCACGTTTGCAAGCGTTTCCACATAATAGTGCTCGCTCACACCGCCCAAAGCAAAGCCTTCATCACGGCCAATGAAATAGGCCATTTGCATATCAGTCAACGGGAACGGTGCGTACGGATCTTCCCCGTAGTCTTGAACTGCTAACTGGAATTCTGATTCCTGCTGGGCTACGGGCCTTATCTCTTCTGAGCCCTCTAACATCTGCGCAATACGCTCGATCGTGGGATGCACAATAAGGTCTCGAAACGACGCGCGGAAACCGAGGTCCTGGCGTAACAACGTCAACATCTCTTGGAACTTCAGAGAATCTCCGCCTGCTTCGAAAAAGGTGCGATTTGGCGCCAGTGCACCCACCGGCACGCCAAGAACGGTGGCCCAGATTTGCGCAACTTCGACCTGTTGAGCATGAAACACGGTTTCTGCATTGTGCTGCGCGTTCGCCTGCGAGGCAGCTTCGAAACGACTGCGTATCTCCTTGTAATCGAGCTTTCCGTTCGCAGTGGTTGGCAGCGCGTCAAGACGCAGCACCAATGTTGGGACCATATACCTCGGTAGCTGCTGCGACAACGCCTTCTGGAATTCCGATTCCCCGATTTCATTTGTTGTCGGCACAAAGGCGGCAGCGAGCACAATTTGGCCGCTACGGTGGGTTACTGCCATGGCCACACAATCCCGAGCCACCAACGACGCCTTCGCGGCTTGAGGAATCTCATCGAGCTCAACGCGAAAACCTTGGATTTTCACTTGATTATCCTCACGACCGGCAAAGCAGATATAGCCGCGTTCTGAAACGTACCCGCGATCCCCAGTGCGGTACCTACGCTGACCATCAATGGTCATAAAGGCAGCTTGAGTCAGCTCAGGTGAGCCACTATAACAGACCGCCAAGCCCACGCCACCGATATAGATATCGCCGACAACTCCGATCGGGGCCGGTTGATGATCGTAACCAAGCACGTGCATGCTTTGGTTCGGCATCGCGAACCCATAAGGTGTTTCGTTGTCTAGGGAATCATCACCAATGTCCATATAGATGGACCAAATTGCCGCCTCGGTGGCACCTCCAAGGCTTAGAAAACGAGCCTGCGGAAAATGCTTACGAGTATTGCGTACAGCATTCGTTCCAATCCGGTCCCCGCTCAGCATCACCACACGCACACTTTGAATCTTTGTATCTGAAGCTAAGCGCAGGAGTAGCAATTCAAGCAATGCTGGCGCTGAATTCCAAACAATCTGCCTACCGATAGAGTCAAGGTGCTCTAAACACGCAATGATCTCGTCCACATCACGGTTATCGTGAATTATGGCAAGCTGTCCACCTACCGCAAACGCCGCAAAGACGTCAAATACGGACAAGTCGAAACTTAGTGCTGAAAGACCTGGGAAGGCATGCTCGGAGGTGAGCTGCAAATCCTGAATCAAGCTATGTATCGTATTTACTACCGCTCGATGGCTGGTCTCCACACCCTTCGGCGCACCAGTTGTTCCAGAGGTAAAAATTATGTAAGCAAGATCCTCTGGCTGCACACCACCTCGGCGCAAGCGTGCTGTCTCTTGCGGATGCGAACCGGTGTAAGTGATCGCGGTACCATAGAGCTCCGCAAACGCCGCCGCTTGTGTCAGGATGTGTTGCCTACGCACCTCCGGCCATTGACTATCAACTGGAATATATGCGCCACCTGCTCGCACCACGGCAAGCACATTGACAATATCCTGGGCGGTTCGTGTATAGCGAACAATAACACGATCGCCTACGCACATACCGTGTAATTCGAGTTCTTGGGCAATACTCCCAGATGCTTCCCATAACTGGGTATACGTCATGGCCTCTTCGAACCCAGCAACATCAATCACCGCGACCGCATTCGGTGCGCGTTCCACAGAGTCGCGCACGAGATCCACTAGGGTGACGTCGGGGTATTCCCGCTTCGTGGCGTTGTATCGACGATCGTGCTTGCAAGCTTGCACGTCCACCGCTGGCACCGGCATAGCACTAGCTTCGAACCGACCTAGCGACTCCAATTGCTGCAGCACTAAATCAAACATGCGCTGGTATGCGGGGAAGTACTCTTCAACCACATCCCAGGACAAAGCAATACCATCACCAGTCGGCATAACTTGGACGTCAAGAGCAACCTGTGCTGTGCGTGACGAAGCGTGAGTTACACGCGCGGTGTTACGTTGAGCTCCTCCAAGATAACTCGTGAAGACGAGCGGGCAGCGCGCGAGCCGTCGTTCTGTGGAATCTTGCAACCACTGCAACAACTCCACTCCGCCGACGCCTCGATGCTGCAAACCCTCTCGAATATCCCCGCTAATTTCGACTACCGTTTGAGCAAGGTTCGAGCCTGCTGCGCTGCGCCCTGAGATCAGCATCGAAGACGTGAAATCTCCGAGACAAGGTTGATTTGGCAAAAACACCCGATCTGTTACCGTGACATTCCAGGGAATTTCGGGTTGATTCAGCCATCGGCTGACCACGCTCGTATGCACGCCGAGGATCAGTGCGGATGTACTACATTCCATCTCACTAGCTACTCGTTCCAGCGTCTTAACCAAATCTGGAGAGCACTGGTAACTAACCCTCTGCATCGATGGCGCATTTTCTCCAAACAGCGGCACGAGTGAATTTGGTCGCTCTGGGAAATCGCGCAATTTACGCTTCCAGTACCGTAAGTCCTCCGCAGCATCGAATCGTTGCTTCCTAGCTGCCACTACCCCCACTGCCTCCGCGCACTGAAGTACGGGGGGAAGCTCCTTCCCAGCAATCAACCGATCTAATTCGCCTAATAAGACGTAGATGGAACCGGCATCAAAAACGACCATATTAAAATAAGCGAATAGCTTGGTTTTCTTTTCTCCAGCTACTACCAGCATTGCACCAGGCTCTTCGATAAATGATCGAACCGCTTTGCCTTCGAGCTCCGCGCGCAAATCGCTCTCGTCGATGCCATCGCGAACTTGTATTACTGCCTGTGGAGATTCTGTGCGCGTAAGCGTCCCAGACTCGAGGTCCGGCACATAGTGGAAGGCCGAATGACGGGAGACCAAATAGTCCAAATGTTCCGCGACCTGCTCTTTTGGTGCATCGTATTCGGCTTCAAAGTACACATACGTTGCAGTTCCGCCCAGCTCAAACTCTTTGCTTGTTCCAAACAGGTAAGCAAGTTGTATCTGGTTCAGCGGAATCGTGTCTGCCCAGACATCTCCCATCTGAGGATCCTGCTCAACACCTAGGACCGTCGCCTCGTCGAGGTTCGCGCAGACTAGATCAACAAGCTCGGAAAAACGATAGTCATAACGAATGTCTTCAAGAGGTAGCTGAATATTGAATTCTTTCTCTATACCCAGAAGACAATGCAATAAAGTCACCGAATGTGGAATTGAGTTCTTCAGCACAAAGTCTTTCTCATCCAAATCCACCCCAGAAACCTCAGTGAGTATTTGCCGAACCTTCTCCGCAAGGGCACGAGCCGACACGCTTACGTTCATCAGTTTTTCACCTCTATCAGGCTAGACATCAGCACGCCCCGCAGCTTTTTGCCGGTGGCTGACCGGGGAATACTGTCAACCCAGAAAATCCGGTCTACTGGAATACCAAGCTCCTTCATTAATGTGGAACGAACTTGGTGCGACAGCTCATCTCGCTCTGCATCGGTGAGCGCAGCATTTTCCCGATTAACAGGAGTTTGGCTAGGCGCAAGGAATATCGCCACAGACTCCGTGCCAGTCACTTCGTTGGTGTACCCACCGGCAACGCATTGAACAGGGAATTTCTGCTCAATGCTTTGCTCCAAGTCATTGCCGTAGTAGTTTTTCCCGCCAATAAAGATTATGTCTTTAATGCGGCCGATGATATAGAGCTCCCCGTCGATAATCGTGCCGATATCGCCCGTCTTCAGTGCGCCGTAGCTCGTTGTAGGGTGTTTCTGCCTGCCCTGTGCAGTCAACGCATCATCGGTTATTGCAGCGCCCGCAAGACACACTTCGCCTATTACCCCCTCCGCAAGATCATTATCCGACTCATCACAAATCGTGACCTTGAGGTTCGGAACGGGTTGCCCAACACTGACAAATGCACTTCCGCCCTGAGAAACCTCAAGCGTGATATCTGCGACCGTTGCCCCCGGTGCGATTCTCGACCTATCCAGGGTGATGGCTTTCAACGGCTCATATATTTCGCTCATAGCCACCGTGAGGCACGCTTCGGAAAGTCCGTATCCCGATACAAAAATGCTTTTACGCAACCCATAGCCAGCCATCGCGGATTCAAATTGGCTTACTAAATCCAAGCTGATGGGCTCGGACGCGCACACGAGCTTATGCAGGGACGACAAGTCTGGCGCCTTATTTGCCGCAATTGGCCGTGCCTGAAGCATGGTAAGCAGATGCTTCAAGGCGAAATTGGGCGCAGCGGTGATAGTCGGGCGGAACCGATCGATCGCATATAACCAACTCGCCGGATTCATCACAAACAACTTGGTCGGCAACAGCGCAAGTGGATATCCAGAAAACACCGCGTACACGAGAAATCCGATCATTGACATGTTGTGTGTGAGCGGCATCCAGCTAAGCATCTTGTTTTGCAGCTTCGCTGGCCGTCGTGGAACCGTCGATTGCAAGCCAACCAGTAGATTAGTTTCGGTTACGATCACCCCTTTAGGCATGCCCGTAGAACCGGAAGAAAACTGGATGACTCGGGTTTCCTCACCACGAAGCTGCACGGGAGGAAAAGCAACAGTTGAAAGCTCACCAATTCGTTCACGCAGGGCGTCAATGTCCTCGAATTGCACGAGACGATCGCCGATCTTTTCGTGCCCAAGCGGGAGCTCTGCGGCGTGAAGCACCCACGGCGAATCGAGGAGCTCAAACACGGAATACAATAGCCGTTCACTCCGCGCATCGCGCGCCACACCAAGGGGGACAGGCACCGCACCAAGCCACGCAATCGCCCAAAACGCTTGTACCAGAGTCTTGTTATCTTCAATTTGGATGATGACGTTGTCACCACGTCGAACGCCCAATTCTGCGAGGTAAGACGCGAGTACAGCAGCGTCTTTCACTAACTGCCCATACGGATAAAACTCCTCACTTCGTGAATCTATAAAGGTTATCCCTAAAGTTTCTTCGCCTTCGTGGGCGAGTAGCACATCAAGAAAGTGCGCATAACGCAGTGGCTCCATAGCGATCCTCCTGTCGAACTATTGTTTTCATGGGCGCTGGTTTATGGGTATTTATGGGAGCCGACGTTTTTCCTCAGGTCTTATGCCAACACGCTGACCGCTATCACCCCCAAGGTGACGCAGAATACGCTGACACTGTCGCGCCATCGCCAGCGATAACGCTGGTTGATCGTTCGTGGGTTCGGTGCCGGGTAGCCGCGCGAAAGCAGCGTTACGGACGTGCGTTCGGCAAAGCGAATGGTGGCCACGAGCAGCGGCAGCACGACACGGACGGCCACCCGCACGCGGCGTGTTGCGCGCCGCCAGATTCCGGTTCCGCGCGCCTCGTTCACCAGCAGCGTGTCTAGGATCTCCCGCCATTGGTGCCGCACATAGTGCAGGATTGACATGCCCGTCATGGGCACCACCACGAAGTTGTCGTTGAAGCGGAAGCTTTGCGACGCCGATTCCAACACCCGCCGCGCGTTTGTCACCGTGCCGCCGATTAAGGCCCACGCGACGCAATGGGCCAATGCCATGCCGTGGCTCGCACCGGCAACGATAATCGAATACGGGTTCCACATCTCGCCCGCGAGGCTGCTGCGCGCCCCCACGAGCGAAAATACGACGCCAACGGCAAGGATCACTTGCAATTTTGTTGCCAGCTCGCGGGGCGATTTCCACGTCAGCGCTACAAGGATGGCCACGGCCACCGCTAGCAAACCGAGCAACACACCCGCCGATTCGATGGCGAACGATGCGACGATGAGTGCGAAAACGCAGAGTTGGATGGCCACGGGATGCAATGCTTGCTGGCTGTGGCGCTCGGCGCGTTCGGTGCGCGCGGCGGCGGGTGCGGGCTCTTCCGTTCGCGCGCGTCCCAAGTCGATTGTTGCGTCCGCGTATTCGGCGGCGAGCTGTTCGTCGTGGCATACCCATATAACGGTCGCACCGGCATCGGCGAGCGCGCGGAGACACCTGGCTACCAGCGTTTTTGTCACGGGGTCTTGGTTCGCGGTGGGTTCATCGAACAGCATGATTGGGGCGGCGCGAAGCGTGGCCGCCAGCACCGCGAGGCGCTGCTGTTCGCCACCGGAGAGCGTAAACACTGAGGCGCACTCTTCGATATGGTCGAGCTTTAGCGCCGCCCGCAGGTGCTGTATTTCCGCCTGACTCCATGCCTCGCGTCGCACGGTTGCGGTGCTGGCCCGTTGGATCGTATCGGCGACGGTGACATCACCAAACTGGAGTTCGGGGTTTTGCCGGCACCATGCGGTCCGCCCGAGCAATTGGCCGGGCCCCCTGACCGCGCCACTGTGCGGTCGCGCCGCCCCCGCAAGCACCCGCAATAAGCTGGATTTCCCGCTGCCGTTTTCGCCGCGAATCACGGTGATTTCCCCCGCTTTGAGCGTCGCGCTCACCGCCGGCAAACCGACCAGATTCTTACGGCTCACTAGCTGGTCAAGCTCGATATCGTAGCCACTCTCGATGGTAAATCCCAGTGCGAGCGGTTCCGCCGCGATCGTGGATGGGTGTTGGGGGGAAAGGCGGAACACGCTGGCGGAGCCATCGCTTTCGGTGTGCTGTTTGTGCGTGACCATCAGCATGGAAATCTCGCCGCCAGCGACGCGTTCGTTGAGGTTTTCAAGGAGGCGGCGCCCCCACGCGGCGTCGAGATGCGCGGTCGGCTCATCGAGCAAATACAGTTTCGGTTCGGCCACCCAAATGCAGGCCATGGCGAGCCGCTGGCGTTGCCCTCCCGAAAGCTGCCACGGACTGGCCGAGGCCAGATGCTCCAGCGCGAACTCGGCGAGGCAGCGCTCGGTCCGCCGCACTACTTCCGCGTACGGCAAACCCAGGTTTTCCAGGGGAAACGCAACCTCTTCCCAAACGGTGGGCATGAGCACATAGGCGTCGGGGTCTTGGGCTACGTAGCCGATCCCCGCGTGCAACGGGTATTCGATCTCCGCGTGATCGAGCACGCGCAGCTCGCCCAAGACACGCAGGTCCGGATGGGTTTCCGCAATTACCCCGGCGCAGGCCGCCAGGAAGGTGGATTTCCCGCACCCCGAATCGCCGACGAGCAAACACCCCTCGCCCACGCCTAGGCGCAAGGAAACATTTGAAACTATTTGCGCACCGGTGGCGGTCTCAATGCTCACCGCCTGCGCCGCGATTGTTTCGGTTTCCTTGTCTACCCGCATGTGCACCGCCCCCTAACGCTTACGCAGCACTCCCGCGGCCAGCACTTTGGTATGCAACCTATAGGTGACCAGCAATAACACCAACCCTGTGGCGGTGGCGATGAGCGCACAGATCAGGCTGGCGATCGTCGATTGTTGGTCGCTGCCCACCGCTTGGGGCACGAACCACCCGAGGAAGCTGCACAGCAGGATCACGCTGATCACGTATTGCCAGGCGCTCCACCGCCGATACAACAGCACCGCAAATGGGAGTTCGAACAGCACGCCTTCCAGGGCAAGCGCCCCCAGCGCGCTGGCACCGAATGGCGAGGTCAATGCGGAGATAAAGCCGATTGTCAATGCCGCGATCAGCGTCGCCCCGGGACGCCGCACCAGCAGCGAGGCAAGGGCGAAGGGCAGCACCCAGAAGCCGAGCACCGCCGCCACCAGGTAGAAGTGCAGGAGGCTCAGGCCAACTTGCAGGTAGATCAGGGGGACAATAATCACCGATCCCGCAACGCCAATGGCCGCGGCGACCAAATATTCACGTGTCGCGTTTCTGGTTGCGGCATTCTGTTGATTTCCCACAAGGATCTCTTTTCCTAGCTCGGCTGCCTCCGCCGTCGCGCTTCACGTTGTTGGCGCAATGCCGAAGGTGTTAAAAACATGTAACACCCTAGTTAGGCAATGCTTCCCTTTCAACCCCCAGCACTTCTAAAACCTCTTTTAAGGGGTACCCCGGCAGCGCTATTTCCGTTGATTTCCAGACAAAACAAGCATTCCCTCCGAAAAGCTGCCGCGTACACTACCCCCAATGCCCATGCGCGTATGACTTACATAGTTACACCCACCCACACGGGCTCGGGCTCCAAACTCACCCCAAACACCTTTTCGACGCCCCGACGGACCTCGCGGGCGAGCCCCACCAGGTCCGCGGTACTCGCCGTGCCGCGGTTGGTCAGCGCCAAGGTGTGTTTGGTGGAAAGCCGCGCCACCGCCCCGTCGCCGGGGTAGCCTTTGGCAAAACCTGCGTGATCGATAAGCCAGGCCGCAGAGAGTTTCCAGCCGCCTTCGACGGCAAAGCAGGGCATGCTATCCGCCTTCCCAAGCTCCTCCGCAATCGCACGCACCTTCGAGGCCTGCGCGGCGGAAACAATGGGGTTGGTGAAAAAGGATCCGGCGGACCAGGTATCCACATCGGCGGGGTCATACACCATGCCTTTGCCGCGCCGCAGCTCCAGCACCGCATTGCGAACCCGCGCGGCGGGCACGCGATCCCCGGCCTCCGCGCCCAGCACGCGAACCAATTCGCCAAAGCGTAGCGGGGCGCTCAAACCATCGGTATGCAGGGTCAATTCCACCGCCAATACCACGGCCCTGCCGGAGAATTTCAGGTTGGAATATCGGTACGCCAGATCCAATGCTGCGGCGGGTACCCACTCATCCACCCCACGCTCGCGATCCCAAAGGCGCACCCGCGTAAGCACATCGGAAACCTCCACCCCGTAGGCTCCCACGTTTTGCACTGGGGTCGCACCGGCGGACCCCGGAATACCGGACAAGCATTCGATACCGCCTAGGCCCGCGGCAACGCACATGGAAACCACGTCGTCCCATACCGCACCGGCCTCGGCTACCACCACCCCGGTTGCGGGCTCCACGTGCACGCCATCACATTCGAGAATCACCGCCACCACATCCACGTCTCCGTCGGCCACGACGAGGTTGGAACCGCCGCCGACGACTAGGGCGGGGACAGCAGCGGCGTCGAGAAGCGAAACTACGTTTGCTACCGCAGCAACGGTTGTGCAGCGCACCGCGAGCCGCGGCGTGCCACCGAGGTGCAAAGTAGTGAGCTGGGCAAATGTAACCTCGGGGTCGAGCGTAACGCCTTCAATGGCAGCAAGACGTGCGGCAAGCGATGAATCATTCACGGTTCTAACGGTAGTCTGTTGGTTATGGCTACGCGTATTGAAACTACTGTCACTATCAACCACGCCCCCGAAAAAGTCTTCGCAGCGCTGACCAATGCGGACTACTGGGCGTACAACGTGGCGAACCTGTCCACCGAGCCGGGCGAGGTGCATTCCTTTACCGCGACCGGCACCGGCGCAGAGGCAGTGCTGTATGAAATCATGCCCATGGACCTGCTGCCGGAGGCGGTGCGGGCGATGATCAGCCAGTCGCTCAAGATCAAGCGGGTGTTTACGGTCGCATCCGAATCCGCCGCCAGCTACACCGCCGATGTCAAGGGCGCCCCGGTTGATTTCAAGGGCGATATCGCCATCGCCGGTGAGGGCGACACCACCACGCTCACATATGCGAATGAGGTCAGTGTGACCATCCCGTTCATGGGCCCCGCCATCGAGCCGAAGGTCGCCGAAGCGCTGGGCGAGCTGCTGGCAAACGAGGCCGCACTCACGGAAAAGTGGATCTCCGAAAACCTCTAAATGCCCGATCACGCCCATAATCTGCGGGCTCGTTTTCGCGCGCAGACAACCATTGGAGTGATCACCCGCGGCACCACGCACAGCAATAGGTTGCGCCGTTGCGATCGTTGGATGCACCACCACCAGGACATTCGACGATCGCTCATTCATGCGGAACGGCCGCTGGTGATTGACCTCGGCTATGGCGCCTCCCACACCACCACCTGCGAGTGGGCTCGGTGGCTGCGGAAAACCCGCGCGGATGTGGACGTGCTGGGCCTTGAGATCGACCCCGCGCGGGTACTGCCGCCGCGGGAGAATGTGCGCTTTGCCCGCGGGGGTTTTGAGCTGGCCGGCAACACCCCGGTGCTGGTGCGCGCCCTGAATGTGCTGCGCCAATACGACGCTTCCCAGGTCACCGAAGCATGGGAACAGGTTTGCGGTAACCTCGCACGCGGCGGCTATTTTATCGAAGGTACATGCGACGAGCTTGGCCGCCGCTGTTCGTGGGTGCTTCTCGACGCCCGCGGCCCCCAATCCCTCACGCTCGCCTGGGACCCACACCACTCGGCGCGCCCTTCGGACCTTGCCGAGCGCCTGCCCAAAGCCTTGATCCACCGCAATATAGTGGGCGAAAATATTTACGCATTGCTGCGGGAGGCGGACGCCGCCTGGGATCGCGCGGCAGGGTGGGCACCTTACGGGCCGCGCGTGCGCTGGCGGGAGGCGCGCGAACTGCTTATCGACGCTGGTATCCCCCTAGAACCAGTACGCCGCCGCATCCGCGACAATATTCTCACGGTGCCGTGGGCGTATGTCGCCTAGCATTCAGCGGTAGCTTGCGGGATACTCGTGGAATGAAGAAAGTTCTGGTTGGTCTACTTGTAGTAATCCTTGTTGTTGGTGTCACCGCGGAGATAGGATTCCGCACTTTCATTGGTAAAGAACTCCGCCAAAGCATCGCCGCCTCCGCAGGAATTTCCGAACAAGACGAACAACCGACCGTCTCCTTCGGAGCAACCCCACTCCTATTTGCCGCCGCCACCCGCAATGTGCCGGAAGTACAAATCCACGTACCCTCAACCCTTGACCTGGCAGCGCAGACCGGCGCACCGCCAACGGATATCAATGTTCGATCCCTGGACATCACGAACTCCCAAGAGCCAATTGCCGGCACGCTAACGCTGAATACGGAAATGCCCACCGATTTCATTTTCGCCATGGCCGAGCAAGCCAGCAGCCAAAGCATCTTCGGCGACTTAACCAAGGTCAGCGCCATACGTATGGACGCCGCGCGCAATGTGATTATCGCCGAACTCGCCCAAGGCAGCGCCACCGTTGAAATCACCCCCAAGGCGGAAAACGGTCAACTGGTACTCGAAGCCGCAAACGCCAGCGTGCTAGGCATGGCGCTCCCGCCCGAAGTCTCAGACGGCATCTCCCATTCGCTGCGCGAAGGGGCATCCAAATTCGCCGGAAACCTCCAGGTGCAACACGTCCAGGTCACCGAGACCGGTGTGCAACTCGAACTCGGCGGCAGCAACGTCAATCTTTCCGACCTGCAACGGCAAAACGCCACCGCGCAATAACAACGCACGCCAAGCACTAGGCCACAACGTCGAACCGCGAGCAATACCAGCTCGCGGTTTTTCATACCCCCATTCACCACGAGCCGGTGCCAGGTAGCAATTCACAAGCCACAACTTAACACTATTCAAGTGAGTGTAACTAACCGCTGGCCAGCAAAGGCAAGAGTATTTCTACCTTTAGCCCAGTTAGGTAACACTCAAATCGATCGCTAAACTTCGGGGGGTAAAGGAACAAAAACTTGGTCGCGCGGCACTCATTTTTGTGCGAAGATCCATCAATCATCCCACAGCATAAGTAGCCACGAGGAGTGTCCGTGAAATCTTTTCTTCGCCCCCTGTCGGCCGCCTATGCATTTCTTGCGATCATTGCCGCGATCAGTGCATTCTCCTTGACTAAAACCCTAGAATCAGATCAATACACCGCAGGGAATCACGCTGTTCTAATCACGGACACTTCCCCAAAAATCTCCGGCGAACAATACTGGGAAGCGCTACAGAAATTCTCTGATACCGAGAATATCCCCATTGCGCTTTCCAAACCCGACCTCACTACAGCTTTTACTAATAATACATTCTACGCCACAAACGCAGACATATATGCACAAGGCTTTAATAGAGAAATTACGACTGAGTTCCGCCCCCTTAGTGAGATCACCACAAACGATCCACGCGGACAGTACACCATCGTTGGCGACACTGAGGCAAAGGAAAAGTTCCTATCGTTCATCCGCGAGTTGGGCTTTGAAGTAATCGAACGCGAGCACTTGTTAATAGATTACTTATTCATGGATCAGACAGTTCATACAGTGCTTATTTCGCTCGTCTTTCTTGGCCTGGTAAGCCTCGCAGG
Source organism: Corynebacterium canis (assembly GCF_030408595.1). Taxonomy (NCBI): domain Bacteria; kingdom Bacillati; phylum Actinomycetota; class Actinomycetes; order Mycobacteriales; family Corynebacteriaceae; genus Corynebacterium; species Corynebacterium canis. The sequence goes on along the minus strand of NZ_CP047080.1, from coordinate 237,373 downwards.
CGTAGTCTTTACTGCGCGTGAGCAGGCAATCATAAGGTTACACGGGTTGAACGCGTCCTGGTCCTTCGTTTCCATGAATCGGCAGTCCGCACGTTTTACGCTGATCGTCTTTGCAATCGTCAACATCGCCGGTTTAATTTTCCTAGGTTTTTACAATCAATTTTCAGGATTCAGCCTTTTTGCTCCCGTTTATGTAACGATCTTGGGGTTAGGTCTCGCAGCTATCTGCACGGGACTAATGGCTGGCATCACATCCCTGCGGTTATTGTCCTTACTTTCCGCGCTCAAGGGCCAGTTACCGGGCAAGGTATTAATTGCCATCACCTCAGCGGTAAAAGTTTTTACGCTCTACATGCTTACTTTTACCCTAATCTTCGCAGTCTCACTGTTCAAAGAACGATCGTTGCAAGAAAGCGAAGCGACTCTTTGGCAAAACTACCAGAACCTAACGCAAATCCTCATTAACGCCGGCGTCGAGGATTACGCAGAACACTTGGCCCCCAGCCTGCGTGATTCAGATCTGCGCGAAGAAATAGTTTTGGCAGACATGCTGAGTATAGGCGATCACTTGAACTTTTCACCTGCGATCTTGGCAAACCGTAAATTTGCAGAGCTCAATGGAATCCAGGTAGATCAACAAGACGATTCTATTATCATCGCCTCACCGCCTAATACATCAGATTCCCAGCTTCGCAGCGCTTTGGAGCTCATTGATTTCGAAAGGGAACTCGCGGGCGAAGCGGCAGCAAGCACAAATATCTCATACCAAGAACTCCCTAGAGGCAAGGAAGTCTTTACCTTCGCTATTACGTCCATGATTTTTCAACCGCGCGCCACAACCAGCGATTCAATTATCATTATCCTACCGCCGGGTCTAACCGCGCTTTCGGACCGTAATTTGGCAGCAAAGGCTACGCAGGGGAGCGTGCTATATGTCGCCCCAGACAAAGTGCCAAAAATCAATACGGTGGGCGGTTATAGCACGGCCGCCGAGCGGTTGGCGTTAGCCCAAAGTAATCTCAATCATGAACTCCGACAGAGTCTTTCCAACCTCTCACTCTTGTGCGTCTTGCTTGGGGTAATCATTGTCGCCGAGGTATTGGTGTACCGCACTCGCCACGCGCGGCGCCTGCAAGTGCACCAGCTATTGGGTGTGAGGTGGTTGCGCACTCACGGTCTATCCTTCGTGGCTGATTGTGTGTTCGCATTATTGCCCCTGTATTTCCTGTTGCGCATACATCTGGAGCTGCAAAGAGATTTACAGTCCGGCAGCCCAGCCGCTTTTGAGCTTGCCCGTACCCAACCCATCACCGCCACCATTGTCGCCCTAGCTGTCCTTGCGTCCGTTGCGGGGCTTGCCATCTCTACCCTTGGAAAGAAGTTTCAGCGTGCTTACCGTGAATGATTTGTCTAAGAGCTTTGGTAATTACACCGTATTTTCTGGCCTAGATTTCCAATGTGTACCTGGGACGGTCACTACGCTCACCGGTTCCTCGGGTTCTGGCAAGTCCACGTTGCTGAATTGCCTGGGCGGCCTGATTCAGCCTTCCGCTGGCTCAATCACGGTGGCGGGGAAGGAGATTACCCAGCTAGGTTCGCGCGGTTTGTTAAAGTTCCGCCGCAATACGGTGGGCTACCTGTTTCAGGATTACGCCCTCGTCCCGGATAAAACCGTGTACAACAATGTGGCGCTCGCTATGGGTTGGTTCCGCCCCCGCAAAAACCTTATCGACGAAGCCTTGAACACCGTAGGCCTTTCCCGCTATGGCAACCGCCCCGTGTTCGAGCTTTCCGGTGGCGAGCAGCAACGCGTCGCCCTTACCAGACTTTTGTTGAAGCGTCCTCCCCTCATCCTCGCCGACGAACCTACGGGCGCCCTCGATGAGGCAAACTCCATCGTTGTGCTCAATCACCTCAAGCAGATGACTATCGACGGCGCGACGGTGATCGTCGCCACCCATGACCCGCTGGTCATGTCCTACGCCGACCAAAACATAGCGCTAACCCACACCTAAGCCCCTCGTTCCATAAGCACTTTGCTTGCGCCCGCATCCAATAGCGCGGCCTCATCTTCCCCAAGGGCCCAAACCTCACCCGCCGAGCCACCGACGGCGGCAAGATCTGCAGCCACCGCATCCAAGATCAGCAGCCTATCGGCCCCAGCCATGCGGGCCGTCTCTACCATCGCCGGATCTGGGGCCCGCAACGCAACGATCAGCATTGCCGGATGCGGCACCGCCTCCCGCACGGCAACCACTTCGGCGATCAGCGCGTTTTGGTCTTGTAGGTTCGCCAAATCCGGCACCAAAATAATCTCGCTCGCCCCACATTGCACGGCAAGCCGCGCTTCGGCGCATTTCACCAATATGTGATGGTTCCCGGTGGGCCAACCCGCCGTAGATACGATTCGAACACGGGGGCGTTCCCCGGCGGCGTGCAGGAGGTGCGGCGCGATGACCACAGTATCGACGTCGTGCGCGCGGGCGTCGGCAAGCAAGCTACGCACATCAGCGGCGGACGTGGCGGGGGCGAGGGCGGTAAGTGCTATTTCGTTCATACATTAATCCCACCACAGTCTCGCCGTTTCTCCTTGTAAGCGCCCTTACGACACGCTAACGTTTGGAATCGTTGTATACCACTTATGAGGAGTCGTTATGGCCCGCGGCAAAGGCAAGCCCACAGAGCCCGATTTGTCACTTCGAACGAAGGCGCTACCAATCATTTTCGGAGTGGAGGATCTCGCTTTCGAACCCGATGCCTCCGGCACGGCGTTTCACGTCCACCAAGAGGGGTACCAGGTAACGTTCGCCTACGACCCAGGCTTCAATATTTATAACGCAATGGTGCATTTCACGGATGGTTTCACGGCGGACCCGCAGGCCTGCGAGCGGTGGAACATTGCGAATCCGGGCATGAAGGCCCTGCCGATCGAGGTTGCTGGCGAGGCGATTCTAGACGGCTCCACCCCCTACACCTTGGCCCAGCTTCATAATTTTGTGTGTACTTCCCTACGCCAGGCCGCCGCATTGACCCGCGCGCTCAAGGAGAATAACTGATGCAGGACTGCCCCGAACTTCACCCCGAGATTGCACGTTTGAACGGTTTGCTCCCCGATGCGGACGCCCCCGCGATGTTCCTGACCAAGGAGGCTACCCCGTACGTGACCCCCGCGCGCGTGGCTGACTTCTTTACTGGCATTGGGCTTGTCGACGTCCCGGTGCGCGGCCACCGCGTGCACGTTGCGGACCATGGTGTACCGGTGGACCTAACGGTTACGGACGAGTATCTGGTGTACGAGCTGATCATGGAGGCCCCCAACGCCCAGATCGAACGTGCCAGCGACAATCCGTATATCACGGCGATTCTCGACGATGGCAAGTTAATCGTCCGTACCGCCGCCCTTATCGGGGCCGGTATGACCGACGAACAATTGAACCAGTTCCTGAATCTGAGCATCACGCAGACCCGAGAGGCCATGCGGATCATCCTGGGGTAAAATCCCAGCAATGACCACCAATTCGCTTTCCGAACACCAGTACGTTTTAACCCTCGGCTGCCCGGATTCCACGGGCATCGTGGCTAGGCTTTCCACCTTTATCGCGGAGCTCGGAGGGTGGATCACAGAGGCCGGTTATTTTACGGACCCGGACAGCGGTTGGTTTTTCACCCGGCAGGCGGTGCGCGCGGATTCCATAAGCATCAGCTTCGCCGAATTGAAGGAACGTTTCGGTGCGGTTGCCGCGGAACTGGGCGAGGATTCTCGGTGGCGGATTTGGGATACTTCCCGCCATAAAAAGGCAGTTATCTTAGTGACTCGGGAGGGGCACTGCCTGCACGATCTGCTGGGCCGCGTGGCGCAAAACGATTACCCCATGGATGTGGCCGCTGTGATCGGCAACCACGATGACCTCCGCCCCATCGCCGAACACCACGGCATCGAGTTCCACCACGTGCCATTTCCCAAGGATGCCGTTGGCAAACGCCGCGCCTTCGACCAGGTCGCCGCAATCGTGGAATCCCACAACCCGGAGGCGATCGTCTTGGCCCGCTTTATGCAGATCCTGCCTCCAGACCTGTGCGAGATGTGGGCGGGCCGGGCGATCAATATCCACCACAGCTTCCTGCCCTCCTTTATGGGGGCCAGGCCCTACCACCAGGCATATAAACGCGGCGTGAAACTCATTGGTGCGACCTGCCACTACGCCACCAGCGACCTTGACGACGGCCCAATCATCGAACAAGACGTCATCCGAGTCAGCCATAAGGACACCCCGGCCGATATGCAACGGCTAGGGCGGGACGCGGAAAAGGTGGTATTGGCCCGCGGGCTGCGCTTCCACCTGGAAGACCGCGTGCAGGTGCACGGCAATCGCACCGTGATCTTCGAATAGCGGATGCGCTAAGGCGTTCGCCGTCTAGCCCCAAACCACCACCCAGCCGATGGATTGCGCACAACCAGCCTCGACGCCCGCCCCGCGATGAGTTGTGCGCAACCGCCGACCTGGGGCTGGTCTTTCTATTCTTCATTCGGGGCCCTCACGAAGAAATTCCGGACGAATCTGGGCCAAAAACGCCGTGTAGAATCTCGCGACCTTGGTAACACTCTGTGCCATCACCTTGGTAACAATCAGTATCATCACCTTGGTGACAACCAGTAGCATTACCTTGGTAACGCGCGAGCGGGTAGTTAATCCTCTAGTTCAGCAGCGGCGGTGGGGTGTTGTTGTAGCCATTGCTGCTGTCGTTTGAGAAACCACGGCGGGGCCTCGTGGAGGTACGCGCCGATGATTTTCCAAAGGGGTACGGTGGCGCCGATCGGTTCGCCGAGCACGTTTAGTGGCAGTGGGATTCGCAGGACCATGACGCCGTCGACGGAATCGAATAGCGCGTATTCATCGTCGGTGTGAACGACGTAGTAGTGCTTATCGGTAAGCCGTTTGGGGATATTGATGTAGTACCCCGCGAGCGCGAAACGTGGTCTGGACGAGGGTTTGATGTACAGCATTGCTGGATCCTGGTCGAGGCCATCTGCAGCGCTGGGGGACTCGCTCGAACGGGCCTGCCGGTATTTTTCAATCTCTGCAGTCAATTGCTCCTGGGTGATGGGCTCGCCGCTACTAGGGCGGTGTTCGATGCTGTCCCAGGCCTGTTTCGGGGTCATACCCCCGAGTGCTTGATGCCTCCGCTTGTTGTTGTAGTACTCCCGGTATTCACTGAGCAATTCCTTCAATTTGGCCTCAGTACTGGGCTTGTGCGCATCAAGGAACTTCACCAAGGTTTGATGGGAGCGTTCGTTTTTGCCTTGAGTTTGGGGATGATCCGCCCGGCCAGTAATGGCCTCACAACCCTTGACGGCAAGAAACCGATGCAGCGCAGTGATCCGGCCCCGGCGAATCTGATTAAACGCGCCACCATTATCGCTCAGCAATTGGCGCGGTACCCCATAGACACGGATCGCGTTAACTACACAGTTCAACGCATCTGCCCCATTTTCCGGCTTGGTGCCATACGTAGTACCCACATCAAATCGGGTTGCATCATCGATGAGCTGGTAAATCGTGATCACAGTGCCCGCCGGAGTAGCGAGCCGATAGGAAAACGCATCCAGCTGCCACAACTCCATGGCACAGGATCGCTCGAAGCGCACTATCGATGAGCGAGGCCGCTTCCGGGGATTCTTCGCGACCACACCCGCAGCAGCCAGAATCCGAGCAATCGTCGACACCGAAGGAATCGGCTGCACCACATTCGGCTGATCAATCAACGCATACCAAATGGATCGCGGCCCATTATCCCAACCAAATTGGCCAAGCCGCTCCCGCATCGCAAGCACCATCGACACCGTAGCCTCATCATAGGTAGTCGCAGGCTTATGCGGCGCACTCGACCGCGGATGCAGCGCCCCAAATCCTTCCTGCTCAAAACGCTTTTTGATCGCATAATACGTTTTCCGGCTAATGCCATGAACCGCACAAAACTCCGTAATACTCATGCCGTTCGCGGCACACGGATCAAATTCAACAATTAAACGCCGCACATTCGGCGAAAGAGGACGAACCATGCACCTAATTGAAAACGAACACCACCAAAATCGTTTCCACGGTCATGAGACTCGTTGCATCCAAGGCCATGAGACAGACTGTTACCAAGGACATGAGACAGGTTGTCACCAAGGTGATGAAACAGGTTGTTACCAAGGTCCTGAGAGATGACAGGCCAAAAACGCCGCAGCTCGTCTTTCCATTCTTCGTTGAGGTGCCCAATGAAGAAATTCCGGACGATCGCAGGTCAACAGCTGCACACAACCTATCCGGAACGCACACGACCTGTCGGCGGATCACCCGCCACCTGGCCTCACAAGGCATTTCCGTGCAGCCGCGTTCGAACTTTCTCGAACCAACCCCCTTCGCCTGATCTGCCTCAGGCAGATCTAACACGGCCGTTTCGCGTTCCTGCGGAAACACCGTCCCTAGCGTCCCGGCGTGTCGAATCTGCCTGAGCGCGGAAAATCGTCGGCTGGTTTCGGCCCCCAAGTCGCCCAGCGGCAGTAGGTTATACACCACCGCCAAGGTCACCGGTGGGTTGTGCACAACCGCCGACCTGGGGCTGGTCTTTCTATTCTTCATTCGGGGCCCTCACGAAGAAATTCCGGACGAATCTGGGCCGAAAACGCCGCAGCTGGTCCTTCCATTCTTCGTTGAGGCGCCCAATGAAGAAATTCCGGACGATCGCAGGTCAACGGCTGCACACAACCTATCGGCAAGCAAGGGCCGGCGAAGCTTCCCAGACGATCAGGGTCAAATTATCCCGAACGATCGGCCCCGCCGGATCTGCCTCAGGCAAATCGAACAGAGCAAGTTCGGCGTCCTGCGGAAACACCATCGCACGACGGCCGGCGTGCTGAATCTGCCTGAACGCCGAACCCAGCAACCGCTTCAACTTCACCAAATCACCGCACCACGCCCCAAGTGCCCCGCCGGAGCAAATATGGTGAAGAACACCACTGCGATGACGCGAACTTCACCATAGAGACCGTTGATAAACCACACGCGTGGCACAATGATTTGTGTGCGCTTGTCTGGTTGGCGCGACGCCCTGCGAGTTTTGAAAGTGACGGTTGAATGAGCAGCCGATTAAGAACACAGCAACGTTTAGTTGAGGCAGCTCGCAACGTGATTGTGCAGCACGGCATTGAGGGGTGTACCCAAGAGCGTATCTGCAAAGAGGCGGGCTTAACTCGCGGGGCGTTTTATTCTAATTACGCGTCGAAAGAGGATTTGTTTTCGCACGTGGCGCAGGATGCCTACGAGCGGATCATTTGCCGCCTAGATAGCGTGGTGACCAGCTGGTCTGGCTCAATTCCGGCGGCCCTCGACGAGGTCGACGCCGCGCAGAAGGTGTCTATGTTTTTATCCCGAGCCCAGGTAGAACTTGGGCTGACCCGGGAACTGTTTATTCTGCACAATGAGCTCCTTTCCCGCGCCGCGAGGGTTCCGGAGTGGGCATTGCAATTCCGCGAGATCAATCGACAGTTTGTACTCCGCGTAGCCCAGGTGTTGGAATTAATTGTGAATCAGGTGGGGCGGACACTCAACCGGCGTCCAGAAGCTATTACGCAAGCTGTATTAGGAATTGCCTTACGCGCATCCGGTATTTCTGCATGGAAAATAGAAGTACGGCAACCCAACCGTGCCGTCGAACACCCAAATGGGATACTGCAGGACGAAGATGCCGTGGAAATGATCCTCACCCTGCTGCTTGCCTGCTCAGAACCCCTTCCGCAATAGCGTTCGATTCTTCCGGCGCGTACGCAGCTGGCGCTTCCCGACACCTCCAAGTGCGCTAACAGCTTGCTGTAAGAATGGATTTTTACCCACCTTGCAGGCACGATACAATAATGTATTCGACGGTGAAAGTATCCCTTGTTAGCATTCGAGCGACGCAATCTATGCGCCGTAGAAGGCTTGTTATAACAAGAGGAGTTTTTGCATGATTCTGTCGTCCCTGTTGCCGTTACATTCTTTTGAATACCCGGCACTGCTCTTCTCGGGCCAGGCCTCACCTTGGGCTAAGGCTTTGGAAGAATCGGAAGACCCCCGGCTTGTCCCCCTATTGGAGAAAGCCGAACACAGGATCGCACCTTTCGCTCGGCAGCGGGCTACGGCGGCACCCGGCGCGGATGCCCGCCTGAAAGATCTGATCACTAACCCAGACGCACCGAGCGTCCTCGAAATTGATGCCACCCCTGCGGTGAGCGTACCCGGCATTGTGTTGAAGCAGATTGCCGTGATGTGGCACCTGCAGAATGTCGGCCTTGACCTCAACAAGACCTCCTTCGTTGGCCATTCTCAGGGCAGCCTCGGCGTCGCCGCCGCAAACGTCATTGATGACGAAGAAAAACTCGTAGATGTCTTAGCCTTCGCCTTGCTACTCGGCACCGCCGGTACCTTGGGCGCCCAGCAGCTCAGCGCCCAGGTGGGCGAGCCGTGGATGCTCAGCGTGGGTAGTGTCCCCTACTCGGTCATCGAACGCGCCGTAGCGCAGGTGCCGGGCGCCGAGGTGGCCCTGCGTAACGGGCACACCAAGTTCGTGATTTCTGGCGAACCGGCGAAGCTCCGCCAAGTAGAACGCCTGGTTGAACAGGCGGCGGAGCTGCACAACAAGGAGCTGGATGAAAAGCGCACCGGCGGCACCCGCGTGGAGCCTAAGTTCCATTACCTCGAGGTATCCGCCCCGTTCCATCACAGCCACATGCAGGACGCCGCGAACCAGGCCGCGCAGTGGTCCGCCGAGCTGGGTTTGGATATCGACGCCCAGCGCCTCGCCGACGATATTTTAGTAAAGCACCACGATTGGCCCGCCGAACTGGAGAAGCTACTCGCCGCTTCGCAGGTTTCCCACCTGCTGGTGACGGAGGCTGGCCACGGCCTGCAGCGCATTACCACCCCGCTGCTTGAAGGCACCGGTGTGACCATGGTGCCGGCCGGCACCGCGGATGATCGCGATAAGCTGGCCACCCCCGGCACGGAAATCCCCCGGGAGGAAACCTGGGATCGCTTCGCACCCAAGCTGGTGGAGCTGCCCGATGGCAGCATCAAGGTGGTCACCGCGTTTAGCCGCCTGACCGGCTACTCCCCGATCCTGCTGGCTGGCATGACCCCCACCACCGTGGACCCGGAGATCGTTGCCGCCGCCGCTAACGCCGGTTTCTGGGCGGAACTGGCGGGCGGCGGCCAGTATTCGGAGGAGGTGTTTGCCAAGAACCGCGATGGTCTGGTCGAACGCCTCAAGCCGGGCCGCGCCGCGCAATTTAACTCCATGTTCTTTGACCGCTACATGTGGAACCTGCAGTTCGGCGTGCAGCGCATTGTGTCTCGGTCCCGCGCCGCCGGCACCGCCATCAACGGCGTGACCATTTCCGCCGGTATCCCGGAGCTGGAGGAAGCCAACGAGCTGATCTCCCAGCTGCACGAGGACGGCTTCCCGTATATCAGCTTTAAGCCCGGCACCGTGGAGCAGATCCGTGCCGTGCTGAATATCGCCCGCAATAACCCCACCACCAGCGTGATCATGCAGGTGGAGGACGGCCACGCCGGCGGCCACCACTCCTGGGTAAACCTGGATGACCTGCTGCTGGCCACCTACGCGGAAATCCGCCGCGAGCCCAATGTTGTGGTGTGTGTCGGCGGCGGCATCGGCACCCCGGAGAAGTCCGCGGAATACCTCACGGGTTCCTGGTCCACCAAGTACCACGTCCCGGCGATGCCGGTGGACGGCATCCTGGTGGGCACCGCAGCCATGACCACCAAGGAGGCGAAGACCTCCCCGCAGGTCAAGCAGCTGCTCAAGGACACCCCCGGCATTTCCGATGGCTGGGTGGGCCGCGGCGAATCCAAGGGCGGCGTGACCTCGGGCCTGTCGCACCTGCACGCCGATATGTACGAGGTGGATAACGCATCCGCCGCGTGTTCCCGCCTGATTTCCTCCATCGAACCCAGCGATGAGGCCATGGAGGCCCGCCGCGAGGAGATCATTGAAGCGCTGAACAAGACCGCCAAGCCGTACTTCGGCGACCTCAATGAAATGACCTACGCGGAGTGGGTCGAACGCTTCGTGGATCTGGCGTTCCCGTGGACCGACCCCACCTGGCCGGACCGCTTCCTCGACCTGCTGCACCGCATCGAGGCCCGCCTGAGCGATAAGGATCATGGGCCGGTGCCCACGCTGTTCGCTGACTTGGACAGCGTTGCGGATGGCCCCGCGGCCGTCGATAAGCTCCTTGCAGCGTACCCGCAGGCCCGCACGACCACGGTTGGCGCGCGCGACGCCGCGTGGTTTATCGGGTTGAACCGCAAGCACCACAAGCCCATGCCGTGGGTGCCCGCCATCGACGCGGACCTGGCGCGCTGGTGGGGCCTGGACACGCTGTGGCAATCCCAAGACGAGCGCTACCCCGCCGACGCCGTGCGCGTAATCCCCGGCCCGGTTTCCGTCGCTGGCATTGACCGCATCGATGAGCCCGTCGCGGAACTCCTCACTCGATTCGAACAAGCATGCGCCGACGCGCTTGACGGCACGCCCGCCAAGGTGTTCGCACGCCTCGGGGAGGTTAAGAGCGGCGAGGCCCTGCTGCGCCAGGCACCGCACATCGTGTGGCACGGCCACCTGATTGATAACCCCGCGCACGCCCTCAACCCCGACGCCGTGGAGCTGATCAAACCCGCCGACGGCAGCGATATCTGGACCATCCGGGTGCTCGCGGATTCCGTATGGGACAACCTCACGGACGTGGATACCCCGTACGTGGTCACGCAGGTGGATATCCCGGTAGCGCTCACCGCCGAAACCGCCACCGGCGCCTCCCCGGTGGTGGATCATGACGCCCTGCCCGCGGCCGTCTACGGCCTGCTGGCGGCGGTGGCCGGCGTGGGGTCCACCTCCGCGGCCGGGGACGAGATCACCGCACTGCCCGAGGTGGAGCCCAAGGAAGGCACCGCCTTTGGCGTGGAGCGGGATTCCTTCACCTTCCCGGCGACGCTGCTGACCCAACACACGGCGGTAACGGGCGCGGGCATTCCGACCTCTGTGGCGCGCATCAACCGTGGCACCGCGGATTCCCTGGTGGGCCCGTGCTGGCCGGCGATTTACGCGGCATTGGGCTCGGCGTATCTGCCGGACGGCTACCCCGTGATTGAGGGGCTTCTCAACGCCGTGCACCTCGACCACTGCGTCGAGCTGCTCGTGCCACTGGAGGAGCTGGCCAATGGCCGTACCATTGAGGTCGAGGCGGAAGCGGCGCCGCTGGAGGAATCTGCCTCCGGCCGCATCGTGACCGTGAACCTCACGCTGACTTCCGAGGGCGAGGTTGTGGCCCGCCTGGTGGAGCGCTTCGCCGTGCGCGGGCGCGTCACCAGCGCCCAGCCGCCGTCGGTGGCCCCGGGCTGGGGCGGCGTCGCTGTGGATATCGTGGATACCCCACGCCACTTCCTGCGCCAAGCGGTGGTGACCGCACCTGCGGATATGACCCCGTTTGCCATGGTTTCCGGCGACTATAATCCGATCCATACCTCCACCAATGCCGCCCAGCTGGTGGGCTTGCAGGCTCCGCTGGTGCACGGCATGTGGCTTTCTGCGACCGCGCAGCACCTGGCCACCGCCGGCGCTCGCCTGGTGGGCTGGACCTACTCCATGTTTGGCATGGTGCAGCTTCTCGACGCCGTGGAGATCACCGTCGAACGCATCGGCCGCTCTGCCCGCGGCGCACTGTCCGCCGTGGAGGTCACCTGCCGCGTTGACGGCAATGTGGTGTCCCGCGGCCAGGCCTTGCTGGCCCCGCCCGCCACGGCCTATATCTACCCCGGCCAGGGCATCCAATCCCCCGGCATGGCCACCGGCGACCGGGCCGCTTCCGCCGCCGCCCGCAAGGTGTGGGAGCGTGCGGATGCGCACACCAAGGCCAACCTCGGCTTTTCCATCGTGCAGGTGGTGGACGATAACCCCACCGAATTGCGCGTGGGCGATACCGTGTTCCGGCACCCGAAGGGCGTGCTTTACCTGACCCAGTTCACCCAGGTGGCGCTGGCCGTGGTGGCTTATGGCCAGACCGAGCGGCTGCGCGAGGCCGGCACCATCGTGCCGGGTTCCCTGTACGCCGGGCACTCCCTCGGCGAGTACACCGCCCTGGCTTCCCTTGCAAATATTTTCGATCTCGAAGCCGTGATCGATATCGTGTTCTCCCGCGGCTCGGCCATGCACTCCCTGGTGGAGCGCGACGCCGCCGGGCGCTCCAACTACCGCCTGGGCGCGCTGCGCCCGAATATGTTCGGCCTGTCCGACGAAGAGGTCGTGGACTATGTTGCGGGCATCGCGGAACGCTCCGGCGAGTTCCTGGAGATTGTGAACTACAACGTCGCCGGGCAGCAATACGCCGTGGCCGGCACCGTGGCGGGCCTGGACGCCCTGGCTGCGGACGCCCACGAGCGCGGCGGCCAGCGCGCCTATGTGCAGATTCCGGGCATTGACGTGCCGTTCCACTCCCGCGTGCTGCGCCCCGGCGTGCCCGCCTTTGCGGCGAAGCTGGACGAGCTGCTGCCCGCGGAACTGGATGTGGAGGCCCTGGTCGGCCGCTATATTCCGAACCTGGTCGCCCGCCCGTTCGCATTGACCCGCGAGTTTGCGGAGGCGATCTGCGAGGTCGTGCCTTCCCAGCCGCTGCAGGATCTGCTCGCTGGCGATGCCTTTGAAAAGCAATCCCCGGCCGCGCTGGCCCGCCTGCTTATGATCGAGCTTTTGAGCTGGCAATTCGCCTCCCCGGTGCGCTGGATTGAAACGCAAGACCTGTTGATCAACGAGGCACAGGTAGAACACATCGTCGAGGTGGGCCTGGCGTCCGCCCCCACCTTGGCGAACCTCGCCGCCCGCACCTTGGAGCTGCCGAAGAACGCCGGCGCCAGCGTGCGCGTGCTCAATGTGGAGCGCGATGCGGATGCGGTGAACCTGGCGGATCCGAAGTCCGCACCCGCCCCCGTGGTGGAGGACGAGCCGGAGCAACCCGCCGAGGCACCCGCTCCGGCGGCAGAGGCACCCGCAGCACCAGCGGCCCCCGCAGCCCCGGCAGCACCCGCCCCCGCCCCGAGCACCGGCGGCCAGCCCGCTGGGGAATTGCCGCTCACCGCGGCCGACGCGATCATGTTCCTGTTCGCCGTGCAGAACAAGGTGCGCATCGATCAGATCGCCGGCAGCGATACCACGGAGACGCTGACCAATGGTGTGTCTTCCCGCCGCAACCAGCTGCTTATGGACATGTCGGCCGAGCTCGGCGTACCTACCATCGATGGTGCGGCAGAGGCGGACGTCGATACGCTGAAGGCTCGTGTGGCAACCGCCGCGCCTGGCTATAAAGCGTTCGGCCCTGTGCTCAGCGAAGTGGTGCGTGGCCGCCTGCGCACGCTCACTGGCGCGGCGTCGCAAAAGCCAAGCTACGTTGGCGATCGTGTCACCGGCCCCTGGGGTTTGCCCGCCTCGTGGACGCCGCATGTGGAGGCTGAGCTGGTGCTGGGCACGCGCGAAGGCGAATCCGTACGTGGTGGCGACGCCGGCACCCTGCCCTCCGATAACCCCGGCACCAAGGCAGCCCTCGACGCGCTTATCGACGCCGCCATCGGCAACGTCGCCTCCGCCCACGGCGTTTCCGTCTCCCTCGGCGGTGGCGAATCCGCAGGCGGCGGCGTGGTCGATTCGGCCGCATTGGACGCCTACGCCGACACCGTCACCGGACCCGATGGCGTACTCGCCGGGATCGCCCGCACCATCCTGGGCCAGCTCGGCCTGGAAGCGCCCGCACCGGAAGCCCCCGCGGAATCCGATGCCGCCCTGGTTGCCGCCGTGGAGGCAGAGCTCGGCCCGCAGTGGCTGAAGCTGGTCACCCCCAGCTTCGACGAACAACGCGCCGTGCTTTTCGACGACCGCTGGGCCAGCGCCCGCGAAGACCTCGCCCGCCTCGCGGTGGGCGCGGACATCCCGGTATCCCGCTTTATCGGCACCGGAGAAATCATTGCCGAACAGGCGAAATGGTGGGCCGCAAACGGTGCCGACGCCGCCGTGCTGGATGAGGTAGCGTTCCTGGCCACGCAGGCGGCGGACGAACCCTGGGCCGAGGATATCGCCCTGGTCACCGGTGCCGCCCCCGGCTCCATCGCCGGCGCCTTGGTGGAAAAGCTGCTCGCCGGCGGTGCCACCGTGGTGATGACCGCATCCCGCGTGGACGACCGACGCAAGGAATACGCCCGCAAGCTCTACGCCGAGCATGCCTCGCCGAACGCAAAGCTGTGGGTGGTGCCCGCGAACATGTCCTCGTATCGGGATATTGACGCGGTGATCCAGTGGATCGGCACCGAGCAAAAGGTGACCGTGGGCAAGGACGTCAAGGTGACCAAGCCCGCATTGATCCCGACGCTGGTGTTCCCCTTCGCCGCGCCGCGCGTATCCGGCAGCCTCGCCGACGCCGGCCCGGCCGCCGAGAACCAAACCCGCCTGCTGCTGTGGAGCGTGGAGCGCACCATCGCCGGGGTGGCCGAATTGGCCGCCCAGGGTGCCGGTTCCCGCGCCCACGTGGTGCTGCCCGGTTCGCCGAACCGCGGCACCTTCGGTGGCGACGGCGCATACGGCGAGGTCAAGGCCGCCTTCGACGCAATCCTGGCCAAGTGGACCGCGGAAAGCGTCTGGCCGGATTCCATCAGCCTGGCCCAAGCCCGCATCGGCTGGGTGGCAGGCACCAACCTGATGGGCGGCAACGACCCGCTCGTGCCGCTAGTGCGCGAGCACGGCGTCCACGTGTACAGCCAGGATGAGATCTCCGACGAGCTGCTGGGCCTGTGCACCCCGGAGGCCCGCGCCCAGGCCGCGGAACGTCCCCTGGATGCGGACTTCACCGGCGGCCTTTCGGACGCCAAGGTTTCCCTGCCCGAGCTGGCGGCCTCGCTGGATCGCAGCGCGCCGCCGGTGGCAGAGGTGGACGAGCCCGCCACCATCAACGCCCTGCCTTCCCTGGTGGTTCCGCAGCAGGCACGCAGCGTGGACCTGGGTTCCGTGACCACCCCGCTGGAAGACATGGTGGTCATCGTGGGTATCGGCGAGGTATCCTCCTGGGGTTCCGGGCGTACCCGCACGCTGGCCGAATACGGTATCCAACGTGATGGCGACGTGGACCTGACCGCCGCCGGCGTGCTGGAGCTCGCCTGGATGACGGGCCTGGTGCACTGGAGCGACGACCCGACCCCGGGCTGGTACGACGCCGACGGCACCGCCGTTCCGGAAGAAGACATCTACGATCGCTTCCGCGACGAGGTTGTTGCCCGCGCCGGTATCCGCCGATTCGTGGATGATTTCACCCTGGTCAACGAAGGTTCCATCGACGTGGCCACGGTCTATCTGGACCGCGACATCACCTTCACGGTGCCCACCGAGGCCGACGCCCAGGCCTACCTGGATGCCGACCCCGCCACCACCAGCATCAACCCCACCGAAGACGGGGAATGGGAAGTGCACAAGAAGCGCGGCGCTACCGCCCGCGTGCCGCGCCGCGCCGCATTGAGCCGCGTGGTTGGCGGCCAGATGCCCACCGATTTCGACCCCGCCAACTGGGGTATCCCCGGCACCATGATCGAGGGCCTGGACCGCATCGCGGTTTGGAACCTGGTCACCGCCGTGGACGCCTTCCTGAGCGCCGGCTTTACCCCGGCCGAGCTGCTGCAGGCCGTGCACCCGGCGGATGTGTCCTCCACCCAGGGCACCGGCATCGGCGGCATGGAATCCCTGCACAAGGTGTTCGTGACCCGCTTCCTTGGCGAAGAACGCCCGAGCGATATCCTGCAGGAAGCCCTGCCGAACGTGGTGGCCGCGCACGTGATGCAATCCCTGGTCGGCGGCTACGGCCAGATGATCCACCCAGTGGCCGCCTGTGCCACCGCGGCCGTGTCCTTGGAAGAGGGCGTGGATAAGATCCGCGTGGGCAAGGCAGACTTCGTGGTCACCGGTGGTATCGACGATATCTCCGTGGAGTCCCTGACCGGCTTCGGCGACATGAACGCCACCGCCGAATCCGCAGCGCTGGCCGCAAAGGGCATCAACGAGCGCTTCTACTCTCGGGCCAACGACCGCCGCCGCGGCGGATTCGTCGAGGCCGAAGGTGGCGGCACCGTCCTGCTGGCGCGTGGCGACGTCGCGGCCCGACTCGGCCTGCCCGTCTACGCCGTGGTTGCGCACGCGCAATCCTATGCGGATGGTATTCACACCTCCATCCCGGCGCCCGGGCTTGGTGCCTTGGCCGCGGGTCGCGGCGGCAAGAACTCCGTGCTGGCGCGTTCGCTCGCCGGCTTGGGTCTGACCCCGGATGACGTGCGCGTATTGAGCAAGCACGACACCTCCACCAATGCCAACGACCCGAACGAGTCCGAGCTGCACAGCCTGCTTTGGAACGCCATCGGCCGGACCCCGGGCAACCCGTTGTTCGTGGTATCCCAGAAGTCCCTGACCGGGCACGCCAAGGGTGGTGCCGCGCTGTTCCAGATCGCCGGCCTGTGCCATATCCTGTCCACCGGTGAACTGCCACAGAACGCCTCCCTGGACTGCGTGGATCCGGACATCGCACCGAAGGCAAAGCCGCTGGTCTGGCTGCGTTCCCCGCTCTCCCTCGGCGAAGGTGCCGTAAAGGCAGGCGTACTTACCTCGCTTGGCTTCGGCCACGTTTCCGCCGTGGTCGTGCTGGCGCACCCGGCCGTCTTCGAAGCCGCCCTCGCCGCCGCCGGGAAAGATGTGGAAGCTTGGCGCGACCAGGCCAACAACCGCCTGGCCGCCGGTGCCCGCCGCCTCGAAGAAGGCATGGTTGGTAAGGTCGCCCTCTTCAACGTGATCGAAGGCCGCCGCTTCCCGGCAGTCCGCGCCCACGAGGCAGAGATCGCCCTGCTTCTCGACCCCGACGCCCGCCTCGGCGCCGACGGAATCTATCCCTCGGCCTAAACCCCGAGGTGGTTGGTGGGCCTGTGGGTTCGCCTTGGGTGAGCTGGTGGGTTCGCCTTGGGTGAGCTGACGGGTTCGCCATAGGTAATGGTGCGCTAGGTTTTCGGACCTAGCGCACTGTTTTGCGTTTCGGGGTGGGTGGGCGCCGTTTTAGGCCATTCACCGATCGGTTGCGCACAACGGCCTAGGTCGCCGATGGGTTGTGTGCAACCGCCTAGATCGCCGATGGGTTGTGTACAACCGCCGACCTGGGCTGGTCTTTCTATTCTTCATTCGGGGGTCTTACGAAGAAATTCCGGACGAATCTCGCCGAAAAACGCTGCAAATCGTCTTTTTATTCTTCGTCAGGCGCCCTAATGAAGAAATTCCGGACGATCGCAGGTCAGGGGTTGTGTGTCAGGGGTTGTGCACGATCTAGCCGGGCTTACACGGAAGCCAGCCCCGAACATGCGGCGAAGCCCTCCCCGCAGAGCCTGGCGCATGCACTAGTACCCCTTGACGCCAGCATCACGGTCCCCAGTTAAGCCGAGTAAGGTCTCACAGCGCCCGGTACCTCCTCAACACGTCTTGGTAGGCAAAACCGGAAAACACCTCGCGGGCGGAATAGGACCAGACCACAAAGCCTTGGCTGGTGAGCCGATTGAGCCGGTCGGTCGCCTTGTCCACATTGAATTTCTGGTCTTCTTCGGTTTCGCCATACTTCCCCACGCCAGAAATCTCGATAAGGATACGGGTATAACGTATCTGGAAGTCGGGTCGCCAGAGCTTCGCACGCGAGTCCACAACCGAGACTTGTGTTTGCAGGTCAATCACCCCGCCGTCGCGCACTTGGGCGAGGAAATAAGCCTCGGCCGCAGATTCCACATTGACATCAACGAGGTCCAATGCACGCTGCAGATTCTCGGACCGCCTCGCCTTTTGCTGAATATCCTCCACAGAGCATTTCTTAAAGCGCAACGCCCAGGTGGTAGCCATAAAACATGCTTCAAACGAATGATATTCAGCAAGGTCAAGCAGAGTTTGCGGAATGGTAGTTACCTTGCATACGGCGCCGCGAGTATAGTCCCCGGAGCGCAAGGGCGTGAGCAATCGGTGACCAGCGGTATCGCAGCAATGCCCGCTGCGCACCACGTGAAATTCCACCGGCGCCGTCGGGTCAAGCACGATCCACATCTTCCAAAGTGTCGCCGCCGAAACGCCGCCGATCACGCGCCCACCACGAAGTCCAATCGCCATCGCCCGCAGCCGATGCTGCTCCCAAGGCGGCTTCTCCAAAAACGCATAGCGCGGCACGTAAACCCCAGATGCCAGCCGTAAATGAGTCCCCTGCCGCACTCCACGACTCAGCACGCGTTGTTCCCGCGCAGAGCAATCGCTGAAAAGAATGAGCTCCAATCCATACCCCCAAATGTCTTCCCCAAGGTGTTTTCCCGAGGATAGCACCTAATCCGCTCAAGTGAAGCCCCGTGGGTTACTCCTCCCAAACGCCTTGTCCGGACGGTAAGCCCACGGCGTCGAGAAGCCCGGGAAACAACGCTGCAATGGTGTTGTCACGGCGGGTCACGCGGCGCTTCGTCCCCAACGCTTCGGTGTGCATAAGGCCGGACTCGCGCAGCACCTTAAAGTGGTACGACATCGTGGACTTAGCAATCTCAAAATTCAAATCCCCGCAAAACAACGGCCCCTCGGCGGCGATCTGGCGCAAAATATCGCGGCGGACAGGGTCGGCCAGAGCGCCCAGTACGCGGTCGAGCTGAATATCATTCGGCGCGGGGTGATGTAACTGTTCTTTGCCCATAACCTGCCCTTTCCTCCGCTTGCCACCAATTCTACCGTGGCTCCGGCGCGGGACTTCGGCGCGAAAACCTTGACAGCATCCAACCGCCGGAGCAAGCTTATGTTCGTATTTCGTCGAACTACGCACTAAACGCGAGGTAGCGATGACCCTAAAAACCACATCGGAGCCGACAGTACGTTGGCTTTCCTTTTCCACACTCTTTGTAATCGGCACAGACACCTTCCTGACCGCGCCGCTCCTCCCGCTATTGCAACGTGAGTTCGATGTAAGCATCGAACGCTCCGGATGGCTGGTGTCCGCCTACGCGCTGGGTTACGCCGTATTTGCGTTCGTCGCGGGGCCAGTGTCGGATTCCCGCGATCGCCGCAATGTGCTCCTCCCCGGCGTCGCGTGCTTCGCCGTAGCCACCGCCGCGTGCGGCCTCACCTGGGGCTTCTGGACGCTCTTTACCGCGCGCCTTTTCGCCGGAATCGCAGCCGCGTTCGTTTCACCGCAGATCTGGGCCGCCATCCCCGTAGTGGTCCCTCAGCAGGCCATCGTGAAAACAATGGGCTATGGCAGCGCCGGTCTTGCCATCGCACAAGTTGTCGGTATTCCGATTGGCGCGTTCCTGTCCTCCGCGGGCTGGCGGCTCCCCTTTTTCGCCATCGCCGCGCTGAGTGTGGCGCTGTGGCTGCTGCTCTACCTGCGCTTCCCCAACGTCCCCGCCGCCCGCTTATCGACGCCGCGGCACCTCAACGTTTTCGCACCCTACGCCCAAATCTTGAATTCGAAAGCCCTTTTGCTTTCGCTACTGGCCTATTTGATCATGCAAATGGGACAGTTCACCGCGTTTTCCTTTATCGGCTCGTGGCTGGCCGCAGACTTTGGCGCTAGCCAAACCGTGATCGGGGCGGCCATGATCGTGATCGGACTCGGCATGGCGGTCGGCTCCTTTGCCGGCCCGCGTTTGGTGGCAAAGATCGGCCAGCAGCGATCCCTCCTCGTTGGCTTCGGCGCCCTGAGTGCGCTCTATTTGCTCACCACCTTTGCTTCGAACCTCGCCTCGGCAGTATGCCTCTTCGCCCTAGTCATGGTGGTGGGTGGCTTCTTGTTCCCCGTCCTGATGACCCACTTACAGAGCCTAGCCACGAACGCTCGGGGTACCGTCTCTTCCTTGGCCAACGCGGCAATGTACCTTGGCACCACCATCGGCGGCGGGATCGGCGGCCACTTGCTCACCGGTTTTCCCGGGTTCAGCGGCCTTGCGGTGTTCGCCATTATCGCCTTTGCGCTATCGCTGGGCGGCTACGCTGCCGCCGGTGCGCTGCGCGCTACCAACCCCCGAACCCCGGCGTAGCTAGCTCCAGTAGTTTCCGCTCAGAATGTCCTTGATCTGCGGCCGCACGTCAAACCAATACACGCCCACGAGCACAATACCTACCCAGCTTAAAAACGGCATGCCCACAGCCACAGCCGCGGAAGCAGCGAGCAGCATGCCCACCCATGCGAACTTGGGATAACGGTCCCCAGCGGTAAATGCGTCATCGCGCGTCGTCAGGGCGGTGATGGCGCCAATTAATCCGCCGAGCGCAATCACGAAGTAAACTCCCTGCAAAGCAAAACTCAGGGCGAGAAAAATATAACTAAATATCACAGCACTTTGCCCTTTCTAGAGTCCAAATAGCGCGTGGCTAACAGCGTAAATCACGAGCCCAGCAAGGGCACCGACAATAGTACCGTTCAACCGGATGTATTGAAGGTCTTTCCCTACCATGAGTTCTATCTTCTCACCTGCCTCGTTCGCATCCCAACGCTGCACCGTCTCCGAGATAATTGAGGTGATCTCATTTGCATAATTATCCGCCAAAAACGCCGCCGCGCCTGCTACCCGCCGGTCCAAGGATTCGCGCAATGCCGCGTCGTCGGTAAGGTTCGCGCCCCATGTTTGCGCTAGCTGCACGATTTTCACGCGCAAGATTGATTCTGGGTTTTCCGCCGCTTCGATCAACGATTCACTCGCGGAGGCCCAAATCGCCTGCGCCGCGTTTTGCACGGGTGTCGACCCCATAATGTCAGCCTTCCAACCTTCGACGCGGCGCTGCATCACCGGATCGAACTGCAGATCGTGCGCCAACTGGGAAATAAACCTACGGATCGCATTACGCGCCTCATGGTTTTTATTTTGCGAAACCGCCGCCGTCCATTGCGTCAATTCT
This sequence comes from Corynebacterium canis, assembly GCF_030408595.1. Lineage (NCBI taxonomy): Bacteria > Bacillati > Actinomycetota > Actinomycetes > Mycobacteriales > Corynebacteriaceae > Corynebacterium > Corynebacterium canis. Next base: position 216,361 of record NZ_CP047080.1, on the reverse strand, counting down.
TTGTACACTTTGTCCCCCACGACGTCCTGCAAAATCTTCGGTGCCCACGCCGGCCGACGCTCATCCAATACCCGCACAATAAAGTCCTCGGATTCGATGGCCTTTTTGTGCATCCACCGCACCACTTCCTCCACCATCGGCTCCGTTTTGCCTTCGGCGATAAGCTGGTCCAGCAAACGCCCGGCTGGCGGCGCCCAATCCGGCTCCGCAAGCTTTTGAATTAGCGCGCTATTAATCACGGCCTCGGCGTCTTTCGGATCCAATGCGCGCACGATGTTCGCGGTCAGCCGCCCCGCCTCGGAGGACACCTTTTCGGCGTTTTCTTGTTGCACAAGCCACTCACCTAGGCGCTGCGGTATTCCCGCGGCACGCACTTTTTGCGTAATCAGTTCCGCATTAAGAAAATTCTCGCCCACAAATCCGCCCAGCGAATTACCAATCTGGTCTTTCTTGTTCTTCACAATCGCGGTGTGCGGAATGGGTATGCCTAATGGGTGGCGGAACAGCGCGGTGACGGCAAACCAGTCCGCCAAGCCACCGATCATTCCTGCTTCGGCGGCGGCCCGCACGTATCCGACCCAGGCGGCCGCCCCCTCGGGTTGCGATTCCGCCCACCGGCACAGGAAGAATATTGCGGTGGCCACGAGGAGTAATCCCGAAGCCAGTGCTTTGTAGCGCTTCAGCGAGCGGCGTCGCTCGGCCTCCACTTCCGGCGAAGGACCTGGCACGGCGAGGGGCTCTTGGTCGGCGGCATGCAAAGCGAGGACACTGTCAGACATAGCACCCATTATCCAAGGTTTGCCGCTCTCCGCTTATCGACGCCCCGCCACGCCCGCCGCCGCGCCTACAACGATTCTTCCGTCCCCCACGCCGACCCAAGTACAATGACCTTTATGCTTAGCCCACGAGACCAGCTTATTGCGGCGATCGCTGGGGTCCAAGCGCAAAATAAGGGCCTCACGCAACCGGAAAGGTCCTTGATCCTCAAAACAGAGGGACCTTACGAACTCATTCGCCAAGTCTTCGAAGAAGACCTATTAAATATTGATCGTGAAGCCGCACTGGAAGCTGCTGCTAAGGGTTTAGAAGATTGGGAAAACGCAGGATACGACGTGATTCCAATCTTCGACGATCGATACCCACATCGTTTGCGCCAAGTCCACGACGCCCCTGGGCTGATCTTTAGCGAGGGCTCCCAAGAACCTTCCGATCGCGGAGTTAGCGTTGTGGGCTCTCGCACTGCCACTATTTCTGAAACCCGAGCTGCGGCCGATGTTGCTCGATGCCTCGTCGATTTAGGTATCACAGTTGTATCCGGACTCGCATTGGGAATTGACGCCGCAGCGCATGAAGCGGCCTTGTCCCAGGGTGGACGTACTGTAGCGGTGATAGGTACAGGCTTGGACCAAACGTACCCAACTCAACACGCGAAGCTGCGTGAGCGCATCTCAAGATCAGGGCAGATTATTACCCAGTTTTTCCCTAATACCCCCGTTGCCAAGCGGAATTTTCCTATGCGAAATGCGACAATGTCTGGGTATTGCGGCGCGACAATTGTCATAGCGGCTGGTGAAAACTCCGGCACGAAACACCAAGCTCGCGCGGCCATTGGTCATGGACGCGCACTGATCCTAACGCCAAGTGTTGTCGCGAAGACGACATGGGGAAAAGAATACGTGGATAAGCTTCAAGCACTCATCGCGAAAAGTCCCCAAGAAGCCGCAGACTTGGCACACGAAGCCTTGCTCCGCACCGAAGAAATCAACGACATTTTTGTATGAGCTTTGCATCACAAGTCGATCGGTATCTAAGGTCACAACACTTTCTCATCAGCGCTTCGGATCAATCGCTTTATTCCAGCGCGTGGTTCTGTCCAGTTTGCCATGGTGAAAAGAATGCACAATATGAATTATGTTATATGTGCAATGAACACAGAAAGGCGGCATTGGTGCAGCAATGCCTCCTCGGCAGGTTTAAATGAAGCGAGAGGCCGGATTAAGTCTGTGCTTTACCATACCCTGTATCACTATTACGAAGACTTATGCGGCCCCGAACCAATCGCCTTGATCACCTCCGTACCGTCGACTAAGAACGCCCATCGTAATGAACTCTTTTCCCTAGTGGAAACTGTCGCCAGAAAACTAGGAATAGAGGATCTCGTACGTCCGACATTAACTAGCAATATTTATCACGGCAACACGCGCAGAGAGGACAGAACTCTAGATTCAACTATGTTCAGCTGCACCGAGGTAAGCGGACACGTCCTAGTGATTGAAGATAGCTGGGTAACTGGATCCAATGCCCAATCCGCTGCGGCAGCAGTTCACGCCGCCGGTGCAAGTTATGTAACCTTGCTCGCTGTTGCACGCATGGTCGCTTCCGACACTCTCAGACGGGTTAGCTGCCCATTTATCCCTGGCGGAGTTCCGCATCAATCTCCGTTCCGCGCCCAAGAAATACAACCGCCGCCCCATGTCCTTGGTGGAAGATCATGAGACGGCGGCGTGGAGGTGCCGGGCTCCGCCGTTGATGCGGGGAACCTGACCGGTAGGGCTACCCTCGGGGTTCGTTTGGGTGAACCTGTTGGGTAGCCCTCGTTTTAGTGCTTGCGACCGGTTGCGGCCACGTAGGCGCGGTAGTGTCGGCGTCCGTAGTGGATCAAGCCGAAGCCAAGGACCAAGAATGCGACGGTCATGATAATGCCGAGTACGGTGAAGAACCCGGAGTTTTCTTGGCTACCGACGGATTGGGTTGCCAATCCGAAGACCAGCGTGCCTACGCCAGCCACGGCTGCGAGGACAACGCCCATACCAATCCAGGTGGAGGCGCGCAGCAGCGAGGAGTGCTGGGAGTCCAGGCTGGACGGTACATAGCCGTCAATGTAATGCGGTTCGCCTTCGAACACGCGGAAGGTTTGGTCTTCCCGCGCGGGCAGCGCGTTTGCGTCAGACATGCTGATCGTGCCTTTCGTATAAAACCGTAGGGTTAGCTACAGCTTAGTTGTCCTTCGCGGAGAAAGCCGCACGGGCTCGCTCCTTGTTGATCGCAGCTACCGCAGTCAGGGGGATGCCTGCGGGGCACACATCGGCGCACTCGCCGTACAGCGAACACGGACCGAAGTTAGTTTCGACTTCGTCAACCATCTTGCGGGCGCGCTTGCCGCGTTCTTCCTTGCCAAGGGGCATAAGGGAGAGGTGCACAAGCTTTGCACCGGTGAACAGGTGTGCTGCGCCGTTCGGGCATGCTGCGACGCAAGCGCCACAGCCGATGCAGGCAGCGTGGTCCAGTGCCAGTTCGGCGGTCTGGTGGTTCATGTGCAGGGTGTCCGCGTCGGGTGCGGTACCCGCGTTGATGGAGACGTAACCACCTTGTTGCATGACGCGGTCCAAGGCGGAACGGTCGACGATCATATCCTTAATCACCGGGTATGCGGCGGAGCGCATGGGCTCGATCTTAAGGACGTCGCCATCGTTGTAGTTCACCAAACGCTGCTGGCAGGATGGCTTGTTTTGCTCCGGGCCGTGGGGGCGGCCGTTGACGTTCAAGCCACAGGTACCACAGATACCTTCGCGGCAGTCGGAGGCGAATGCAAAGGGTTCTTTGCCGGATTCGATGAGCCCTTCATTGACGTGGTCAAGGAGCTCGAGGATGGACATCTGTGCGACAGCATCATCCACGTCGATGCTCTCGAAGTGTCCCTCGGTTGTCGGTCCGGCCTGACGCCAGATCTCAAGATGCAGTTTCATTACTTGTAGTTCCTTGTCTGCAGCGGGATCGCTTCGAAGTAGAGCGGTTCTGCGTGGCGGATGAACTTGTTCTCACCGGCGGGTTCCCAGGCGGACACGAAGCACCAGTTTTCGTCGTCGCGCTCGGCTTCGCCTTCTTCGGAGAGGTGGTCGTCACGGAAGTGAGCGCCACAGGATTCGTCGCGGTCGAGGGCGTCAACGCACATCAGTTCGCCGAGCTCGATGTAGTCGGCGACGCGGTTGGCGTACTCGAGGACCTGGTTCATCTCGTCCTTGTCACCGGTAATGCGCAGGTCAGACCAGAACGCCTTACGCAGTTCACGGATCTTCTCAATGCCGGAGGCAAGGTCTTTGACGTTACGGGCCACACCACAGGAGAAGTACAGGATGTCACCGAGCTGGCGGTGGAAGTACTCCGGACCGTGGTTGCCGTTGATGCTCATCAACTTGTTGATGCGAGCCTGTGCGCGTTCTACCGCTGCGACCGCTGCGGGGGCATCCTCAGGCAGGCGCTCGGAACCGAGCAGCGGGCCGAGGTAGTTCGGCACGGAGAACGGCAGGGTGAACCAACCATCCACGGAAGCGGACAGCAGCGAGTTTGCACCGAGGCGGTTTGCGCCGTGGTAGGTCCAGGATGCCTCACCGGCTGCGAACAGACCATCGATGGAGGTCATCTCGTTGAAGTCGGTCCAAAGGCCACCCATGGTGAAGTGACACGTCGGAGCGATACGCATCGGGGAGGTGTAAGGATCCTCACCGATGGCCTCTTCATACATCTGGAAGAGGTTGGAGTAACGCTCTTTAATGGTGTCCTTGCCCAGGCGTTCGATGGAATCGCGGAAGTCCAGATATGCCGAGTTGTGCAGCGGGCCGACACCAAGGCCAGCGTTGATTTGCTGGGAGATGGCGCGCGACGCGACGTCGCGAGGCACCAGGTTACCGAAGGCGGGGTAGCGACGCTCCAAGAAGTAGTCGCGCTCATCTTCGGGGATGGTGTTGGGGTCGCGGTCGTCCTTGGGCTCCTTCGGCGACCAAATGCGGCCGTCGTTACGCAGGGACTCGGACATCAGAATGGTCTTGGACTGCCATTCGGAGTTCACCGGAAGGCCGGTCGGGTGGAACTGAATAAACGACGGGGAAGCCATGTAGGCGCCCTGGTCGTAGGCACGCATGATAGCGGAGGCGTTCGAATTCTTGGCCAGCGTGGACATGTAGTACACGTTGCCGTAGCCGCCGGTAGCCAGGATCACCGCGTGACCGGTGTGTGCCTTGATTTCGCCGGTGATCAGGTTACGCATGACCGCACCCTGACACACCTTCTTGCCATCAATCTCGGACACGATGAGATCAACCATCTCGTTGTGGGTAAAGATCTCCACGGAGCCGAGGTGAATCTGGCGCTGCAATGCGGCCGCAGCGGAAAGCTGCAGCTGCTGGCCGGTTTGGCCACGGGTGTAGTAGGTGCGGGACACCTGCACACCACCGAAGGAACGGGTAGCAAGCGTGCCACCGTACTCACGAGCGAACGGGGCACCGATCGCGTTCATGTGATCGATCACACGAACGGATTCGTAGGCGAGACGCCAGCAGTCAACTTCACGGCAGCGGTAGTCGCCGCCCTTAACGGTGTCTTTCACGTGGCGGTACGCGCCGTCGTTATCCACTTTCTTACCCCGTGCGGAGTTCACGCCACCTTGGGCGGCAATGGAGTGCGCGCGGCGGGGAGCATCGTGGTAGGTAAACGCTTTCACGTCGTAGCCGAGTTCGCCGAGGGCTGCGGCTGCGCCACCGCCGGACAAGCCGGTGCCGATGACGAGGATGCGGAACTTACGACGGTTCAGGGGGGAGACCAGGTTGTAGTGGTCTTTTTGCCATTCCCAAGCGTCTTTGGTGGGGACGCCCTTCGGCGCATGGTCATCGAGAACGCGACCAATGGAAACGCCGTAAACTACAGAAGCCGGAGCTTTGAAGTCGGGCTGGGCAATTGCTTCAGAGTGAGTGCTCATAGGTTTCTCCTAGCCGATCCAGCCTAGGGCGATGGACAGGGGGATGGTGATGTTGCCGACCATCACAGCGGCCGGAACCAAGTACGAGACGAACAGCAGGATTGCCCGCCAACGCTTCCCGGTAATACCCAGGTCGCTGCAGGCGACCCAAATGCCGTGGGAAAGGTGCAGGAAGAGGACAACCATGGCAACGATGTAGAAGATCGCTACCGGCCAGCGGCTGAAGCTGGCGATCATGTTCGCGTAGATCGCGCCGTGCTCGAACTCGGCAGAAGCTGCCGGCGGAACGCCTAGGGTCAGGTCCAGGATATGGAAAATGATGAACAGCAAAAGCACCAAGCCGGTAACGATCATGGTCTGGGTGGCAAAGCTGTTCAGGCCACCCATCAGGTTCGTGCGGCGGAACTTGCCGCGCGACTTGTGCGCACGCCCGGTGAGCGCGAACGCGCCGTAAACGTGCAGGATCAGGGACGCAAGAAGGACAATGCGGAAGATCCACAGCACACCCTCGTGCGGGACGAGCGGCTCACCAACGGAGCGCAAGAACTCACCGTACTCGTCGATGTGATGAACACCATCATGCATGGGCATGAAGATCTTCAAGTTACCGATCATGTGAACCAATACGAAGCCGCCGAAAATCAGGCCCGTAACGGCCATGGTCAGCTTCAGTGCCCATGTCGGGAACTTGGGCCGCTCACGCAGCGGCTTTTCAGTAATTTTGCCGTGCGCGAGCGCGTCACGGTCGTCATATTTAACAGTCATGGCACCTCCAGTGTCGTACTTACCTTACGGCTGTTTGAACTGGCCTTTCCACCTGACGATGGCCCGTGTGACACACGTCACTCCAAAGAATTTGGCCGGTCAGGGCAGGTTTAGGGTAGGCTCACCTGTTTGTGCGAACATTCCAGCAACGCCCGCACGCCCGCGACTAGCAGAATCGGCGAAACGCTTCAATAAATCAACACTTTCGTTGCGTAAAAATCCGGAGTTTAGCACCCCCGAAGCCCTGCCCCCATCTGGATTCATCCAAACGGTTGATACAAGCAAATTTCTGTCGTCTGGGGCCCATCTATTCCGCGCATCTAACCCCTCTCCGGATCCACTGCCAATCCTCGGTATTCAACGCTCTCGCAGGACATGGGCCGGTTCTTAACAATCTTTCACAGCTTCACAAGTGAAGAAGCTAAGGATGCAACACTGTTTACGTCCAAGCTATAGTTGCCGGCATGGGAAAGACCTATGTTGGCTCCCGACTGCGGCAGCTGCGCCGTGAACGAGACCTCAGCCAAGCATCCCTTGCAGCAACGCTGGGACTGTCCGCGAGCTACGTCAACCAAATCGAACACGACGTTCGACCGCTCACGGTTCCGGTCCTCCTTCGCATCACCGAAGCCTTCGGCGTCGATGCCACTTTCTTTTCCCGCGACGATGATTCCAGGCTGCTCGCCGAGGTCCAAGATGTGGTCTTGGACAAGGAGATTTGCCCGACCACGGTGGAGCTCCAGGAAATATCCGAAATGGTGTACAATCACCCGACTTTGGCGCGGGCGATGGTGGACATGCACAGGCGCTACCGGAACGTCCGCGACAAGCTTTCGCTGGCCACCGATACGCGCCATTCGCCGACTCCCGACGCCCCGAGCTCCAGCGCCCACGCGCTTGCCATGCCGCACGAGGAGGTACGCGATTTCTTCTATGCGCGGCAAAACTACCTCGACGCCTTGGACACCGCCGCCGAGGACCTTGCAGACGCCCTAAACCTGGGCCCGTACGATATCCGCGCCACCGAGGATGCCATGACGCGCCGCCTCCAAGATCACGGCGTCACGATCTCGAACACACATTCGGTTGACGGCACGCTGCACCACTTCAATTCGGACACCCGTACGCTTACGCTCAGCGCGCGGCTGAACCCCGGGCAAAAAGCATTCCGCATGGCCGCCGAGCTGAGCTACCTCGAGGTTGGCGAGATCCTCGAAAGCATTCTCGATGAGACGTCGTTTACCTCACCCGAGTCCCGCACGCTGGCATTGCGGGGGCTGGCGTCCTATTACGCGGCGGCGTTGATGCTGCCATACCAGCAATTCCACGCGGCGTCGGAAAACTCCCGCTATGACATCGAATATTTGTCCCAGATTTTCGGGGTGGGCTACGAGACGATCTGCCACCGGCTTTCCACGCTGCAGCGCCCGAATTTGCGCGGCATTCCGTTTACGTTTGTGCGCGTGGACCGCGCGGGGAATATGTCGAAACGGCAGTCCGCAACCGGTTTCCATTTCACACATTCTGGCGGAACGTGCCCGCTCTGGAATGTGTACGAAACCTTTACCAATCCAGGGCAGATCATGCGGCAGATGACGCAGATGCCCGACGGCCGCAACTACCTGTGGATTGCGCGCACGGTGCGGCATCATCGCGGGCGCTATAACGAGCCCGGCAAGCTCTTTGCTATCGGACTGGGGTGCGAAGCCCGCCACGCCGAACGTACGGTCTATTCACAAGGCATGGACTTGGAGAATTTCACCGGCGCGACCCCGATCGGAGCAGGCTGCCGGGTATGCACGCGCGACAATTGTGCACAACGCGCCTTCCCGCCCGTGCACCGCACCATTACTATCGACGCCCATCGCTCGACCGTCGCCCCCTACTAACGGTTACGGTGCTTCCGCATCATCTCCTGCTGAAGTTCCAGCAATTCCGGATCCTCGCGCACGAGTGCCACGAGCTGGCAATCCTGCGGGCCCGTGGCGCCTGGGACGCAGAGTGAACACGGCTCCCCCGCCCGGATTGGGCAGCGCGGCGCGGGGGCTCGACGACGCCGTGTTCGTGGTGTGACCATTGCCTAGACGTTGTCCTTGGTCTCAAACCCCTGTTAGAAGTTGATCATATGGCCACAGATGCCTTCGGCGGCTTCCTTCATCGCTTCCGACAGGGTGGGGTGGGTGTGCACGTTGCGGCCGATCTCCTCTGCGGTGAGATCGAACTTATGTGCCAATGTAAGTTCGGGCAGCAGCTCGGACACATTGGAGCCAACCATGTGCGCGCCGAGCAATTCGCCGAACTCCGCATCCGCCACGATCTTGACAAAACCGGCGGACTCGCCGAGGCCTTGCGCCTTGCCATTTGCGGAGAACGGGAACGTTGCCACCTTGATCTTGCGGCCTTCCGCCTCCGCGATCTCGCGGGCCTTTTCCTCGGTGTAGCCGAAGGATGCGACCTGCGGGTTACAGAAGGTGGCGCGCGGCATCATCATGTAATCGCCAAGCTCCATGGTCTCAGCGTTCGCGATGGTCTCTGCGGCGACGACCCCCTGGGCCTCCGCAACGTGAGCAAGCTGCAGTTTGGCAGTGACGTCGCCAATCGCGTAAATGCCGGGAACGTTGGTGCGCATGCGTTCGTCGATGTCGATGGCCCCGCGGTCGGTAAGCTTCACGCCAGTGTTTTCGAGGCCAAAGCCCTCCACGCGCGGCGCGAAACCGATGGAGATCATGACGCGGTCCACAATCAGCGTCTCCGACTGGGAGCCGTCCTTAGACTCAACATCCACCTCAACGGAATCCCCATTGTCGCGCACACTGGTGGTCTTATAGCCGGTGAGCAGCTTCACGCCGAGCTTCTTGTATTGCTTTGCAATCTCCTTGGACACATCCGCGTCCTCGTTCGGCAGCACGCGATCCATGAACTCCACGATGGTTACGTCCACCCCGTAATTAGAAAGGACGTACGCAAACTCCATGCCGATGGCGCCGGCGCCGACGATCACCATGGAATCCGGGAGGTCGCGGGAAAGAATCTGCTCCTCGAAGGAAACCACATTGCCGGAAAGCTCCACGCCCGGCAGCGAGCGAACCACGGAGCCGGTGGCGATAATGCAATTATCAAAGGTGAGGGTCTTGCCGGCGTCTTTGCCCTCGGTAATAGTGAGCGTCTTGGCATCCTTGAACACGCCGAAGCCATCGACCTCGGTGATCTTGTTCTTCTTCATCAGGAAGTGGACACCTTTAACAATGCCCGAGGAAACCTTGCGGGAACGATCGTGGGCAACGCCGAAATCGAACGAAACATCGCCGGAAATACCGAACAGCTTCGCCTCATGATTGAAAACATGTGCTAGTTCGGCGTTCTTCAGGAGCGCTTTAGATGGGATGCACCCAATATTGAGGCAGACGCCGCCCCAATATTGTTTCTCTACAACGGCAACTTTCAAGCCGAGCTGGGATGCGCGAATCGCGGACACGTATCCACCCGGGCCCGCACCAAGTACAACAACGTCAAAATGTTCAGTCACGGGTTCAAGAATACGTGGTGCACCCTTCTTTGTCGTCACCTTGCGCTATGAAGCAAAGAAAGCACCCCGCATCGCCCTATTCCCTAGCGATGGGGGTGCTTTAGAGGGGTGCACTCGAAGAGTTAAAGAGCCGAACCTTAACCCAACCGTGCGGGAAACCTTAGAGCAGGCGGAACGCCGCCAGGATCCAGCTAATTCCTGAAGAACCTGCATGAGAGAGGTTGCCGAGGGCCGAGTTAATAGCGAGCTGAATCTGCTCAATGACGTTCATTGATTGATCTCCAATCCGTGGTAGTAGTTTGGATGCTCCCAACGTGGCCGGAAACATACTGCCATCAGATGTTAACGTAGAAGCCGCTCGCGCGGATATAGCTAATGCTATGAACCGATAAGGTTCCGCGTTGCACTCTCAGCAATCAGAAGGGAAAATTATGTCCTTTGTGCGTCGTCTCATCGCACCAGCAACTGCCCTGACCTTGGCCGTAGCCGCGTTGACCACAGCTGGCCCCGCCATGGCGGCGGAGCTTAATCCAGCACAGGTTGCTGGCGACACGCCGTTGGCAACCATTAATCCAAGCGCACGCACAGATATTGATCCCCCTGTTTGGCGGGAAAAGCTGAATGGCCGTAACGATGTCCGCGAAATTTGGGCACATTCGCCGTCCATGAACCGCGACGTGCCGTTCGTGATTATCCCGGCGCAGGAAGCTAACCGCCCGACGATTTACCTGCTCAATGGCGCCGATGGCGGCGAGGGTTCCGCGAACTGGATCATGCAGACGGACGTGATTGACTTCTACCGCGAGAAGAACGTCAACGTGGTTATCCCGATGTCCGGCAAGCTGTCCTACTACACGGACTGGGTGAGCGAGGTCCCCGAGCTGGGCGGCAAGCAGAACTGGGAGACTTTCCTCACTAAGGAGCTTCCTGGCCCAATCGAGGGATACCTCAAAGCGAGCAATAAGCGCGCGATCGTCGGCATGTCTATGACCGGCACCACCTCGCTGCTGTACGCCGAGCACAACCCCGGCTTCTACGATGCCGTTGGCTCCTACTCCGGTTGCGCCGGCACGTCCCGCGGCGTCCAGGTTGCATGGGTGGATGAGGTACTGAAGCGCGCCAACCTGAACCATGAGCAGATGTGGGGCCCGTTGGGCACCCCGATTTGGCACTACAACGATGCCCTGATCAACGCCGAAAAGCTGCGCGGCACCGAGGTGTACGCTTCCAACGGTTCCGGCATGACCGGCGAGCACGATGCGATGTCCAGCCCCCGCGTCCAGGGCAATTCGCTGGCCCGCGGCAACCTGGTTGTATTGGGCGGCGGCATTGAGGCTGCGACGAACCAGTGCACCCACGACCTGAAGGCGAAGATGGACCAGCTGGGCCTCCCCGCGGACTTTAAGTTCCGCCCCACCGGTACCCACTCTTGGGGGTACTGGCAGGAGGATCTCCGCGATTCTTGGCCTACTTTTGAGCGCGCATTTAACAAATAGTACGCCGCGCGAATACACGACACCCCGCCATTCCTGAGCTTTGTTTCGGGTTTAGCGGGGTTCGTTTTTGCTTATCGACGCCGCCCCCACACCCTGAGCTTCACGCTTACAGCCCTGCTCGCGCGAGTTATCTTCAGTCACTCTAGTTTCAGCAATTCCTCACGTTCGCAGGCGCGGCGTTTGTGTTTTCACAATCTCGATTTGCCGCCTTCTCAGCGTGCGGAATGAGACAGATCACTCCATTACATTCGCCCTTTACCCCCACCCCCATTGCCCCGCCAACACCCCTTTCAAACACTTGTTAGAACATCCGCTAAACATGCTGTGTACAGCCGAAACCACACCAAACACATAGGCGGCAATCGAACGGCACTCAACCTGAAAAATTCCCCAACCCCGGAGCGCTTTTTCGGGGCCCAGGCCCCCACTTTTGCCGGCGCGGGCGCGAAATAATTTCGTAACAATGTTAACGTAGTATGAGCCAAAACCGTTGCATTGCTTGTTGAAGGCTTGTAGTAAGTAGCCCCAAGATAGAAAGAAGCATCATGAACTTAGCGCGCCGCCTCGCCGCACCGGTCACCGCTCTCGCTCTGGCAGCAGCTGCCTTGGCGTCTGCCGGTACCGCTGCCGCCGCAGATTTGAACCCCGCCCAGGTTGCCGGCGATATCCCGCTTGCCACCATTAATCCGAGCGCTCGCACAGATGTGCCAGAACCGGTGTGGCGTCAAAAGATCGCCGGCCGCGATGATGCTCGAGAGGTTTGGATTTTCTCCCCTTCCATGCAGCGTGATGTCCCCTTCGTGCTCATCCCCGCCAAGGAAGACAACCGCCCGACCATCTACTTGTTGAACGGCGCGGACGGCGGCGAAGGCACGGCTAACTGGATCATGCAGACGAACGTGATTGACTTCTACCGCGAGAAGAACGTCAACGTGGTTATCCCCATGTCCGGCAAGTTCTCCTACTACACGGACTGGGTTGAAGAGGTCCCGTCGCTCGGCGGCAAGCAAAACTGGGAGACCTTCCTCACCAAGGAAGTGCCTGGCCCGGTGGAGAAGTTCCTGAAGGCTAGCAATAAGCGCGCGATCGTCGGTATGTCCATGACCGGCACCACCTCGCTGCTGTACGCCGAGCACAACCCCGGTTTCTACGATGCGGTCGGCTCCTACTCGGGTTGCGCCGCCACGTCTCGCGGCACCGCCGTGTGGTATCTGGATGAGACCCTGAAGCGCGGCAATGTCACCCGCGAGCAGATGTGGGGCCCGCTCGGCACCGGCACGTGGCACTACAACGATGCCCTGATCAACGCGGAGAAGCTGCGCGGCACCGAGGTGTACGTGTCCAATGGTTCCGGCATGTCCGGCGAGTATGACACGCTTTCGAACCCCCGCTTGGGCAATAACTCCATCGCGCAGGCGAACGTGAAGATCCTGGGTGGCGCCATCGAGGCCGCCACGAACCAGTGCACCCACGACCTGAAGGCGAAGATGGATCAGCTGAACATCCCAGGTGATTTCAAGTTCCGCCCCACCGGCACCCACTCCTGGGGCTACTGGGAAGAGGACCTTACCACCTCCTGGCCCACCTTCGAACGCGGTTTTAATGACTAGTCCCGGCTAGGTTCCGGCACTTCCGCCCCGCCTTCCCTCACGAACGAGGGTCGGCGGGGCGTAGACTATTAGGTTTATGACGTCCCCCACGCCGCAGACGCCGATTCCAGCCCCGGATGCCCTCATTGAGATCGATCACCCTGACGTATTGCAGTGGGCGGATTCATGGTCGCAACGTACGGTCGAGGCGCTTGATCAACACCCCCTGCGAGCTGAGCTTGAGCGCCGAATCCGCGACGTCTTGGATACGGATGATCGCATTCCCTTTCCCCTCCGCCGTGGCGAACGTTTGTTCAATTTCTGGCGTGATGCGGAGCATCCGCGCGGGCTTTGGCGGGCCACCGACCCAGCCAGCTACCTCGCGGGCACGCCCTCCTGGGAGACCCTTATAGACGTCGACGCCCTCGCCGAATCCGAGGACGAAAACTGGGTTTGGAAGGGCGCCCACGTGATTTCCCCTTCCTACGATCGCGCGCTGATCCGCCTGTCGCGCGGCGGCGCGGACGCCTCGGTGCTGCGCGAATTCGACCTGCACACCAATGAGTTCGTCACCGACCACCCGTTCCTGCTCGACGAGGCAAAGTCCGACGTGAGCTGGATCGACCGGGACACCTTGCTGGTAAGCACCGATATGGGCGAAGGTTCGCTCACGGATTCGGGCTATCCGGCGCGCGTGTATACGTGGCGGCGCGGCCAGCAATTGGCGGATGCGGAATTGTTTTTCGCCGGTACTCGTGCCGACGTCGCGGTGGGTGCATGGTCCGATAACACCCCCGGCTGGGAGCGGATCATTGTCCAGCGCGCCCTGGATTTTTATCGCAACCAGTATTTCGTGCTCACGGACGATGGTTTGCGCCAGCTGCCGGTACCGGAGGACGCCCAGATCCACGCGCATCGCGAATGGTTGTTTGTGATGCCGCGCGAGGATTTCGCGGGCGTGCCCGCCGGGGGTTTGGGCGTGGCGCGTTTCGCGGAGTTTTTGGCGGGCGATACCGAGCTCGCAACTATTTTCGAACCCACGAATTCCTGTTCGCTCGACCGGCTGCATTTCACGCGCGATTTTCTGCTGGTAGCAACGTTGGATAACGTAGCCACGAAGCTGCTGCGCTTTCGCCTGGGCGCCTGGGGGGAGCCGCCGTTGGCGTTGCCGGTGCCGGAGCATTCCACCGTACACGTGGTCGATTCTTCCCCCCTGCGCGATAATGAGGTGTGGCTGTCCGCGTCGTCGTTTACGCAGCCCACCGCGTTATTGCTTGGCGACGCCGCGACCCCCGCAACGTGGCAGCCCGTCCGCCGCGCCCCCGCCCAGTTCGACGCCGCCGGGATGGAGACGCGCCAGTATTGGGCCACCTCTGAGGATGGCACCAAGATCCCGTATTTTGTCACTGGCCGCTTTACGGCTGCCCCGGTTCCGGCGCTGGTCTATGCCTATGGCGGGTTCGAGGTACCATTGGTCCCGGCCTATTCGGCGATCCGCGGGATGTGGTTGGAACGTGGGAACCTATATGTGCAGGCAAACCTGCGGGGCGGCGGCGAGTTTGGCCCGGCGTGGCACCAGGCGGTGGTGAAAACCCAACGCGAAAAGGTGTTCCAAGACCATGTGGCGGTATTGCGGGATATCGCGGCCCGCGGGCTGTCCACCCCGCGGCTGATCGGGATACGTGGGGGTTCGAATGGCGGGTTATTGTCGGCGGTGGCGGTGACTCGATACCCTTCGGCGATGGGGGCGGTGGTGTCGCAGGTGCCGCTGACCGATATGCTGCGCTATCACACCTGGCTGGCGGGTGCCAGCTGGATCGCGGAGTACGGCGACCCCGAGGATCCGAAAGAGCGTGCGGTTCTCGAATCCTATTCACCGCTGCATCGCGTGGTGGACCGCGGTGAGCGTGCGTATCCCCCGACGCTGGTCACGACGTCGACACGCGATGACCGCGTCCACCCGGCACACGCACGTTTGTTCGCAGATGCGTTGCAGCGCGCGGGGCAGCCGGTGGATTATGTGGAAAACATTGAGGGCGGCCACGCTGGTGCCGCGGACAACGAGCAGGTGGCGCGCATGGAGTCTATAATCGCCGCCTGGCTGATCGAACATCTGGAGAGTAAGAAATGAAACGGCTGCGGTCGACGCCGATCCCCGGTATTCGCGATTCCTATACCGGGGTGTACTTTAACCTCGGCTTCCACGTGCGGCACTATAACCTCGCCCTGCAATATCGGGTGAGTTCGAACTTTTTGCAGGGCACGGCCGTGCTCAGCATGGACAATTACCTGCCGCTGCGGGAGTTGACCCTGGATTTGGTGCCTCAGCTGCGGGTTTCCCGGGTGATGGCGCAAGGCATCGGGGGCTTGGGCATCGAGGTAAAGAAGTTTTCGCAGGCGCACGGCAAGCTGCGGATCGTCTTCGCCGCCACGATCTCCGTCGATCAACAGTTCGTTTTGAGCATTACATACAGCGGCAAACCCACGGCGGTGCGCACGGTGTGGGGCACCCTCGGCTGGGAGGAATTGGAGAACGGTTCGCTGGTGGCCAGCCAGCCAAATGGCGCCCCGAGCTGGTTCCCCTGCGACGACACTCCGGACGAAAAGGCGTTCTATGACATCACGGTGACTTGCGATAACCCATACACGGTGGTGACCAATGGCGCGCTGCTGGGCAAGCGCCGCCACGGCTCCCGCACCACGTGGCATTACCGCTCCGGGCACGCCATGGCCAGCTACCTGGCTACCGTCATGGTTGGCGAATTCGAGCAACTCACCTTGGCCGCGCGCCCCGTCCCCGTGGTGGCGTATCTGCCGCGGGGTGCCCGCCACGATTTCACCCGCGCATTCGCGGACCAACTCCGCATGCTCGAACTTTTTTGCAAACTCTTCGGCCCGTACCCGTTCCAGCGCTACGTAGTGGTCATCACCGAAGACGACCTAGAGATCCCACTGGAGGCCCAAGAGCTCTCCATTTTCGGCCGCAATCACGTCAATGGAAAGTGGGAGCGCCTGATCGCCCACGAGCTCAGCCACCAATGGTTCGGCAATTCGCTGGGCTTGGCGCAGTGGAACGATATTTGGCTGAACGAGGGCTTTGCCTGCTACGCGGAATGGCTTTGGTTCGAACACACAACCGGGGATTTCCCGGCCCGGCATCATTACAATATTTTGCGCCGCCTGCCGCAGGATTTGCTGCTCGCGGACCCCGGCCCCAGACTCATGTTCGATGATCGCGTATACAAACGCGGCGCCCTCACCGTGCACGCCATTCGCTGTTTGCTTGGCGACGCCGCGTTCTTCCGCATGGTGCGCCGCTACGTCGCCGCCGGCCAACACGGCGTGGTGGAGCCGATGGATTTGCGCCTGGCCTGCGAGCTGGCCTGCCGCGAGGAAAACATTCCAATCGCCCGCTTCCATGCGTTGTGGAAGGCGTGGTTATACGAATGCGCCTTGCCACCGTTCCCCGAGGCGCGCGCATGAAGTTTCTAAGCTTCGCCACCGTGTTCGCCGCCGCCTCGGGGTTTATCCTACTGATCGTGGCATCGTGGGCCCTGGGCGAACGCCTCACCGCCGAATTCGCCGCGTATTGGGGGTTGTTTTTCGCCCTCACAGGGCTCCTGGATGGCCTTATGCAGGAGACCACCCGGGCCGTCGGGGCGGCTCGGACACAGCCGCCGGGCACCGCGCGCCCGCTCCGCCTTGGCACCCTCTTGGCGCTGGTCACGGCCGCATTGGTGGTGGCCAGCGGACCCATCTGGATCGGTCTGCTGCTCAGCGCCTATCACCCGCTGGCCATCGTGCTTATGGCCGTGGGCTTGGTCTCCTACACATACCAAGCGGTGCTGGCGGGCGCGCTTTCGGCGATGCAATTGTGGAAGCATTACGCCTGGCTGGTCGCCTTGGATTCCGGGATCCGCCTGGCCCTGGTCCTCGCCGCCTGGATGTTCGGGTGGGGTTTGATGGTTTTTATCGTGGTTACCGTGATCGGCGCGGGGAGCTGGGTGCTGGTGCTCGGGGCGTCGAAAAGCGCGCGTGCGGCGCTCCGCCAACCCACGGACGTAGACCCTCGGCTGTTTGCGCGGCGGGTGGCGGCAACGATGACCGCGACGGGGGCTTCGGCAGCGCTGATCACCGGTTTTCCCACGTTGGTCAAGGGCACATCGGAGCCGACTACGGGCGCGGCGGTGACGCTCGGCGGCATTATTATGGCGATCACGCTGACCCGCGCCCCGATCCTCGTGCCGTTGCAGCGCTTCCAATCGGCGCTTATTGTGCGCTTTATGCGCAAGCCACGAGCGCTCGCCCAGCCGCTCGCAGCTGTGTTCGGTGTCGGCCTTGTGGGAGCGGCCGCCGCATGGCTGATCGGCCCCTGGCTCATGCGCCTGTTTTTCCGCGAAGACATGTTCGTGCCGGGGAACATTTTGGCGATCCTTACGCTGGCTTCCGCCTGCACCGGCGCATTGATGATCACGGGCACGGCCATGCTGGCGAACGAGCGGCACCGCGTGTATTTATTCGGCTGGGTGCTGGCCACGGTGGTGGCCTTTGCGTGCCTCCTGCTACCCACGGGGCTGGTGTGGCGCGTGTGCCTGGCCTTAACGGTGGGACCATTGTGCGGCGTGGCATTGCATCTGGCGGCCGTGTTTTCGCGGCGGCAACGCAGCCCGCTTCCGGCGCCATAGTCTGCGCGGGTCAGGGGCGCTAAACTTTGAAACCATGTCGCTAGCTGCCTTGGTTACCGTGTATCACCGGATTCTTCCCGCGGAGCTGTCGGCGTGTTTGCATAGCTTGAACGCGCAGACCAGCCCCGCCGATGACCTCGTCGTCGTGGCGGACGGCCCGCTCCCCGGCACATTGGAGGCGATCATCGGGAATTCCGGCGCGCGCGTGGTGCGGCTGGAGGAAAACCAGGGCTCGGGGCCCGCCGCTGCGGCAGGGTTGGCCACGATTACCACCGAATTCATCGCGCGTCTCGACGCCGATGATATCGCCCACCCCGAGCGATTTGAACGTCAGCTCGCATACCTCGCCGCCCACCCTGGTGTGGACGTGGTGGGCACGGCGATGGCGGAGTTTGAGGAATCCACCTCGAATATTAAGGGGATTCGACGTTTGCCAGAGAACCACGAGGAGATCGCCGGGTACGCGAAGCTCAATAGCCCGGTGAATCACCCGAGTGTGATGATGCGGCGGGCCGCGGTGGAACGCGCCGGCGGCTACCATGACGTACATCATATGGAGGATTATGATCTTTTCGCGCGGTTATTGGCGCAGGGCTCGCGCTTTCATAATATGCCGGAACCGTTAACATATTTCCGCACTTCGGATACTCAGACAAAGCGGCGCACGGGGAAAGGAATGTTTGCTGCGGAACGGCAAATGCAACGAAACTTGGTGCGCTATGGGTTGATTTCTAGGCCGCGTTCATGGCTGAATTTGGTGCTGCGAACAGGCTACAGATTGTTGCCTACACGAACCTTAAATCGAGTGTACAAACGGCTATTCCACCGGTGATTTCATCGGATGGGTTAGCATGAGGAACATCATGCATTCCACTGCCTCAAATTACCAGGACACCTGGCTCGTCATACCTTGCTTCAACGAGGGCACGGTGATCGAAGATGTAATCCGTAACGCGCGGAAAACATTTCCAAATATCGTCGCCGTGAATGATGGCTCTTCAGATGATTCTGCGGCGCGAATTCACGCCGCCGGCGCGCACCTTGTCAATCACCCGGTGAACTTGGGTCAGGGTGCGGCGATTCAGACTGGCGTGGAGTATGCGCGCGCCCAGCCGGGGGCCAAGTATTTTGTTACCTTCGACGCGGATGGCCAGCACCAGGTCAAGGACGTGGTGGCCATGCTGGAACGGCTGCGCACCGAGGATAAAGACATTATTGTGGGCACCCGCTTTGGCCGCCCGCGCGGCGCCGACGATCAGGTGCCGTGGATAAAGCGCGTGGTGTTGCGAACGGTAGTGCTATTGTCCCCGCGGACCCGGCGACTGGGGCTTACCGACGCCCATAATGGCTTGCGCGTGTTTAACCGCAAGGTGGCGGATGAGTTAAATATCCGCATGAATGGCATGAGCCATGCCAGCGAATTCGTGGCGCAAATCGACGAGCGCGGCTGGCGCGTGGCGGAACAACCTGTGGATATTTTGTATACGGAATACTCCATGAGTAAGGGACAATCTTTGATCAACGGCGTGAATATTCTCGCCGATGGTTTTGTGGCGAGGAGGCTGCCGTGACCAGCACGATCATTATGCAGGTGTTACTCCTGCTGGCCACCGCTTTCCTGGTGGTGTACTTCCTGGGCAATCGTCGTAAGGCGCGCGCCAAGGCCGGGGTGAAGATCGGCTTTGTGTTGTTTATCTTCGTGGCGGTGTGGGCCGTGCTGCGCCCGGACGATCTCACGGTGGTAGCAAATATCGTGGGCGTGTCCCGGGGCACCGACCTGCTGCTATATGGCCTTGTGGTGGCCTTTATGTTCACTACAATTAGCGCCTATGTACGATTCCGTGAGCAAGAGCTACGGTACGCCCGGCTGGCCCGCGCCATTGCGTTGCGCAATGCGATCCGGCCCGAGGATAATCCGGACGCGTTATAGTCGGTTTTTAAGGAGTAACCCAACGTGAGTTCCCAATTTCGGCAGGTCACCAAAACAATGTGGGCCTTTCTCGCGGGGCTGGTGGTGATCGCCGGACTGGGTGGCTACGTAGTTGGCGCGCGCTCCACGGATGCCCTCCCGCAGGGCACAACCACAGCGGCCGATACCGGCGAGGCGCAGGCCACCGGACAGGACCTGAAAACCCCGAAGCCAGGCTCGAAGCCCGCCACGGCCACCGCGCGCCCCGATGGTTCGTTCGATGCCACGATCCACGGCCCGGGCGGGGAACTCCAAACCCAGGCGGACATCCTGAAGGTCCACCGCCGCAATGCCGAGGACCCCTTCGCCATCGGCCCCGTGGACGCCCCGGTGGTGATTTCGGAATTCTCCGACTTCGAATGCCCATTCTGTTCCCGGTTTGCCAATACCACCGAACACGAGATCCTCGAACGCTACGTCGATTCCGGCCTGGTGCGCATGGAATGGAACGACCTGCCGGTGAACGGTCCGAACGCGATTGCTGCGGCGCAGGCGGGCCGCGCGGCGGCCGCCCAAGGCAAGTTCCGCGAGTTTAAAAAGGCCTTGTACACCGCGTCCAAGGACGTCTCCGGGCACCCAAACTTCACCATCGATGACTTTATGCAATTCGCCAAAGAGGCCGGGGTCAAGGATCTAGAAAAATTCCGCGCCCAAGCCACGGATTCCACTTACACCGCCACGGTGGAAAGCGCCCGCGACTATGCGGCAAGCATCGGCGTCAACGGCACGCCCGGCTTTGTGATCGGAACTCAGTTCGTATCCGGCGCGCAACCAGCCGAGGTGTTCCATAAGGTGATCGCGGAGGAACTGGATAAGGTGGCCCGCGGCGAGGTCTCCGCCGAATGATCAACGTTGGTTTCCTCGGCGCATTCCTCGCCGGCGTATTAGCCCTGCTCAGCCCGTGCTCCGCCCTGCTACTCCCCGCGTTTTTCGCCTATGCATTCACTTCCAAACGGCAACTTATGGCCCGCACGGCGGTGTTTTTCTTCGGCCTCGCGGCGGTGTTGGTGCCGCTCGGGGTGGGGGTCGGCGGCGTCGGCAAGCTCCTGGTCACGCACCGTGACACGCTGATAACGGCGGGCGGCGTGGTGCTTATCGCGCTCGGCGTGTACACCTTCTGCGGCTTCGGTTTTCGCATCCCCGGGCTCAGCGCGCTTTCGCAACGCGTGGGCGGACCGGGCTGGGCATCGGTATTCCTGCTCGGCGCGGTCTATGGTTTCGCCGGATTCTGCGCGGGACCGCTACTCGGGGCGGTGCTTACCACCGCGCTCGTGGGCGGCAGCCTTTGGTACGGGGCCCTGATCATGGCGCTCTATGCGCTGGGGATGACGCTTCCGCTGTTTATCCTCGCCACCGTGTGGGAGCGGCTGCGCATCGCGGATCGGCCGTGGCTGCAGGGTTCCGTGCGGCAGGTAGGGCCATTGAAATTGCATCCGATGAGCATGCTGGCGGGTGTAATTTTCGTTGCCATGGGTGTGCTATTTCTCACCACGCACGGGACGGCGGCGCTGCCCACGCCGATCAGCACCGAGACGCAATCCTCCGTGCAGGAAACGGTGGGTGCCTGGGCGGCGCAGCTAAGCGACGCAATGACGCTGCTGATCGTTGCCGTAATCGTGGAAATTGTGCTGTTTGTGCGATTGCTGCGGCGCTAAACTGCGGGCGGCGCTGCTGCCGGGCATGCGACTATCCTCGAGCCCAAGACTCCCCCTTGGATGCAGAGGAGATGATTTACCGTGGCTTCCCAATCGGCGCGCGAGATTGACAGGCTTATTCACGCGGTTGAGGACCTCAACAAAGGCACCCTCCGCGAGTTTCATGCTACGAAAAAGTACCTTGCCGACGTCGCGGACTCCGCCGGCCGGTTCTCCCAAACCGACCAGAGCAGCGAAGACATCGTCGTCTTGATTACCCGGGTTATCGACGCCCAGGCTGGCGCGCTCATCGACATCGAACGGCGCCTCAAGGTATTGGAGACGATCCACGGCACATCTACCGGGGATACGAACCGGTAGCCCCGCCCCCAATACCTAAAAACTCACCCCGCACAACGCAAGGAGTTGTCCGAGGTGAGTTCAAGTGTGGAGCCGCCTAGGGGAATCGAACCCCTGACCTTTTCATTACGAGTGAAGCGCTCTACCGACTGAGCTAAGGCGGCCGGCCATGCATAACGATTCGCTGTGCGATGTCCGCTAAGAAACATACCACAGGGTTGAGTTTTCCCAATAACCGGCTCGTCGCAGCGCCAACCGGGCCATCACACCAGCCGTTAGCTCACGCGGCAGGCGATGCGGATGCGCCCCACCATGGCGTCCATGGCCACCACGGGTCGCACGTTATGCCCGAAGGCTTCGCGGCACAGATTGACGGCGTCGATGCAGGCCACCAGCGCCGCCGGGGGGTGTTGCGCGGCCAGCCGCTGCGAAAGCTCCGCGAAGTCCGGGTGAATAAGGCTTACCGACGCCCCGCTCGCCACCACCAATGCGTCGCGGTACAGGCCCGCGAAATCGATCAGCGCCAGGTCCAAGGCATCCCGCAGGAATCGCGTGCGGCGCGTCTTTTGCGTCTCCTCCAGTGCTTTGATCTGCCCGGCCGAGCCCCGCAACGCCTTCGCGGTGCCCTTGCCCTTCGAGCCGATACCGAGCGCAACATTGAGCTTTTCCAGCTCGCGTTGTTCGATCTCGGCGAGGGAGTGTTCAGCCTCATCCTTAATGGTTTTTACCAGCTGGGCGGTTTCCCGGAACGCCAGATCGCCCTGATAGATCAGGGACGCCAGGTTCAGCACCTCCGCGCGCCGCCGTTGGGCCTCCACATTGCGAGCTAGGTGGCGCGCCCTGCCGATGTGCCCAGCGGAGGCCGCGGCCGCCAGCTGTGCGTCACCTGCGGGGATGCCTTCGGATTCCAGCAGCCGCGCCACCTGCTCGGTCCGCGGCGTGGGGATATAAAGGTGCCGGCAGCGCGATCGCAGCGTGACCGCGATGTCCTGCGGATCCGTCGAGGGCGCGCTCAAAATAATCACCGTCTGCGCCGGCGGCTCTTCCACAGTTTTCAATAGTGCGTTCGCAGCCTGCATGGTCAGCCGATCGGCGTCCTCGATAATCACCACTCGCCATCTGGCCGTGGTGGGCTGTCGAGCGGCATCCGCGATCACCGAGCGCATTAATTCCACGCCGATGGAAAGCTCGTGCGGCACCACGTGGACCACGTCCCCATGGGTTCCCGCCCACGCGGTCCGGCAGGCGGGACACTTCCCGCACCCTATTTCCTCCGGGTTTTCACACACCAGTGCGGCCGCAAAGGCGCGGGCCGCTATGCTCCTCCCAGACCCCGGCGGGCCGGTAAAAAGCCAGGCGTGGGTCATGGCGGCGGTGGCGGCGCCGGAGCGGGCTGCGGTCGCGGCGTCGAAAAGCACTTGCCGCACGTTAGGGCTGCCGGCAAGGTGCTGAAACACATTGTGCTGGGGGTCGCTCACCTCACCCACCCTATACGGATAAAGTTGGGGGCATGAGTCGACTGAAATGGCTGCTCCGCACCTCGTGGCCCCTCTACACAGCCTCAGTGTTGGTTTCGAACGTAGTGGGCGCGGTGGCCATCACGTTATTCGTGAGCATGCTGGTGCCGCTGCCGGAGCTGTCGCAATTCAACGACCTCGGACACCTGCCCGCCGTAGTGATCGGCTATGCGGTGTTCGCCGCAATCGTGGGCACCGTAGGCACCGTGCTGCTGTTTCAACCCGTGCTGCGCTGGCAACGCAACCCCGAAGCCCACGACGCAAATATGGCGCGCAATCTGGTAATGCGGCTGCCCACGCACCAAGCAATGCTGTGCGCACTCGTGTGGTCAGTGGGCGTGGGCATTGTCGCGGGCGTGGCCTACACCATGTCCCCGCGGCTTGCGCTAGTTATTTGCTTATCGACGGCCCTCGGGGGCGCCGTCGTAGTCATGTTTACCTACCTCGAAGCTCAACGTTTAGTCCGCCCCGTAGCCGCCCTCGCGCTGATCCGCGGGTTGGACAACTCCACCCTAGAACCGCCGCTGGAACACCGCCTGCACCTCACCTGGTTACTTACCACGGGGGCGCCGCTGCTGGGGGTCATGCTTATGATCTGGGGCCAGCAGGCCGAGTACTTCACCCCCGATGCCTCCGATATCCTGCCGGCGATCATCGCCTTGATCGCTGCAGCCCTGGCCACCGGCTACGTTGCCACCGCCTTGGTAACGGCCAGCGTGGTGGACCCCATCCGGGAACTGCAGGAAGCCATTAACCACGTCCGGCGCGGGGAACACGAAACCGAGGTGCAAATCTACGACGGCTCCGAGATCGGCGTGCTGCAGGCCGGGTTCAATGAAATGATGCGTGGCCTGCGGGAACGCCAGCGCGTGCGCGACCTATTCGGCCGCTATGTGGGCGCGGAAGTAGCGCGGCGCGCGATGGAGGAACGCCCCACCTTGGGTGGCGAGGACCGCAAGGTAGCCGTCCTCTTTGTAGACGTCATCGGCTCCACCACCTTCGCCGTAAACCACACGCCGGAGGAGGTCGTGGCGGAACTCAACAAGTTCTTCGAACACGTGGTCACGGTGGTGCACCGGCACAAGGGCATTATTAATAAATTCCAGGGCGACGCCGCCTTGGCCATCTTCGGCGCGCCGCTCCCCCTCGCCGATTCCGCGGGTCACGCGCTGGCGGCGGCGCGCGAGCTCCGCCAGGAACTCAAAGACATGGAGCTTGCCTGCGGGATCGGTGTGGCCTCCGGGCACGTGGTCGCCGGGCATATCGGCGGCCACGCCCGCTTCGAATACACGGTGATCGGTGACGCGGTGAACCAGGCCGCCCGGCTCACCGACCTTGCCAAAGACACCCCCGGTCGGGTGCTTACCTCCGCCACCACGCTTCGCGACGCCAACGAGGCCGAACAGGCCCGGTGGACCGTGCTCAAATCCGTGGAGCTGCGCGGCCGGAAGGAAATGACCCAGCTCGCGCGGCCCGTTCGCCCCACCCTGGCCGACCGCTCCTGATCGCTAGCCTGATTGTGCCCTGGCCAATGGGTTGTGTGTGGGTCCACCCGCGCCGTTGGGTTGCCGCCGCCGTGGCCGATGGGTTGTGCGCAACCGCCGACCTGGGGCTCGTCTTTCTATTCTTCATTCGGGGGCCTAACGAAGAAATTCCGGACGAATCTCGCCCAAAAACGCTGCAAATCGTCTTTTTATTCTTCGTTGAGCACCCTAATGAAGAAATTCCGGACGATCGCAGGTCAACGGCTGCACACAACCTATCCGGTCGTCTTTTTGGCGGCCGTCTTCTTCGTGGTCTTCTTCACCGTTTTCTTAGCTGCAGCCTTCTTGGTTGCTTTCTTGGCGGCAGCCTTCTTGGTCGTCTTCTTCGCGGCGGCCTTCTTCGCAGCCGTCTTCTTCACCGTCTTTTTCGCGGCTTTCTTGGCACCAGCCTTTTTTCCAGCCTTCTTGGCCGGAGTGGCCGGATCAGCGGCTTCCTTGGCGCGGCGCTCGGATAGGAGCTCGCAGGCGCGGGCGTCGGTCATGGTTTCCGGGGTGTCGCCTTTTCGCAGAGAGGCGTTGGTCACACCGTCGGTGACATAGGCGCCGAAGCGCCCGTCTTTGACCAACATGGGCCGGCCGGATACATCGTTGGTACCCAAGACTTTGAGCGGCGGCTGGGATGGGGTATTGCCGCGGCGCTTGGGTTCGGCGTAGATTCGGCAGGCTTCGTCGAGGGTGACGGTAAAGATTTGGGATTCGCTGGCGAGCGACCGGCTATCGTTGCCTTTCTTTAGATAGGGCCCGTACCGGCCGTTTTGCGCGGTGATCAATGTCCCGTCGGCGGGATCGATGCCCACTTCGCGCGGCAGGGTGAGCAATTGGAGGGCCTCGTCAAGGGTGACGGTCCCAGGTTCCATATTGCTGAACAGGGATGCGGTTTGGGGCTTGAGGGTTTCCTCTACGATCTGATTAATGCGCTTTTCTTTGGCCGCGATGGCGGTTTTGGTTTCCCAGTTTTTGGGCCGTTTGCCTGTGGCTTTGCGTTCGGCGTCTTCGGCGGCGCGTTCTTCCGCCACCATCGTTTCGGCGATGGCTTCCGCGCCGACGCGTTCTTCGTCGGTGACAAGCTCGGTGACGTAGGGGCCGTAGCGCCCTTCTTTGGCCACGATCATGCGCCCGTTTTTGGGGTTGATGCCCAGTTCGCGCCCGCCTTGCGGGGTGGCAAAGAGCTTTTCGGCGACTTCAAGGGTGAGCTCGTCGGGGGTCATTGAGTCCGACAAGTTTGCGCGTTGATGTTCTATTTCGCCGTCCTTATCGACGCCCACCGCACGCTCTAAGTACGGACCATACCGTCCCACGCGCACGAGGATTGGGCGGCCTTCGGCATCGTCGAAGAGATGGAGGGAATTGACGGTCCGGGCGTCGATTTGTTCGAGATTATCGCCGACGAGGGCTTTGAGCCCGCCGAGGCGGGCGACGGTCTCGGCCATGGCTTCGGAGGCGTCGGCATTGCCAAAGTAAAAGCCGGTAAGCCAGGCGGTGCGATCTTCGTTGCCGGTGGCGATATCGTCGAGCTCGTCTTCCATGGAGGAGGTGAAGTCATAATCCACCAGAGAGGCGAAGTTTTGTTCGAGGAGCCCGACGACTGCGAAGGCCACCCAGGACGGCACGAGGGCATTACCGCGGGAATAGACATAGCCGCGGTCTTGGATGGTGCGGATGATGGAGGCATAGGTGGAAGGGCGGCCGATGCCGAGCTCTTCCATCTTTTTCACCAGGCTGGCTTCGGTGTAGCGGGCCGGTGGATTTGTGGAATGCCCCTCGGGGGACACGCTGGTGGCGGTCAGGCTGTCACCGCTAGCGAGTCGGGGAAGGCGCTTCTCGGCGTTATCGGCGAGATCGTTGCCATCGGCCTGCCGGGTGGTTTCCACATAGGCCTTGAGGAAACCAGGAAAGGTGATGGTGCGCCCGGTGGCGGAGAATTCGCAGCGCTCGCCTGTCGCGGCGTCGCCAAGCATGGTTACCTTCATGGAGGTGCCACGCGCGTCGGCCATCTGGGAAGCTACGGTGCGTTGCCAAATCAGCTCGTACAGCTTGAATTCCTCGGCGTCGAGCTGCGCGTGCAACTGGCCGGGGGTGGCAAAAGTCTCACCGGCGGGGCGGATGGCCTCGTGCGCCTCCTGCGAGTTCTTCACCTTGCGCGTGTACTGGCGCGGGGTGGGAGCAAGGTAATCGGGGCCGTAAAGCTCGCGTGCCTGGGCGCGGGCGGCCTGAATGCCGGATTCGGAGAGCGCGGTGGAGTCGGTACGCATATAGGTGATGTGACCGTTCTCATAGAGGCGCTGGGCGATGCGCATGGTGCGCTCGGAGGTGTAGTGCAATTTGCGCCCGGCCTCTTGCTGCAGCGTGGAGGTCATAAAGGGGGCGTAAGGCTTGCGCGTGTAGGGCTTTTCCTCCACGGCGGTCACCTGCATGGTGGAGCCCGCGAGGCCATCCGCGAGCGAACGCGCGGCGGCTTCGTCGAGGACGATAGCCTTGGAGGTGAGCTTGCCGCGATCATCAAAATCGCGGCCTACGGCAACCCGCGCGCCATTGACGCCGGTGAGCCGGGCCTGAAAGGTGCGGGGGTTATCGTCGTCGGTGACGCCGCGATCGAGCGTTGCGGTGAGGTCCCAATATGCGGCGGAAACGAACGCCATGCGCTCCCGCTCGCGCTCCACGATCACGCGGGTGGCCACGGATTGCACGCGGCCGGCAGACAAGCGCGGCATGACCTTCTTCCACAGCACCGGCGAAATCTCGTACCCATAAAGGCGGTCGAGGATGCGGCGGGTTTCCTGCGCGTCCACCAGGTTTTTATCCAGCTCGCGGGTGTTTTCCGCGGCGGCAAGGATGGCGGGCTTGGTGATCTCATTGAACACCATGCGGCGGGCGGGCACCTTCGGCTTCAGCACCTCTAGGAGGTGCCAGGCGATGGCCTCCCCCTCGCGGTCGGGGTCTGTGGCTAGGTACAGCTCGTCCACCTGCTGCAGCTTCGACTTTAGGTCGGTGACCTTTTTCCGCTTATCTGGGCTGATCACATAGAGCGGCGCGAAACCCCGCTCGGTGTCCACGCCGAGCCGCGCCCACTGCTCCTTCTTGTATTTGGTGGGCACGTCCGCCGCGCCCCGAGGGAGGTCACGGATATGACCCACCGATGCTTCAACAATGTAATCGCTCCCCAAATAAGGAGCGATTTTTTTCGCCTTAGTTGCCGACTCGACAATCACAAGGCGTTTCTTCGCTGTTGCCACGGTGCCCTCTCGAATAGTTGTGTGCGTACGTTCGCTTACCGTACACAGTAATATATGGCTCCGCTGCAAATTTTCCTACCCGAACCAATGACCGGGCAGGTTAGCGGGGATGCTATCCCGAAGATAATTCGCTATTTTCCAGCGCCCAGCCGCGGTTTGCTCCCCGCACAAACATCAGCGATTCATTCGCCGCAATGCGTTTGGTGGTTGGCAGTTCCGGCTCGGATTCCGGGCACAAATCCACGCTCTTGCGGTCCAGATGAATTGCGTCCATTGCACCGTTATCCGCATGTAACACGAGAATATTCTCGTCGTCCGCGAGGCCGGCCTGCGGTACCCCGGAAACCTCCCAGCCGGTCGCTTCCTTGATCAGCTCCGGGGTGGCGTACGGGCAAACGATTGCGTATTCCTCCCAGTTCCCGCCCGGCATCGCCAATACACTAATTTCCGTGTCCCCCGCTTGGAGGCGATCGAAGAGGTACGCCTCCGGCTCGGAAGCGCAGCCGACCAATGTGAACCCCGCCAGCGCAACCCCCGATGAAACCACTGCCGCGCCAAACCCGAACGTCCTCGCCGGCGTTGTTGTCATTGCCCACTCCTCGATGAAATTTCGGTGCACGTGTGCCCAAGCCTATATGCAGCCTATATGCAACACCACCACCATGGATGCCTTGCGTACAGCACGTTTACGGCGCCGAGTCTGACTGCAGTTTTGAGGCGACCACGCCGCCCCACCCTAGCCACGTTTGGGGTAGGTCGCCTCAGTGCCCGCACCCGCCCGCCGCACGCACGAAAAAACACCCCGATCCGCCGCGCGAAAAGTGGGTGTTTTCAGATCAACGTGTGCTTACAGAGTGCGCACTTTCTGTGCCTGCGGGCCCTTGGTGCCTTCGCCGATTTCGAATTCCACGCGCTCATTCTCGTTCAGCGAACGGAACCCATCGCCCTCAATCTCGGAATAGTGAACAAACACATCGGCGGAGCCGTCAGCTGGGGCGATGAAACCAAAGCCCTTTTCAGCGTTAAACCACTTCACAGTTCCCTGTGCCATATTTTTCTTACCTTTTTCTTGCTCTCGGATGCGACGCTTTCACCTTTCGAAAACGCCGGGCCGGTCCCGAAGCCCCCTGCTTCAATTTCCGAACGGTAATGAAACGAGGGCGCTCGCAAACTCTATCTCCTGCGAGCGCTTTTGAAACACTGCGCACAGAAACTGCGACCGCATCCCAGTGTGTCACGTTTGCGCCCGCCGCGATAGGGTTATGTGCAAACTCGCAGGTGACTACCCTATTTTTAGTGGGTTTTGGAAAGAGGTTTGTATGTACATTGGCGAAGAAATCGTCGGCATCCTGGCGCAACGCTTCCCCGAATCCACATGCACCCACCTCACCACATTGCCCAGCCGCCCGGCCTCCTACGCCCCCTGGCCCGCCTGGGTCCCCACGGTATTACGCAAGCGCCTCAACGAGCGTGGCATCACCGAATTGTTTGCCCACCAGGTGGCCACCGCTGAGGCCGCCTACGCCGGCCAGCACGTGGTTGTTGCCACGGGAACCAGCTCGGGCAAATCGCTGGGCTACCAGCTTCCCGTCGCCGCGACCTTGCTCGCCGATCCCACCGCCTGCGCGCTGTATATCACCCCCACCAAGGCCCTGGGTTCGGACCAGCTGAATTCCATATCCAACCTGGTCAAAGGGCTGAACATAAACCCCGCACCCTACGACGGCGATACCCCCACCGACATCCGCGCACATGTTCGAGACACCGCCCGCTGGGTGGTGACCAACCCGGACATGCTGCACGCCTCGATCCTGAGCAACCACGAACGCTGGTCCCGGCTGCTGCGCAAGCTGCGGTTTGTGATCGTGGACGAATGCCACGCCTACCGCGGAGTGTTCGGCGCGAACGTGGCATTGATCCTGCGGCGGTTGCGTCGGCTTACGGCCCGCTATGGCGCGAATCCGACGTTCCTGTTCGCCTCCGCCACCACGAATAACCCGGCCCATCATGCCGCCACGCTTTCGGGGCTTGAGGTGATGGCGATCACCGAGGATGCGTCCCCCGCGGGTCCCCGCACGGTGGCGTTGTGGGAGCCGGGCGTGCTCGAGGAAGCCACGGGTGAGCATGGGGCCCCGGTGCGTCGGGGCGCGGGTGCAGAGGCCGCGAACCTCATGGCCATGGCGATCGCGGAGGGCGCGCGCACCCTCACCTTTGTGCGTTCGCGCAGGCAGGCGGAGACCACGGCGTTGCGTTGCGCGGAGCAGCTCACCTTGTTGGGCAAGCCGGATTTCGCGCGCCGCGTGGCCGCCTACCGTGCCGGTTACCTCGCCGAGGACCGCCGTCAGCTCGAGGCGATGCTTGACGACGGCCGCCTTCTCGGCGTGGCAGCCACCAACGCACTCGAGCTGGGCATCGACGTCGGCGGTCTTGATACCGTGATTACCGCCGGGTTTCCGGGCACGGTGGCTAGCTTCTGGCAGCAGGCCGGCCGCGCGGGCCGCCGCGGCCAAGGATCGCTCGTGGTGCTGGTCGCGCGTGACGAACCCATGGATAATTACCTGGTCCACCACCCCGCAGCCCTCTTGGAACGCCCGATCGAACAGACGGTGTTCGATCCCACGAATCCATACGTGCTGCGCGGCCACCTCGTTGCCGCAGCGTACGAACTCCCGCTGAGCGATCGGGACGTCGAAACGCTCCAGGCGGAAGATGTGGTGCTGGCCCTTGAAAAGGAGGGCTACCTGCGGCGACGCGCGCGGGCCTGGTATCCGATCGGCGAACGCATCCCGGTGGATATCCGCGGCGGCGGGGGTGGCGAGGTGATCATCGTGGACGCCACAGATGGCCGCGTGGTGGGCACCGTGGATTCCTCCCGCGCTCGCACGCAATTGCACCCGGGTGCCGTGTACCTGCATCAAGGGGAAACGTTTCTGGTTGATGAGCTACATCTCAGCGACCACCTGGCGCTCGTCCATCCGGAGGATCCCGGCTATACCACCTTCGCCCGCACCACCACGGACATCCGAATCGTGGATACGCGGCAGGTCACGCAGGGCGGCACGGGGTTTTGGATCGCCGACCTCACCGTCGCGGTCACCGAACATGTTGTCGGCTACATTGCGAAGTTACACGACGGCACGAACCTCGACCTTGTGCCCTTGGACCTGCCCGCCGAATCCCTGACCACACGCGCGGTGGCCTACACCATCGACCCCGCCGCGCTGGCTGCGATGGGGATTCCCGAAACCGAAATCCCGGGCGCGCTGCACGCGGCCGAGCACGCCGCGATCGGCATGTTGCCGCTGTTTGCCACGTGCGACCGTTGGGATATCGGCGGCGTATCCACCGCCCGCCACCCAGACACGGAGCTACCCACGGTGTTCGTATACGACGGCCACCCGGGCGGCGCCGGCTTCGCGGAGTGCGGTTTCCACAGGTTTCGGGAATGGATCGAGGCCACTTGCGAGGTTGTCCGCTCCTGCCCGTGCGAATCCGGCTGCCCGATGTGCGTGCAATCGCCGAAGTGCGGGAATGGGAATTCGCCGCTCAGCAAAGAACACGCCCTGCGGCTTCTGGACGCCCTGACCATCATGCTCCAGGCCTCCGCCTAGATCGGCCCCGCACGCGCCTGCGCCCGCGCCGTTCCGAGTCGCACCTCCACCACCACGTCACCTCCTTCCACGCGGCATTCCTGCACGATAGCGTTGTTTTTCGACGCCACGTCCGCCGCCGCCCGGCACGGTGCCGCCGCCGCTGTGCTCACCGCCAACGCGCCCGCGATCGCGGCGGTATCGGCCGCATTCCGCGCTTGATGCGAATGCACCACGGCGGCGGCCACATTGACCACGATCAGCACGAGGCAGAGCAGCGCCGCCACCAAGCCCGCGGTGGCTACGCTGGCGCCACCGCGATCATCGAGCCGGTTCATGGCCGCCGGGATTCCACGGGAAACACCACTTGAGCCTGCATGGTGTGAAGCGGTGCGGGCACGGTAGCCACGGCCGTGGCAAAGGAACCGTCATCGCTGACCGAGACCTCGCCCCGGGGTGGTTGGTATTGCACACCGATGGCGTGTGAGCGCGCTGCGGCACCGGCGATATCCACCGCGGAAATATAGGCCGCCAGGGTGGCCAAACCGGCTACCCCCAACCCGCATACCACGACCAGCGCGCCGAGCCCGATGGCGGATTCGATGGTGGTCATGGCGTACTACTTAATGCGTTGGAAATAATGTCTTCGATGGCGCTCACCACGGTATCGCCCTTGACCACGGCATATAGCACCGCAGCCATGGCGGCTGCCGCCAGCGAGCCCATCGCATATTCGATGGTCGTCATACCTTCGTCGTTGCGGATCAGATCGTGGAAACGATTGCTGTCTTTCATTTGGGTTGGTCCTGTTCTTGCTTGTTGGTTAAGGGATAATCGTGAGTGCCAGGCTGATCACCGTCGGTGCCAGCCCGAGGATGAAAAACGCGGGGAGGAAACACAGGGTGAGCGGGAGCGCGATCAGCACCCCGGCCCGTTCCGCAGTGGCCGTCGCCGTATCGGTGACCTGCGCCCGGATCGTGTCCGCCACCCGCGAACACCCGGTGGTCATCGCGGCCCCAGAGCGTTCGGAAACCCGCGCTAGGAACGCTAGGTCCTCCAGACCAGCGATCCCGACCGCAGGCGCCCACGCCCGCTCGGCCGAAACCCCGATGGCCAGCAGGGCCGCGATGCTGTGCCAAGGTTCCCCGCCATGCACGCGGGCCACCGCACCCGCCGCGTGCGCGGAGCTCAGCCCCGCCCGGATGCAGGCCGCAAACAGATCCACATCTGCCGCGGTGTCTAGGGTGATCTTGGCCGGTGGGGCGCGGCGACCCGCCGTCGGCGCGGTTTGTTCCGCAATACGATCGCTGGATTTCGGGGCCGCTAATAGCAGCAGCGCCAGCGCGCACAACACCACGGGGAGCGGGCTCATTGTGCCGCCGCCTCAATGATCTTGCGGGACCACACAAACCCACCACAGGTAAGCCCCACCCCCACCACCAAGAGGATTCCGCCCAGCCCGGTGTGCAGCAGGAAGTCGATGGGGTTTGCGCCCATCGCGCTGCCAAGCAGCAGCCCGGCGGCGGGCAATACCGCCAGGATTACCGCCGTGGCCTGCGGGCCCTGCAACGCCGCGGTGGTTGCCGTGCGGTGCCGCAGCCGGGTATCTATCCGGCGCTGCGTCTGCTCCAAGAGCTCTACCAGCGGGATGCCGTGCTGTTCTGCCACGCTCAGCACCAATCCGACGGTGCCCAGGTCGGGGCACGAATCCTTGGCATCTACCAGGACGCTCGCCGCCTGCGCCCCGTTGCAGGCGCGGCGGGCGGCGACCGTGGCGGCGTCGAGAAGCTGATGCGGGGTGTCTGGTGTGTGCTTGAGCGTCTCGGCGGCGGCCTGTAATGCCTGCGGAACCGGGGAACCTGCGCGCACATCGCCGACCAAGTAACCGACATAGCTGCTGGTGGCGGCCGCGATCCGCGTCTCCCGCGCGCGGCGACGCCCAGCCTGCACCGCCCAAGCCACGGTCCCAAAAATAACTAGCCCGGCGAGCGCGGCGGCGGGCGCAAATACCACCGCGGGGCCCGCCACGATGCCACACAGAAGCAGCCACCGGGCACGCGGCACGGGCCGGGATTCGAACAACCGCACCCGCGGGGACGGCGGCGCGGAAACCAGAATGGCGATTGCCCCTGCCCAGAACACTGCGGTGGTCATGACAGCGTCTCCATATACTCCGCAAAGCCCGGGCCGGTGCCGCGATCGCAATCCCAAATCGTGTACACATGCACCGGGTTTCCCGCGACGATGCCAATCTGATGCAATTGCCTGCCCGTGCTGGCGCGTCGCATGGATACCACGATGTCCACCGCCGCGCTGAGCTGGGAGTGCAAGGCCACCCGGTCCAGCCCACCGAGCGCCGCGAGGGCCTCCATGCGAGCGGGTATCTCCCGCAGGCTATTGGCGTGCACGGTACCCGCGCCACCATCGTGACCGGTATTAAGGGCCGCCAGCAGGTCCACCACTTCCCCACCACGGATCTCCCCCACCACAATGCGATCGGGGCGCATGCGCAGCGCCTGCCGCAACAGATCCGTCATGGTGATTTCGCCGTGCCCCTCCACATTGCGGGCCCGCGCCACAAGGTTCACCACGTGCGGATGCGGCGGGTGCAATTCCGCCGTGTCCTCAATGCAAATAATGCGTTCATTGTGCGGCACCTCCGCCAGCAGCGCGCCGAGCAGCGTGGTTTTCCCCGAGCCGGTGCCCCCGACCACCAGGAACGAACGCTTCGCCCGCACAATGCGGCCCAAAACCTCGGCGATCTCCGCGCTCATGGTTCCTCGCTCCACCAACCCATCGAGGCTGGTCACAGCCTGCCGCAAGACCCGCAATGAGATGCAGGTGCCACCATCGGCCGGTGGGCTCAGCAACGCGTGCACACGGATACTGCTGCCGTCGGGGCGATGCAATCGACCGTCCGCGAAAGGCTGCGCATCGTCGAGGCGGCGGCCGCAGGCCACGGCGAGGCGGGTGGCCAATTGGCGCACCTCGGCGTCGCTATCAAAGCTCACATTGGCGCGTTCCAATCCCTCGCCGCGATCGAACCACACCTCCCGCGCACCGTTGACCAGCACATCGGTCACGCCGGGGGTTGCCAACACCTGTTCCAATTTGCCGGCGCCGGTGGAATCGTCGCGGATACGGCGCAGGACGTCAAGCACCTCGGCGTCGGAAATCACGCCGGCCTCGTCGCGGATCAGGCGGGCGATATCGGTGGGGCCTCCCACCTGCGGGCGTTCCGCTAGCTTTCGTTGCACGCGTTCCGCGAGGTCGGTGGCGTTCATCGGAGTTCCTCCAGCACCGCGTTCGCCGCCCTAATCAAGGGGCGCGGCAGGCGCATGGGCATTCCCTGCATATCCAGGGCTTTGGGCAGGCGGGAGACGGTGCCAACCTCCGCGATCACCGGCACGCCGCTCAGCCGTTCGATGTCTCCCGAGTCCAGGCCGGACCAGTGAATATGGCGCACAATGGCCGCGATATCCGTGTGCTGGGCCCGCACTTGCGCCGCGCATGCGATCGCCGCTGCCGCCGGCCTGACCTGCGCGGGCACCACCATCACCACCAGATCCAGCGCGGGCCCCAATTGCAGCACCGTGGCCGGGGTGCAATCCACGATCGTCAGCTCGGCGGCGCTGCGAATGCTTGTCAACGCCGCGCCCAAATGTTCAACGTGGTCCCCGCGCGAGGCGGCAACATTGGTGCGGGCCACGGAAAGCACACGTATCCCGTCGTCGGTGGCGGGAAGGGCGGCAAACAATTCGCCGGAAAGATTCCCTGCCGCAAGGTTTACATCCCCCCAACGCACCCCGGAGGCATCCTCGATCCCAAACACTAGGTCGAGGCCGCCGGAATGCGGGTCCGCATCGATCACGGCGGTGGTGACGTATCGGGCGGCCACCCGCGCAATCGCGGCAGCCAGCACGCTCGCACCGGCACCTCCCGCCGCCGGAAAAACCCCGATGGCCGTTCCCTGGTCCAGCACCGGATCGTCTCGACCCAATGCCTGCAATAGCTCTGGGGCCTGGGCGGGCAGCACGAAGGCTTGCTCCGCGTGGCATTGCACGGCGGCCTTCCAATCCGGCGGGCCCGGGTCGGGGCACACCAGAAACACGCGGCCACGGGCGTGCTGTGGCAGCGACTGCGACACGGTGTCACACACGAGCGCCGCTGCGCAGCGGTCAATATGGCGGGCGATATCGCGGGGATCATTGGTATCGATGATCGGCCGGCCCGTTGCCGCCGCCACATGCATCGCCTCGGGGTGTAGCACGGGGTGCGCCACCGCCACCAGGATCGGTTGCTGAGTCATGACCCCAGCTTCACCAGTGCGGCAAGCCTGAAGCAAGGTTTGCTGAAGCCGCCTTGTGAATAACTTCGACGAAACTATGACAAATGCCACATTTGGGCCTTCGCCTGTGGATAATTCGAGCCCTCCGGTTGCCGCGCCCACCGCGACGTGCTTAGCTGTCGCGCGCGCTCGCGGCGCGCACCCAGAGGGGGGTAGACATAAGGGAAGGCCCGCGCCTCGGGGGGGGGTGAGCGCGGGCCTTCATTACCCGGCCTCGGGGGGGATGGACCGGGGCAGGCCACACAGTATATCGGGGCCTTGCACCACCAAGTATGACAGAAGATTGCGGCTTTGACAACCCACCCCCACCCATTCCGAAACCAATACTTCTCACCTGCGATTTTCTTCGGATAGACTTGCCCCCATGACTCCCCGTGCGAACCGGCCGGCGGCATTTTTTGACCTCGATAAGACGATTATCGCGCGCTCCTCCGCGCTCGCGTTCGGGCGGGAATTCCTGCACAACGGGCTAATTACCCCCGTCACCGCGCTGCAGCTCGGCGTGGCTCAAACGTTGTATCGAATCTCCGGTCACTCTAGCGAACAAATGGACGCCACCCGAGACCACCTCGTGTCCATGGTCGCCGGGTGGGAGGCGCGCACCGTCAGCCGGATAGCAGAGGAAACAATTCACCGGGTGGTCTCCCCCGCCATCTACGCCGAGGCGAAGGAACTCATCGCGCACCACAAGGCCCTGCACCACGACGTGGTGATCGTGTCCGCCTCCGGCTACGACCTTGTCGCCCCCATCGCCCGCGAGCTGGGCGTAACGCGCATCGCCGCCACCCAATTAGAGGTTCACGACGGCCGCTACACCGGCGAAGTTTTGTTCTATTGCAAGGGGGCCGCTAAGGCGGAGGCGATGCGGGAGCTGGCGCGTGTGCACCACTACGACCTCGCCCGCAGCTTCGCCTACTCCGACTCGGCTGTGGACCTGCCCATGCTGGAGGCTGTGGGCACCCCCGTCGCGGTGAATCCGGACCGCGCCTTACGACGCATCGCCGCAGATAGAGGCTGGGATATCCGCGTATTCCGCAACCCCGTTCCACTCTTTCCACGCACCCGCTACACCCCCATCGCGATCCCCGTAGTGGCGCTGACGGTGCTCGCGTTAACCGCGTTTGCTTGGCGACGCCGCTAACGCAATGCCGTCCGCTTCTGCCGCGCCCGCGATCCACGCCCGCGCATGGATAATCAAAAACGGATTCGGATCGCTGGGATAGCCGGCAAGCGCCGCCTCATACTCCTCGCGATGCCGGAACCAATACGGCTCCGGTACACACAGGCCGCGCGGATCCCACCCCATCAGCGCCGCGATGCGGGCCGCCGCCCAGGCCACCGCCCCGCTGCGCTCCCCAAAGCAACCCCATGCCGCCAATTCCCCATGGACAACGGCCGGAAGGAGGCCAGGGTGCGCGTCGGGGTGGGCGATGAGCCGGGCGAGCGTCGCTAAGCGCGCTGGGTGATGCGGTACCCCGTCGCCGCCGAACAACACGTCGAGCCGTGCGAATATTTGGGCGGGTGCACGCTGAAACGTTCGAACGGTGACATCGGCCATGCTGGGGGCCAATAACGCGTGGCCGTCGATAAGCTTCGCCTCATCCAGGCGCCACATGCGGGCCGAAGTCCGCGCGCCCCGCAGCACCGACTCCGAACCCGTAACCTCAGCACGACGCAAATTCACAGGGCGCCGATGCACCGCCGCAATCGCCTCCTGGGCCTCGCGCAATAACGCGGCAAGCTCAGGATCCGCAGCTAATACGTGAAGAGGATCCATGCCTACTACCTTAAAAGCTCCATGGGGTGGCGTATCAACATGCAAGAAGTTTGCAAACATGGCACGATAAGACGTGACTGCTGAACAAAATCCTGGAGGAAAGCAACCGTGAGCACGAAACCCGGCCTATATACTGACGGCTCCGCGTCGTTTCAGCCCCGCGTGAATGAAATCCCGCTCTCGGATGCCGACGCCCGATCGGGTTCCCTCGGCACCTTGGTTAGCGACGCCACCGCGCAAATGTCCAGCTTGTTCCGATCCGAACTGGAACTGGCAAAGGCCGAAATCACCCAAGAGGCCAAAAAAGGTGCCGTGGGCGGTGGGCTCTTCGGCGTGGCAGCCACCGTCGCCCTCTACAGCTCCTTCTTCTTTTTCTTCTTCCTGGCCGAATTGCTGTCCATCTGGCTGCAGCGCTGGGCCTCCTTCCTTATTGTCTTCCTTATCATGCTGGTCATCGCGGCGGTGCTGGCGTGGATCGGGTTCCGGAAAGTAAAGAAGATCGGGCCGCCGAAGAAAACCATCGACTCCGTGACCGAACTCAAGGGATTGATCAGCAAAGACCCGCAGCGCGCCTTGGACGCCCGCAGCCCCGGAATGTACAGCTAGGACCCCCGCCCCGGCCGCGTGGTTTCCCCTAGTGAACTAGCGACTCCAGGCCCCTACGAGCACACCTATGTGCACACTCGGGGCCTCCGTTTGCATGCCGTGACCTGCGGAAACCCTAGCGCGCCACTGGTTTTACTCCTCCACGGATCGCGCGGCGGCTGGTTCGAATACCAACACGTGCTGCCGCTGCTTGCCAAAGCCGGATACCACGCCTGCGCCGTATCTCTGCGCGGGTACGGGCTTTCCGACAAACCCCCGAGCGGATACGAAATCCGGCACGCCGTGGGCGATATTTCTGGAACGATCAGGGCACTTGGCCATAGCGAAGCCATCATCGTGGGGCACGAAGCCGGGGGCGTGATCGCCTGGGTGCTGGCCACCTGCCAGCCGGAACGAGTACGCGCGCTGATCACCATCAATGCGGTCCACCCCACCGACCTGCGGCGAGCAATCGCCGCGCGGCCTTGGTTATACACCAACGAATTAGTGCGGTGGCCTGCGGAATGCCTGCTGCGACGGGGGCTTGGTTCCATAACTTTTGGGTCCGCCGATGCGGAATACAACACCCGCGTGGCCACCTATCGGCGCGCGTGCGCGCTTTCCGCTTCGCTGGATAAATCCAGGTTAGTGACGCTCAAGACCACCCAGCTGATACACACCTGGGTGCCGGCGTCATGGTTCCTAGCCAAAGCGCAGGTGCCGGTGCTTATTTTGCACGATGCGCAGCCGCGCTGGCGGCACCTGATCCGGCGTGCCGGGACTCGGACCACTGGGCGCGTATCCTCACTCACTATCCCCGGCGCTTTCACCCACGCCACTCAGTTACCGCAGGTTGAGGATCCTAAGGAATTCGTCGAAGTGATCCTCCGATACCTCGCCAACACGGAGGAAGACTAGCCTCGTCGCCTGGGCCGCCGATGGGTTGTGCGCAACCAGCCTCGTCGCCTGCGCTGCGCTCGCCTCACCTGGGCCGCGACTAGTTGTGCGCAACCGCCGAACTGGGGCTGGTCTTTCTATTCTTCATTCGGGGGTCTCACGAAGAAATTCCGGACGAATCTCGCCCAAAAACGCCGCAGCTCGTCTTTCCATTCTTCGTTGAGGCGCCCAATGAAGAAATTCCGGACGATCGCAGGTCAACGGCTGCACACAACCTATCAAGGCAAGCTGTGGGGAAAGCAATCCCGGGCAATAGAGTTCGAACTTTCTCGAACCATCGGCCCCGCCGGATTTGCCTCAGGCAGATATGACACGGCAAGTTCGGCGTCCTGCGGAAACACCTTCGCGAGGCGGCCTGCATGTCAAATCTGCCTGAGCGCGGAAAATCGTCGGCCGATTCCAACCCCCAAAACCACTTCACCACCGATAGGTTGTGCGCAACCGCCGACCTGGGACTCGTCTTTCTATTCTTCATTCGAGGGTCTTACGAAGAAATCCCGGACGAATCTTGCCCGAAAACGCCGCAGCTCGTCTTTCCATTCTTCGTTGAGCCACCCAATGAAGAAATTCCGGACCATCGCAGGTCAACGGCTGCACACAACCCATCCGGAGCCGACGCAACCATCCGGAACCGGCGCAACCATCCGGAGCCGGCGCAACCATCCGGAACCACGCGCAACCCATATGCACACAACCCATGCCCCACCGGCGCGTTGCTATTTGGCCACGCAGCCTTGGGTGTCCACCTGGGAGGTGAGCTGCTGGATCGGCCCGATCTTATTGCGCACCTCCGCGCTGGTCAGCACATAGCCGGTGTCGGTGTCATCGATGGCGGCGCCGAAGACCACGCCGAGCACATTGCCATTGAGGTCGACCATCGGGCCACCGGAATTCCCCTGTCGGATGCTACCGCGGACGGTGTAGGCTTGGCGCTGCGTCATGCCGCTCGCATAGATGTTCGGCCCATTCACGGTGATTTCTTCCCGCACGCGCGCGGGGGCTGCCTCGAAGGGGCCGGATTCGGGGAAGCCCATCACGATGCTATCTTGGCCGGTCACGGCGGGCCCGTCGGCCCATTGCAGGGGTTCCAAACCAAGGTCCTGGCTGTGCAAAACGGCGATATCCTCGGCAGGATCGAAATAGACCACCTCTGCGATCCGCACGCCAATGACCGTGTCCAGGCGAACGGTATCGGCACCCGCGACAACGTGCGCGTTTGTAACCACATAGTCGTTGGCCGCGACGAAGCCGGATCCCATCAATCGGCGGCTGCATTGGGTGGCTTCCGCCATGACATGGATCACGCTGGGGCGCAGCTCCTCCACAAGCGCCACGTTTTGCACCTGAATATCCGGCGCTTCCACCTCCACCCCATTGGGCTGGTTAAAGGGCGAGATCAGCGGGGGCAGGCCGGTATCGGTAAGCATCGCGGAGATGCGGGCCGGCAGGCTATCCAGCATGGCGGGGGTAAACCGATCCACCACCGAAAGTGTCTTCGAGCTTCGGATCGATGTGGCGATGCTATCCGGCGCGCTCGTGGCCAGCGGGATCGCCAGCAGCCACACCACCACCAGCGTGGCCAGCGCCTGGAACACAGAGCCGATCGCGGAATCCGCTAGCTGGAAGGATTTAAAGGGCATGCTATCCCGCAACGCGGTCCCCGCGATGCCGCCCACCAGGTTGCCCATCCCAAGAAAAAACACCACAATGCCGATGGCCAGCAAGAATCGCAACGCGGTATGGCTGGTGTAGCTCATCGCAAAAGGCGCGATGGCGGCGCCGATAATCAGGCCTGCGATCACACCCACGGTGCTCAGCACCGAGGTCAGCGCGCCCTGCCGCCAACCGCCAATAAGTGCTAAAACTACGATAACCAAGATCGCAATGTCGACCATTTATACGATCCTCTCGTTGTTGCGGGATTTCGCCAGGGTATCGCGCAGGTTCTGCACGTTTTCGCGATCCCACGGCTCTTCCCAACCGGCCTGATGCAGCGCGGCCGCCAGCAACCCGCCGGTGAACCCCCAGATCACATAGTCATTGATGCGGAACGCGGGTCCGGTCCACGTGCCCCACCCCACGGTAAAGCGATTGGCCGGATCGATCAAACTCAGCACCGGCACGTCGAACACCTCATCGGCTTCCTCCGGCCGCACCACCCCCACCGGCGTACGTGTGTGCCAATGGCTCACCACTGGGTGCACGGGATAGCCAGTGGCCCGGATATGCACCTCATCGAGCTGCGCCAATGGCGTGACGCTGCGGCGATCCAACCCGGTTTCCTCCCACGCTTCGCGCAGCGCGCAATCGACGGGATTCGCATCACCGATATCAAGCCGACCGCCGGGGAACGCCACCTGCCCGGAATGCGATCGCAGGGAGGGCGAGCGGTGGGTGAGCAATACCGCGGCGTCGTTAGGCAATGTTGCGGAAGTTTCGGTGCCGGCGAAGAGCATAAGCACGGCGGCTTGCCTACTCCGGTCGGCGTTGGACATGCGGGCGCGATCGCTGAGCGAATTGTGGAAGCTGCCGGAATGGACGTTATCCACGAGGCGTCGCATCCATACCGGGGCTTTCTCGGGGCGCAGCTCGGTGTTGTGCCCAGGTATGTCGTTCATCGAAGTGCCTCCTGCACTGCGCTTTCAAGGTCGGCTTGCGTGGTGAAAACTTTGGGTAGTACGGCGGCGACAGTGCCGTCTGCACGCAACACCACGGTGATCGGCACTACACCCGGTAACCCGAGAGTACCCGCGAAGCTGCCATCGTCGTCTTGAAAGGACGGCGTATCGACGCCCATTTCTTTCAGCATTGCGGCACCATTTGCGGCGTTCGCGTCCGCATGCACACCGATGACACGATACTCCGGGTGGGCGCTGGCAAACGCATCCACCAGGGGTAGTTCCTCGCGGCAGGGCGCGCACCACCAGGCCCACAGGTTGACCACGGTGGGTTTTGGCGGGGCGTCGATACGCTCACCGCCCAAGCACGGCAAGTCCACGGGGAAGTCCCCCGCGCAATCCGGCCGCGGCTCCACGCTTATCGACGCCGTGTTCGCAGCCTCCTCCGGCGGGTTTACCGTGCGCAACAACAGCGGCACGGCCCCGATTATGCACAGTGTTAGCACCACAGCGCCCACAATGGACCACTTAGCGCTTTGCGGCATCTTCAACTCCAGCTAAATCCAATAACCGTTCCCTATCCTCGCCAGTGACTAGTTTGGCGGCCATCATAGGGTCGGCGGGACCAGCGTATCCGAAAGACGGGCAATCCTTTGCAATGAAACACGCACCGCACGCCGCCTTCCTGCTGTGGCAGATGCGCCTGCCCAGGAAAATCACGCGGTGTGAAAACATGGTCCATTCCTTGCGCTCGATAAGCTCGGCGATGTCCCGCTCTACCGCCACCGGGTTTTCCTCTTGGGTGAGCCCCAGGCGACGCACAATGCGCCCGAAATGGGTGTCTACGGTGAGCCCTGGAATCCCGAAGGCGTTGCCTAGGACGACATTCGCCGTCTTGCGTCCGACGCCGGGGAGGGTGACTAGGTCTTCGAGTTTTTTGGGGATCTCGCCATTGAAATCCTTTTCGAGCGCTTTGCCTAATCCTATGAGGTTTTTGGCTTTGGCCCGGAAGAATCCGGTGGGGCGGATGTACTCCTCGAGTTCCTCGGGGTTGGCGTGGGCGTAGTCGGCGGCGCTTTGGTAGCGGGCGAATAGGGCGGGTGTTACCTGATTCACACGGACGTCGGTGCACTGTGCACTTAGCACAGTTGCGACTGTAAGCTCTAAGGGGTTTGAAAAATCCAATTCGCAATGCGCATCAGGAAAACCTTGAGCTAGGGCGCGGTTGATGCGCCGCGCTCGTCGGACCTTTCCGAGCCTGGTCTCTTGCCTTGTTGCGTTGCCCACTGCCATACCCGTAACTGTAATAGGAACCCAAAAAAGGACTAGGATTAACACTATGACAGCAGCGCTCTCACTACTTGCCCCAGTTATCTTTGCCGTTTTCGCTATCCAGATGGAGCGATTCGAGTCCTACTGCACGAAGAAACCACAGGAAGTCAAAGTAGACGCCTAGTCGCGGCATAAGAACGCTGCACATCTCGAACACACGAACGTTTACATATCAGCGGGATTTCTTTCACAACACGCCGAGAAACCTTGCTCAATCGATCCACCTGCCGTGACTTGGTAAACCCCCTAGTCATTTCGCGAGTCCGCACCACCATGCGTTGGCTCACGCCGGTCGACGGAGTGAAATTAAACCGCCATAGTGACGAACCACATAGTAAAGTGTGATCTGAGTAAAGTTTTCCCCGCAAAGGGGGGAGACTTAAAGACCGGTGAAACGCAGACACTCATCCCAAGCAGAACAGGTCGCGACGATCCGGAGATTTTTGAGCCGTCATCTAATGTGATCTGATCAAGGAGAATACGAGTGGATGCCGTACAGGAAATCCTGTCCCGCGCTGGAATTTTTCAAGGTGTTGATCCCGTCGCAGTCGGTAACCTCATTCAAGATCTAGAGACGGTGCGTTTCCCTCGCGGAACCACCATCTTTGAAGAGGGGGAACCGGGCGACCGCCTGTACATCATTA
This sequence comes from Corynebacterium canis, assembly GCF_030408595.1. Lineage (NCBI taxonomy): Bacteria > Bacillati > Actinomycetota > Actinomycetes > Mycobacteriales > Corynebacteriaceae > Corynebacterium > Corynebacterium canis. The sequence goes on along the minus strand of NZ_CP047080.1, from coordinate 172,440 downwards.
CCGCAGGTAAGGTGAAGCTGGCCCGCCATTCCACCGATGGACGAGAAAACCTGCTTACCGTCATGGGCCCCTCAGATATGTTCGGGGAACTCTCCATCTTCGATCCAGGTCCCCGCACTTCCTCCGCCGTGTGCGTCACGGAAGTGCAAGCAGCAACCATGAACTCGGAAATGCTGCGGAAATGGATCGCTGACCACCCGGAAATTTCTGAGCAGCTCTTGCGAGTGCTGGCCCGCCGGCTGCGTCGCACCAACGCGTCACTGGCGGACCTGATCTTCACCGATGTCCCCGGTCGCGTGGCCAAAACCCTGCTGCAACTTGCCAATCGCTTTGGCACGCAAGAGGGTGGCGCGCTGCGCGTCAACCACGACCTCACGCAAGAGGAAATCGCCCAGCTGGTCGGTGCTTCCCGCGAGACCGTAAACAAGGCCCTAGCCACGTTTGCGCACCGCGGCTGGATCCGCCTTGAGGGCAAGTCCGTCCTTATCGTGGATACGGAACACCTAGCTCGCCGGGCCCGCTAACCCACCTGCGGCCCGCGCCCAGCCGAATGCCCCCGATCGAACACATCGTCGGGGGCATTTTCGCGTCTTGTTACTCGCCATGCTCCTGCAGGTATCGAATGGTTACGCGAGTGGATTGTTCGGCGGCGTCACGCAGCACCGGGTCCACATCGGTGTAAATCTCATCCACGATCTGCTTCAGCGGGGCGTCCGCGCCCAGCTTCTTGCGTGCCGCCCGCACCTGCGCGAGCCGCTGATCGCGGCGATCAATATACTTGCGGGCCAGCACGGAAAGATCCGGGTGATCCGGGCCGTGCGCGGGCAATAGGGTGATGCCCTTGCCGCGTTCCTCCAGCATGTGCAGGGTTTCCAGGTACTGGCCGAGGTCACCATCGGTTTCGGAAATCATGGTGGTGTGTCGGCCCGCAATGGTGTCACCGGTGACAATGCCCTCCAGGGTGGACTTACCCGGCTCTCCGCTCCAGATAAAGAAGCACACAGAATCCGCCGTATGGCCGGGGGTATGCACAACCTCGATCTGGGGAGTCACGCCTTCAATGCTGATGGTCTCGCCATCTTGGAGCTTTTCCCCGCCCCGGCAATATGCGGGGTGCCAGCCGCGCACCGGAGCGCCCGTGAGCTGCCGGAATCGAGTGGCCGAATCTGCGTGATCGTGGTGGCGGTGCGTCAGCAGCACCAATCCCACCTCGTCGGCGCGGGAGTGAAGAACGTTAAGGTGGCCTTCTTCCTCCGGGCCCGGATCAATCACAATGCTACGAGGATCTCCCGGGGCGCGAATCACCCAGGAGTTCGTTCCTTCGAGTGCGGCATACCCCGGATTGGGGCACAACACGACGGCAGCTGAGGGCGTTACTTGACGCAATTGGCTGTAAGCAGGATGCTCCATGCTTGTTAGTTTAGACCCCCCGAGTCGTATCCGACGATTAGTCGGCGATTTCTACTACCACCTCGACCTCTACGGGGGAGCCTAGGGGCAGCTCAGCCACCCCAACAGCCGACCTCGCATGGGCCCCAGCGTCACCGAAAATTTCGCCGATTATGTTCGAAGCACCATTGATCACCGCGGGCTGGTTGATAAACCCCTCAGCGGAGGCAACATAGCCAGTCACCTTCAACACTCGAGTCACCTTTTCAATGCCCACCAATGCGTGCACAGCGGCGAGGGCATTCATTACGGCAATCTGAGCGTATTCTGCGGCTTTTTCTACGGTGATCTTCTCCCCAACTTTGCCAACTGCGGGGAGTTTCCCATCCACAAACGGCAATTGGCCGGAGGTCCACACCTGGTTTCCCACCCGGACGGCGGGCACGTACGACGCCACGGGGGCGGCGACGGCGGGCAGCTTAATGCCGAGCTTTTCCAATCGATGCAATTTCTCAGGCCGGTTCACTGCTTTTCCCGCTTCAAGTAGGCAACGTGGTTCTCTGGGTTTGGGCCGGGGAGCACGGAGACGAGCTCCCAGCCGTCATCACCCCAGGTATCAAGAATCTGCTTAGTCGCGTGAGTGAGCAACGGCACAGTGGCGTATTCCCATTTCGTCATGGGAACCACTGTAACCCTAGATTCCGATGAGTTCACCCCCAGAGGAGAGATACTCTGCCCAGTTGGTGACGTGTGGATTCTTCCGAAGCAAAGCGCGACGCTGCCGTTCAGTCAATCCGCCCCACACGCCAAACTCCACGCGATTATCCAACGCATCCGCGCGGCATTCCTGAAGCACAGGACAATGCCGGCAAATCACCGCTGCGCTACGCTGGGCAGCGCCACGGACAAACAATGCGTCTGGATCGCCATCGCGGCATTTGGCCAGGGACACCCAGTCTCCCCGAGTCCGCACACGCTCCTGCGTGACAGTCTCGGCGGGAGTCCCCGAGAAGTAGGGGTTTCGGCGACGGTTTCGGACCAGTGAGGTGGTCATACGGTGAGCCTCCTACCTGCTAAAACTTCTATTCTGCTGTAAGTTTATTCACAGGACCTAGTTTTTGTCGAACTTATCACAATGCGGGGGGAGTTTGTCGCTTCCCCACTCCACCTGACTCCACGTAGGGTAAAGACGTGACCAAGCTTCAGCCTATCGTCCGAATTCTCGGTGTCATTTTTACAATGAGCCTCATCGGAGCCTTAGCATTATCCCCTGCCATCGGGGTTTCAAGCATGGCCATTACGCGTGCGCAAGAGGCGATGCAATCAAATCTTGCTGATCTCACAGACGGTACCTCACCCACGGTAACCACAATCCTTGATGCCCAAGAACAGCCAATGGCGTGGCTTTACACCCAGCGCCGCTTCGATGTTCCGAGCGACCAGATCTCGGAACCTATGAAACAAGCAATCGTCAGCATAGAAGATCACCGCTTTTATGAGCACGATGGCGTTGATTGGCAGGGCACAATTCGTGCAATGGTCACAAACTTGTTCTCCGGCTCAGTACAACAAGGCGCATCCACCCTCGACCAACAATATGTAAAGAACTACTTATTGCTTGTGAATGCCGACACAGAGGCAGAACAAATCGCTGCCACTGAAACGAGTTATGCTCGCAAACTCCGCGAAATGCTCATGGCCTCGGACCTCGAAAAGTTCCTCACCAAGGATGAGATCCTCACCCGCTACCTGAATATCGTCCCCTTCGGCAACGGTGCCTTTGGCGTCGAGGCGGCGGCACGCACCTACTTCGACAGCTCCGCCGCCGAGCTGACCGTGCCGCAGGCTGCGATGCTGGCTGGCATCGTGCAATCCTCCTCCTACCTCAACCCGTATACCAACGAGGAGGCGGTGGTGGATCGCCGCAACGTCGTGCTCGACACGATGGTGCGCGAAGGCAATATTTCCCAAGAGGAAGCGGACAAATTCAAAGAAGAGCCCTTGGGGGTACTTGAGCAGCCCCAGTCGCTGCCAAACGGCTGCATCGCCGCCGGCGACCGCGGGTTCTTCTGCGATTTTGTAATCCAGTACCTCGCCGGCAAAGGGATCACCCCCGAGGAGCTGAATCGCGGCGGTTACACCGTGCACACCACGCTCGACCCGGCCGTGCAAGACGCCGCCCACCAGGCCGTGATCAGCCAGGCGGACCCGAACGCCATCGGTGTGGCGAATGTCATGAATATCATCGAGCCCGGCACGGATAGCCGCAATATCCTCGCCATGACCTCCTCCCGCAACTACGGCCTCGATCTCGACGCCGGGGAAACGGTCTTGCCGCAGACCTCCACGCGGGTGGGTAATGGCGCGGGATCGGTGTTTAAGATTTTCACCGCCGCCGTGGCCCTAGAAAAGGGCTTGGGCATCGAATCCCCGCTTGCGGTGCCGCAGCGCTACGAGGCCCGCGGCCTAGGCTCGGGCGGCGCGAAGAACTGCCCGGCAGGTTCCTATTGCGTGGAAAACGCGGGCCAGTATAAGCCCGTCATGTCGCTCAAGGAGGCCCTGGCGCAATCGCCGAACACCACCTTTGTCAAGCTCATCGAAGAGGTCGGCGTGAAGGACGTGGTGGATGTTTCCGTGAAGCTCGGGCTGCGCTCCTACGAGGAGGAGGGTAGCTTCGACGGGGAGCACTCCATCGCGGACTATATGCGCGACAATAACCTCGGCTCCTACACGCTGGGCCCCACTGCGGTGAACCCGCTGGAGCTGTCCAATGTGGCCGCCACCCTGGCGTCAAACGGGCGCTGGTGCGAACCAAACCCCGTGTCCAAGCTGGTGGACCATAACGGCGAGGAGGTTGCCATTGAGCGCCCCGCCTGCGAGGAAGCGGTGTCCCCCGAAATCGCGCACGCCCTGTCTATCGGGCTTAGCGACGATACCAAGACCGGCACCGCCGCCCCCGCCGCAAGCGCGTTCGGATGGGGTGTTCCTACGGCCGCCAAGACCGGCACCACGGAATCGCATCAATCCAGCGCGTTTTTGGGCTATAACTCCACGTTTGCCGCCGTGGCTTACGCGTATAACGATGGCACCACGATCAGCCCCCTGTGCACCTCGCCCTTGCGCCAATGCGGTTACGGCGATTTGTACGGCGGCATGGAGACCGCCCGCACGTGGTTGTCCGCGGCGTCGGCAACTCCAGCGGCGTATAACGGCAACCTCGCGCCTATCGACGCCCAGTACGTCGAAGGTTTGGCGGCAGCCTCACTGCCCTCAGTCACCGGCCTTACCGAAGAAGCCGCCAAGAAACGGCTGGCCCAAGATGGCTATACGGTGAACGTCACCAAGGTGCCCGGAAACGGCACGCCCGCGGGCAGGGTCATGGCGGTGGTCCCCGACGGATCCATGCTGCAAGGCAATAAAAAGGTCACCCTGCAGGTATCCGACGGCACGGGCGGAACCCCGCCGCCGAACCAAGAATTGCAGGACGCGGTGAATGAAATCACCGGCCGGATCCAGCAATTGATCGAAGAGGCGTCACGCCCCTAGCTGCGCCTTTACGGCTTCCGAAAGCCGCTTCCCATCGGCCCGCCCGGCGGCGGCTGCGGAGGCGGCTTTCATCACCTTCCCCATGTCCTTCATGCCTTCGGCGCCCTGCTCGGCGATGACTTTGGCTACGAGGTCGGCGAGCGCGGCGTCGTCAAGCTGGGAGGGCAAGTACTGCTCAAGGACGTCAGCCTCGGCGGACTCGGTAGCCGCTAACTCCGCGCGGCCGGCCTCGGCGTAAATCGTGGCGGACTCGCGGCGCTTCTTAATCTCGCGGGCGACCACCTTGCGCACCTCAGCGTCGTTGAGCTCGTGGCGGGAACCCTCGCGTTCTTCGTACACAATTGCGGACTGCAGCATGCGCAGCACCGCAACCTGCTCCTTATCCCGCGCCTTCATCGCTGCCGTGAGGTCTTTTCGAATCTGATCCTTCAACTCACTCATACTTCGCGACGATACATGTACGCTCATTAGCTGTGCGAACACCAGCGAAAATCCTAAGCGTTCTTGGCGGCCTCACCGCGCTCGGCGGAATCACCGCCCTGTGGGCAAACCAAGAAACCACCAATTTCAAACTCCACCGCGTGGAAGTACCGCTTTTGCAACCCGGGACCCTCGACGGGAACTCCGAATTCCGCATCCTGCACATCTCCGACCTGCACATGGTGCCCGGGCAGGAAGACAAAATCGCGTGGGTAAACTCGCTGGCGCTCCTGCAGCCCGACCTCGTGGTAAACACCGGCGATAACCTCAGCGACGCCGCCGCAGTCCCCCACGTATTGCGCGCCCTGGACCCGCTGCTGCGGCGGCCGGGGGTATTTGTGTTCGGATCCAACGACTACTTTGGGCCGAAACCCGTAAACCCCTTCGGCTACCTTGTGGGCAAAAAACGCAAGGTCAGCGAGGAGGCATTGCCCTGGCAGGGGATGCGCGCCGCCTTTATCGAACACGGGTGGCACGACGCCACCCACCAGCGCATCGAATTCAAAACCAGCGGGGTGCGGCTGGCCATCGCCGGGGTGGATGACCCACACCACGACCTGGACGATTATTCCTTGATCGCAGGGCCGCCGCACGCCGACGCCGACCTTTCCATCGGCCTGGCCCACGCCCCAGAGCCGCGAATACTGGACCGATTCCTTGCGGACGGCTACCAGCTCACCCTGCACGGGCACACGCACGGCGGGCAGATCTGCCTGCCCGGCGAGCACACCATTGTGACCAATTGCGGAATCGATCGACGCCGCGCCAAAGGCCTGCACAAATACGGCGACATGTGGATGCACGTAAGCAACGGTCTCGGCAACTCCAAATACGTGCCGTTCCGCCTATTCTGCCCGCCTTCCGCCACCCTTATCGACATCACGGAAACTTCCTGACCTGCGGTTTTGTTGGTTCTTCAGGTAGGAACTATAGTAAAGCGAGTAGCAAGTACGGCTTGCACTCCGGGATATGGCGCAGCTTGGTAGCGCGCTTCGTTCGGGACGAAGAGGTCGCAGGTTCAAATCCTGTTATCCCGACTTCTATTTGGGGCCCCGCACCGAAAGGTGCGGGGTTTTGGGTTTTTATCGTGGACGGTTCATCGTGCGGTTGCGTGGAACCACGCAAGCGCACCAATGATTGAGGCTGGGGGCGATGAGTTGTGTGCCACTGCCTGGGTCGCCGATAGGGTCGCTGGTGGGTTGTACGCAACCTTCTAGGTTGCCGGTAGGTTGTGCACAACCTCCTAGGTTGCCGATAGGTTGCGCGCAACCGCCGACCTGGGGCTGGTCTTTCTATTCTTCATTCGGGGGTCTTACGAAGAAATTCAGGACGAATCTCGCCCAAAAACGCTGCAAATCGTCTTTTTATTCTTCGTTGAGGTGCCGAATGAAGAAATTCCGGACCATTGCAGGTCAACGGCTGCACACAACCTATCAAGGCAAGCTGTTGGCACGCCCGTGAAGCCCGTGAAAGATTGAACCTTTGCCAGCGATCGGCCCCGCCGGATTTGCCTCAGGCAGATTTGACACGGCAAGTTCGGCGTCCTGCGGAAACACCGCCGCGAGGCGGCCTGCGTGTCGAATCTGCCTGAGCGCGAAACTCGGCCAGCCACTTCAACCCCTCCACATCACACCGCCGATGGGTTGTGCGCAACTGCCGACCTGGGGCTGGTCTTTCTATTCTTCATTCGGGGGTCTTCGGGGCTCTAACGAAGAAATTCCGGACGAATCTGACCTAAAAACGCCCAAAAACGCTGCAAATCGTCTTTTTATTCTTCGTTGAGCACCCTAAAGAAGAAATTCAGGACGATCGCAGGTCAACGGCTGCACACAACCTATCAAGGCAAGCTGTTGGCACGGCCACGAAGCACGTGAAAGATTGAACCTTTGCCAACCATCGGCCCCGCCGGATCTGCCTCAGGCAGATCTGACACGGCAAGTTCGGCGTCCTGCGGAAACACCACCGCGAGGCGGCCTGCATGTCAAATCAGCCTGAGCACGGAAAACCCTTGGCCGATTCCGGCCCCCAAAACCACTTCACCACCAATAGGTTGCACGCAACCACCCCAGCGGCAATAGGTTGCATGCAACCACCCGCGACGTCCGCGCTGCGTCGGCCCGCGCTGCCGACTAGTTGTGCACAACCGCCGACCTGGGCTCGCCTGCGCTTAGACGGGTTGAGTCGCACAGTTAGAAATGAATTCTTGGACGAGGAACGTGAATATCCGGTTCCGGCTGGTAATTAGGCGATGGAACACGATTTCCATGCGTTGGCTCTTGCGTAACGTCAGTCTGAGAATCCTGTTGCGGCACAATCCCACCATCGCTCGCATTGAGAAGCGAGGTAGTGGCTAACGCCAAGCCCATCACGAACATTGCTCCTTGGAGAACCCAGAAATATAACTTGTCCGTAAACCTACTCACCACCAGATCCGAATACACGCTGCGAGCGTAGCTAATGACTTCCAAACAAAGTACCGTCCCAACCAAAGCCGCCGAGCTCAGGATCACCTGCGCCGGACCCGCGTTACCCAGAAGCAATACAGCTCCGCCGGTTAACACAAGGAGAAACACTACTTGCTGCCGCTTTAGAAGTTTCAACTGAGAAACCGTCACCCTTTGGTCCTCATCCTCGGGCACGTCATTGATAACGAATCGTTCAATCCTTCGCACGCCCCACCACACCATCACGGCAGCCAGCACCGTGAGTGGCCGCCAGAGGTACCAATTCATAGGGTATGCACTCAGCGGCGCCCATATCGATATCAGTGTGCCCACCACGATCAAGCAAAAACCGATCCTAATATCTCGGTATTCCCGCAGGTAGTCACCCAGACTGATATCCCCGCAGTGTTTCTTTGCTTGGCTGAGCAACCACAGTCCAAACCCAACCCCAAAAAGCCAGATTAACGTGCCAAACACAGCAAGCGGTAGTTCCCACTGGCCTTGTATTGCTCCGGGCTCGCTATAACAAATACCGGCGGAAGTGATTGCCGCACAGCCAAGCGGAATCAGCAAAAAGGAAGGAAACCATCGAAGACATTGGCACAAGAACAAACGATGTAGCTGTTGCAGCTGCTTTGCGGCGGTACGTCGAGTTGGCGTCTCCGCAAGAATACCGCTCAGCGCTTCTCGGCTCACCAGGGAGCTTGTTGTCATCGTTGCTAGCATTTCGCGGTAAACAACGTTTTGTGGGTCTCTAGCTAATGCCTCATTGAGCAACAGACGCGCCTCTGTCGATCTGCCTGAATTCCACAGCAAAGCTAGTTTGATACTCGTAGTTGTCGTATCCGGCGCGCCGAGAAGTTGTTCCGCTGTTTCCAACTCATGCCAGATCCATGCCGGATTCAAGCCCATATGGTAACCCAAGAACGCTGCATGATGATGGGCTTCGGGATATTCCGGATCTAGTTCCAGCGCTCTTTGATTACACTGAAACGCCCCTCCCAAATCCCCCGCCTGCTGCAAGGCTATCCCGGCAAAATAATGATAGTTCGCGGAATCCGGCACTAGTGCGATGCATTGTCCAAATAGGTCAGCGGCCTCGCCGTGCTGCCCGTGGGCCATCGCAATCGTACCCGCAGCATACTTCCAATCCGCGCTATCAGCCAGACTGACAGCGTCCCTGAGGCATTGCTCCGCACGGTCTAACTGGCCAACATTGACGTATCCATGCGCTTCTTCAATAAGCTGTTCAGCGCTAGGCATCCTCATCGCCACCAACTACTTGGGCGCCCAGACTTGCCCCCTGCCACCGTATTGTCGTATTCGCGAAGGTATTCGGCGAGTTCAGAGTACCTTCCCGATTGGTTCGCATAGCGAACTACGTTCCGTGCGGATTCCATCCACTCGCCAATGGAGGGTTGAATTTCCTTCAGAGCGTCCTGAAAGTGCTTCATGGAAATTGGTAACACCTTTTCTGCAGCGATAGAGTCAGTCATCGCCTTCTCCGCCGCAGACACGCACAGGTGATCGAGATCAGCTCCACTAAAGCGACCGGTGCTGGTAACTAATTGTTGCAGGTCCAGCTCCCCAGTGGGCCGATTGCTTAATTTGCTTTTCAGAATGCTATAGCGCGCGGCAGCATCCGGCGGCGGCACCAGCACCGTGCGATCAAAGCGTCCGGGCCTGAGGAACGCATCGTCGATGTCCCAGGGATGGTTGCTAGCCGCAAGAACAAAAAGGCTGTCATTGTTTTCTTGAATGGAGTCCATTTCCAGCAGTAATTGGTTCACGCTTCCACGCAACCAGCTCGCCGAACCCCTAAGCGAAGATCGCCGCAATGCCAACGAATCCAATTCGTCGAGAAACAGTACCGTCGGCCGCTGAGCCGCCCGCACCTCCTCAAAAACCGCATGTATGTTCCGTTCTGTGTCACCCCGATAGGAGCTGACCAAATCTGTCATCGCCACGTCGCGGAAATCCGCCCCGAGCTGCCCTGCGACAGCACGAGCGATAAAGGTCTTGCCGCATCCCGGAGGGCCATACAGGAGCAGACCACCGCGCAGTGATTTTCCAAACGCTTTGGCAATGCGCGCGTTTTTCATGGGTTGGATAAAGGCTTCATCCAATCGCTGTTTGACGTGTTCTAGACCGCCTACGTCGCGGAAGGAAATGCCGGTGGTTGTGGGTTCGAACAGTGCTGGCGGGGCGTCGTCACTCGGGCCTAGCACTACCCTCTCAGTGTCTTTGACTTGCTCTTCCGCGGTGTCCCAATCAAACTTCGGTTGCGCAATTTTCGACGCCGCGGCCGTCAGCACCGCCGTCGCTCGCTGCTCTGCGGGGTTCTGCTTTAACACCTCGGTAGCTTCCACCATCGCCTCTTCAGGACGGTCGGAAGCAAGCAATAACTCCGCTAGGGTGACTCTCAGTTGGGGGTCGGGGTGGACAGCTAGCGCTTGGCGCAATGCATCAATTGCAGCTTCATTCATAACTTGAACGTACTCTAAGCCATCCCCAAGTAGCGACTATGTTGCCGCAGCAGCCATCGATTCGAGCTCTTCGTCGTAATATTCTTCCTCTTCCGCAAGCTCAAAGTCTTGGCCCCGCTCCATCAGGCGAATCACGCCGTAGCCTGCGGCGGATAGCAGCAGTAATACAAAGCTGGACATCAGGAGTTCGGGCACCGCCGCAGCGAGCAATCCCCGCATGGAGTAGTACAGCGGGAAGGCTGCGATAAACACCTTTTCGGTGCCGAACGTGGCGGCCACCACCGCGGTTTGCAGCAGCATCGTGGCCAAGAGCACTCCCCTGCCGATCTTTTCGCCGAAGAGGGCGAGCATGGCGCGGCCAAGGAAGGCACCCGCAATGGCGGTGAGCACAATCACACCGCTTTGGGCGACCAGCATCTTGCCGGTACTGCCAAAGGCAAGGAGCAGGATGGCACCGATGGCGGCGATGGTGCCCACGGCGAGCACGGGGGTCCATAGGCCGCTATTGGGGCGGGCCACCAGCCACAAGGCGGAGGCAGCCATCATGACAAAGATCCCGATCACCAAGCCCACGCTGCCCAGGCCTCGCACGGTGGATTGGGATTGCTCCTTCCCCATATCGGGCGTGCCAGCTGCGGCAACACCTGTGGGCAGGGTTTGCTGCACGGCCTGCACCTTGGTCTTGTTTTGGTCGGCCATGCCCTTGATGCGGTCCGCGCCTTCTTTCAGCTCGCCGGTGGCGCCATTGATCTGGGTGGCACCGTCGCGCAATTCCACCAGCCCGGTGCTTAGGCGCTTGGAGGCATCGGTCGCGGTAAATACACCGTCGTGGAAGGCGCCGCCGGGTTTGGACAATTGATCGGCGAGCTCGCGCGAGCCGCTGCGCAATTGATTCAGTTGATCCGCCGTCTCACCATCGAACTTGATACCGTTCAATTGTGTGCGAAGCTCTCCGAGTTTTACCCGCATATCCTTAGCGTCCTGCATGGGATACTTACCCAATTGCTTATCTGCCTCATCGATAAATGCAAGGAGCTGCCCCTGCATGGCGGCGAGCCCTTGAATCTGCTCTACGGCAAGCTGCACGCCGTCGGCAACCTTGGTGGCGCCATCACCAAGTTGACCCGTGGCGGCCTGAAGTTCGGTCATGCCACTGGCGAGCTGTTGGCTGGCGTCGGCGGCTTGCTTCGCGCCGTCGGAAAGCTGCGTGGTGGCGTCGTTGAGTTTGCCGGAGCCGTCGGCAAGTTCGTTGGTGCCCGTGACCAAGAACCCCGCTTGGGTGGTGGCCTCACCTGCCGCGCGTCGCGTATCCACGAGCTCCTGGGGGCTCTGTGCGGCGGTGGTAATAGGCTGCCCCTCGGCCTGCTCGCTAGGCTGTGTTTCTGCTGGGCTGGGGGCGGATGCTGACCAGATCATTCCAATTACTACAGGAATAACTAAGAGGAAGGCGAGTAAGAATGGGCGGATACGGCTTCGCATGAGTACAAAAGTATAGTAGAAATACTAGGTTTTGGGGGACGCGAGATCACTGCTGGTAACCTATATACATCTTTTTGTACCCACTGAACTCAGGTGTGATGTCTTCGTGACCCTCATTACTGTCCTTATACTTGCGGCGATCGCATTCGCGATCTCGCCCTTGTTGGTCAAGGTGTCTGATCGGCGTTCGGGGTGGCCATTAGGCTTGCTGTATATCGTGGCCGCCGCGCTGCTAGCTCGGGAGGTTATGGCGCGCGGCCCCAATCTGAGTGTTCGCACCCCGTGGGTCCCCAATTTTCTCGCCGCGGATACTTCGATGGATTTTGCACTTCGCGGCGACGGTTTAGGGTTATTCTTCGCTTTACTGGCATTGTCTATTGGTGCGGTCGTATTCATTTATTCTGCCGAATACTTGCATAATAAATCCGGTAATGGATCGTTTTATGTAATCATGACCGGCTTTATGTTATCTGTGCTCTTATTAGTGCTTTCAGATGACGTAATCCTGCTGTTTATTTCGTGGGAGCTAGTCTCCATTGCTTCATTTCTGCTTATCGCCCGCGCGGGTTCCGGCGGGCAGGCCGGCGCCGTGCGCACATTGATCCTCACCTTTACTGGGGGGTTGACGCTCCTGGTGGCGGTGGCGATCATGGCCACGCAGGCCGGCACCACGAACCTGACGGAAATCCTGCAGGCCCCGTTCTGGGCCGAGAAACCCACGCTCACGGCCTGGCTCGCGGTGCTGGTCGCAGTGTCCGGGTTTACCAAGGCCGCGCAATTGCCCTTCCATTTTTGGCTGCCTGAGGCGATGGCCGCCGCCACCCCGGTGAGCGCGTTCCTGCACGCGGCGGCCGTGGTAAAGGCGGGCATTTACCTGCTGATGCGCTTTTCCGCGGTGTTCCATGACGTATACGTGTGGAACGTGCTGCTGATTGTTACCGGCATGGCCACCGCCGTGATGGCGGCGTTTTTTGCTATCCAGAAAACGGATTTAAAGAAACTGACGGCGTATTCCACGGTGAGTCAGCTTGGTTGGATCGTTGCCACGATCGGCGTCGGCACGCATGTTGCGCTGGCTGCGGCGTTGGTGCATACGTTAGCGCACGCGCTGTTTAAGTCGAGCCTGTTTATGCTGATCGGCGTTATCGACCATCAAACGGGCTCCCGCGACGTCCGCCGCTTGGGCAAGCTGTATCACCGCATGCCGTGGACGTTTGGCAGCGTGCTGATCGGCGCGCTTTCCATGGCGGCAATCCCGCCCACGCTGGGCTTTATTTCCAAGGAAAGCATGCTGGAGGCGTTTACGCATGCGCCGCTGGGTAGTACCGGGGTGATCCTGCTGATGGTCGCCGCTGGCATTGGCGCGCTGTTTACCATGAGCTATTCCGCACGCTTGGTGCTGGGCGCGTTTGTGGACGGCCCGCGCGATATGTCCCAGGTCAAGGAGGCGCCGGTGTTGCTGTGGCTGCCCGCCGCCTTGCCCGGCGTGTTGTCCCTGCCGCTCGCCTTTACCGTGGGCGCTTTGGATGCCCCGATTACGGAGATTTCCGGTGCGCATGTGCATTTGGCGTTGTGGCACGGCGTGAGCTTGCCGCTGGTGGTTTCGTTGGTGGTAATGGCGGTGGGCGTGCTGGCCATTGTGGCGCGCCGCACCCTGCTGCCGCTTATCGACGGCCGCGAACTCCTCCCCTTCAACGGAAACTCACTGTTGCACCGCATCACCGAAGGCGCTCGGCGCTGGGGCATCTGGATGGGCCGCATGGCGGATTCCTATAGCCCGGCCCGGCACCTGACTTACCCGATCCTGGTGATTCTGGCGCTGGCGTATGTGACGCTGATTTTCCCCGGCGTGGATGGGGTTTCCCCGGCGCCGCGCGTGCCGGGAACGGACCGCCCGCTGGACCTCTTGCCGCTGCTGATCGTGGTCGGAAGCGTGTTCGGTATGACGCGGGCGCGCAACCGGCTAAGCGGCGTAATCCTGCTGGGCACCACGGGCGTGGGCGTGACGTTGCAGATCCTGATCTTGGGCGCGCCGGACGTGGCCCTGACGCAATTCTTGGTGGAGATCCTGGTGGTGGTGATCATGATGATGGTGATCCGCCAGCAGCCCACGAACTTCCACGAGATCGCGCCGAAGCGGGCGCTGTCCGCCGGTGTGTTGGCGGTGCTTACCGGCGTGGCCACCTTCGCCGCGGTGTGGGAGCTGCTGGGCCGGCACGAGCGTCCGGAGATCGCCATGTGGTACTTGGAGGAGGCGCCGGGCATTTCGGGCGGGGCCAATGTGGTGAACACCATCCTGGTGGAGTTCCGTGCGCTGGATACCCTGGGCGAGCTTTCGGTGCTGGGCATGGCCGGCGTGGTCATCGCCGCGGTGGTGGGCAGCATCCCGCGGCACCCGTTCCATAAGGGCACGCACCCCGCCCCGTTTGGGGCATCCCAGCTAAACACTGTGCCCATGAAGGTGCTGATCAAATGGCTGATCCCGGTGCTGGGCCTGCTCAGCTTCCTGATCTTTATGCGCGGCCATAATTCGCCGGGCGGCGGCTTTATCGCGGCGCTCGTGGCGGGCGGGGCGTTTATGCTTTCCTACCTGGCGCGCGGCCGCGACGAGGCGACGGTAAAGCCCAATACGCCTTATTTGCTCACCGGCATTGGCGTGCTCACCGCGGTGTTTGCGGGCGTTTTGGGGTATTTGCACGATTCGTTCTTGGCGCCGATCCACGGGCACGTGTTGGGTGAACACCTGACCACGTCCATGATTTTCGATGTCGGCGTGTTCTTGGCGGTGTTGGGCATGCTTACCGTGGCAATCAACCACCTGGGCGGTTACCTGCGCCCCGGCACGGATACCGAGCTGTTGCCGTTTACGCGCGGCGGGGATCATCCGCTGCAGCATCACCCGCCGATCGAAGTGACCGACGAGGACGACCCGGATTGGCCGGAGGCTCGTTCCGCCACTTGGGATCTTTCCACTACCTCTACCTCTGGGAAGGAAGAGTTGTGATAATCGCTTTGACGATCGCCACCCTGATGGGCGGCGGCGTGTACCTGATCATGCAGCGCGGCATGGTGCGCATTGTGCTGGGCATGGGGTTGATTAGCCACGCGGCGAACCTATTGATCCTCACGGCGGGCATCGGCGCGTGGCGCGGCCAACCGTTCGAGGGCACGCCGCTGGCTGAGGCGGCGGATCCGCTGCCGCAGGCCTTTGTGCTTACCGCCATCGTGATCACCATGGCCACCACCGCGTTTATGCTGGCCCTGGCCGCGCTCGGGCGTTCCGACGATACCCGTAGCTGGGAGGATCCGGACGAGCTTTCCCCCTTGGAAACCCTGGGCCGGGGTGCCTCGCACCTTGATCCGGAATCGCCGCGCACCGCGCGCGTATTAGAACGCACGTCCGCCGCCGAGGCCGAGGAAGGCGATCACTGATGCAGGCACTGCTTCCCTTGTTTGTGGCGGTGCCATTGGCCGCCGCCGCCGTGGCCGTGATTTCCCCGTGGCGCGTGCTGCGCGACGCCTTGCACTTTGTAATTCCGCTGCTTGGCGTGATCGCCGGCGGATTCCTGCTGCAGGAAACGCTTGCAGAAGGCACCATCGCCCACAACGTGGGCCTCTTCCCAGGCGGGATTTCCATCCCGTTTGCCGCAGATGCGTTTTCCGCGGTGATGATTATTACCACCAGCATCGTCGCGGTGGCCGCGAACTGGTTTGCCACCTTGGCGGATGAGACCCGCGCGCGCTTTTACCCAGCATTGGCGTTGATGCTTACCGCCGGTGTGAACGGCGCTTTGCTTACCGCCGATTTGTTCAACCTCTTCGTGTTTATTGAGGTCATGCTGCTGCCCTCCTACGGCCTGATGGCCATGACGGGCACGTGGTCCCGCCTCGCCAGCGGCCGCACATTTGTGCTGGTGAACCTGACCACCTCCACGGTGCTGCTTATCGGCGTGGTGCTGGTGTACGGCGTGATCGGCACGGTAAATATCGCCGCGCTTGCGAGCCAGGCCGCCGGCAATGGCCCGGTCACCGTCACCATGGGTTTGGTGGTGATCGCGCTGTGCGTCAAGGCTGGCGTGTTCCCGGTGCATACCTGGCTGCCGCGCACCTATCCCGGCACCTCGGCCGCAGTAATGGGGCTGTTTTCCGGCCTGCACACCAAGGTCGCCGTGTATGCGCTGTTCCGCATGTATGTTGTGATCTTCGATATGGATACCCGCTGGGCAACGCTAATCCTCGTGGTGATGATCGTGTCCATGATCGTCGGCGGTTTCGCCGGTTTGGGCGAACATACGATCCGCCGGGTGATCGCCTACCAAATGGTGAACGGCATGCCGTTTATCCTGGTCACCCTCGCCTTCCTGGGTGGCGACCCAAAGCATTCCCTCGCCGCCGGCATGTTCTATATGTTGCACCATATGATCACCGTGGGTTCGCTGGTGCTTACCGCGGGCGCGATCGAGGAAACCTACGGCACCGGCCGGTTGGCCCGCCTGTCCGGCTTGGCTCGCCGCGATCCGTGGATTGCGGCGGTGTTTGTCATGGGCGCGTTTTCCGTGGTCGGTTTCCCGCCGTTTTCGGGCCTGTGGGGCAAGGTGTTTGTGGTTTCCGCGATTGCGCGGGAGGCGACTTGGCAGTCCTGGCTGGCCATCGCCGTGATTGTGGTTGCTAGCTGCGGCGCTTTGTTGTCCATGTTGCGCGTGTGGCGGCTGGCGTTTTGGGGCAAGCCCATGGAGAACGCCCCTAAGGATCTGGTGGTGCCCTTGTGGTTGGGCTTGCCGGGCGCTGCATTGGCGGTGCTGAGCGTGGCGATGTTTTTCTGCGCTGGCAGCGTTGTTTCCGTCACCCTTGACGCCGCTGCTGGGCTTCTCGACGTCCCGAGCTACACGTCCGCTGTCCTCGGCGACGTTTCCGAAGCGATTGGAGTTCCCCGATGATCCATGCAGTGAAATACACCTCGTGGCTGCTTACCCAAGTGTTCGTCGGTGCCATGATTATTTGCCGCGATGTACTGCGCAGGCAAACCCGAATGTGCCCGATCGTGGTGGCGTACCCGTTGCGGGTGACCACGGATCGGGAGCTGATGTTGTTTTCCACCTCGGTGACCATGACCCCGGGCACGCTCTCCCTTGGCTTCCGCAATCCGGTGTCGGAGGGCGCACCGCGGGTGCTCTTGGTGCAGGCGGTCTATGGCGCGGATCCCGCCGAGGTGTTGGCGGGGCTGGCCGACATGGAGGAGCGCTTGGCCCCGCACGTTGCCGATATCGATCACGGTGCGCCGGGTCAGGGGGCTGGCAACCCCCTTCGCTCCACGTTTGTGGCGGGCCATTCGGACACGAATTACGGCCCGGTGAGCACCGATCCGCACCCCACTACCGCCGATGTTCGCGATTACCCGGAGGACCACTCATGAGTCTCTTTGCAATCATTATTTCCGCCTGCATGGCGGTTTCGGGCATTGCGCTGGTGGCGAACCTGCTTCTGATCCTCAAGGAGAAGCGCCTAACGAGCCGTTCGGTGTTGGCGGATATGGTGTTTTACACCATGGTGGCAACGTTCCTGCTGTGGGCGCTGCTGAATCCCACGTTTATCACCTATGAGGTGGCGGTATTGGCGGGTTTGATGGGTTTGATCACCACCATTTCCACCGCCCGTATCTTGTCGAAGGGACGCCGCTGATATGTCTATCGCTGAAGTCTTTGTGGCATTGATCGCCGTCTTCGCCACGGTTTTGATCGCCTTGACCACGGTTGCCATGTGGCGCGCCCCCGACGCACTGACCAGGGCGAATCTCATGGGGCCCACCACCGGCGTAGCCATTCCACTAATCCTTATCGCGCATTTGCTCAACGATTGGGCGACCGTGGGTTTTGACCCTAACAATTTAGTCCGCGCGATCTTCGCCATTATCGGCATGCTGGTCGTGGCGAGCGTGTCCAGTTTCTACATGGGTCGCGCCGTATATGGGGTCGGCGTTGAGGACAAACAAGCCGCAGAAGAGGAGCAAAAAGCGAACACCGCGCAATAGGTTCACCTCCCGTTAGCTACGACGCAACCGAATCCACGTGTATAACGGGTCCAGAGGCGTCGTCGTGTTGGAGGAATAATCAACGTGTCAAATAACTCGTACCTATTCGCGGTGGAACCGCTCGCAGACCCCACCGGCAGCCAGCGCCACCGGCTGGTTGCCCAGCAGGCTTACGATTCCCCCTTGCTATTCCTCCTGCTGTGCAGCGTATCCCCCACACAGGTTCCCACCAGGGTTTTCCCCAATGAGTCCGGTACCGAAAGCATCGCCATCCTTGCAGATTTCGCCGCCGGGCTCGCCCGCGCCAACGAGTTTATGCAGGCCTGCCTCAACCTCAACCAGCAGCACCAAGTCATCCCGCCCGCCGAGCTCGAAGCGATGGTCGCCCAGGTGCGCAATATCCTGCACCACCCCGATCTCGCCCGCTGCACCCATTTCCTCCTCGAAGCCGGCGAAATCCTCTTTATGGTGTGCGCCGACGGCAACCAAGCCGCCCGCCGCCTCCTAATCCAGGCCCAACAATCCCCCGAACGCGCAACCGAACGCCTCCGCACGATTTTCCTCGAACCATACACGCCCCCAACCTCGGAAGACACAAACGACGACGGCTTTTATATCCCCGATTTCGATCGCATGAGCGACGCCGAATACTTCGAATTCATCCGCGAGGACTTTGAAGACGCCGACGCCCTCCGGCCACCACCGGAAAAGCTCGAAAACCTCGGCTTCCGCGCCTTCAACTCCCCCGCTCACCTCGACGATTTCGACTACAAATCCTGACGCCGCCCTCGCCCCAAGACAGACCTACACCTCGCTGACCTTGATCAGGGCCTTGATGGCGCGCCGCTGCTGCATCGCCTGATAAGCCTCATCAATATGTTCGAGATCGGTGACGTAATCGAATACATCGCCGGGTGTGATATCGCCCCGCAAGGTGGCCTCCAGCAGCTCCGGCAGGTATTCCCGCACCGGTGCCGGGCCGCCGCGCATGCCAATGTTGCGTAAGAACGTACCTTCGGCATCGATCGGAGCATCGTGGGGCAGCCCCACTCGGCCCACGATGGCGCCGGGGCGGGCGATAGCAAAAGCGGTTTCCGTCGCGGTCTTGGAGCCTACGCATTCGAGCACCGCGTCCGCGCCAACGCCGTTCGTGAGTTCGAACAGTTCGGTCACGGCGTCGTCACCCCGCACGGTAATAAGGTCGGTTGCGCCCCATTTGCGCGCAAGCTCGTGGCGTGGTGCGTGGGTGCTACCGAGCACAATGATTCTCGACGCCCCGAGCAGCTTCGCTGCCAATACGCCGCTCAGACCCACCGCGCCGTCGCCAACCACCGCCACGGTGTGACCCGGTTTTACCTCCGCCGCAACGGCGGCGTGATAGCCGGTGCCCATGACATCGCTCAGGGTAAGCAATGAGGCAAGTTGCGCGTCATCGTACTTACCTTCGGGAACGGCAACGGCGGTGCCATCGGCCAGTGGAACGCGCAGGAATTCCGCCTGGCAGCCGAGTTCGCCGCCGCCGAAGAATCCGCCGTCCACGCATGCCGTTTGCACGCCGTTTTCGCAATGGGGGCAGGTGTTATCGCTGTAGGCAAAGGGCACGATCACCAGATCGCCGGTCTTCACAGAACGCACGGCGCTGCCGGTAGCTTCGACTACGCCGAGCGCTTCGTGGCCAATGCCGCTTTCGTCGTGGGGTGAGTCACCGTTGTAGTACCACAGGTCGCTACCGCAAACACAAGTTCGAACGATGCGCACGACGGCGTCGGTAGGCAGCTGAATCTCTGGCTTCGGGCGCTCCTCCACAGCAATCAAGCCGGGGCCCTTAAAAATCGCCGCTTTCATTACTCTTCTCCTTCTAGTGATGCTTTTAGTTCCCTCGCCGCAACCTGGGCTTGCGCCCCTAGTGCGTCGAGTTGTTGCTGGTCATCGTCGGAAAACGCGCGCCACCACGCAGTTTTAAGCTCGACATAACGCATCCGTAATTGCAGGGTGCGAAGCTCGCGAGCGAGCCGCGCGGCGTGTTCTTCGAGGATTACGATCTCGGCAGACGCATCCGCACGGCTAGCGTTGTCCAAATACTCGCGCATGGATTCGATCGGCAAACCGGTGGCGTTCAAACATGCGATGGTGTTGAGGTTAGCGAGGTCACTATCCGTGTAACGCCGGTGCCCGTTATACATACGGGTCGGTGGCGCGATAAGGCCGATCGATTCGTAATACCGCAGCGTACTGCTCGGCAACCCACACAGATCGGCCGCTTGCTGGATTGTGTACTTGGCTTGCTCGATCGTGTCCTCCATAAAACCCCAGCGTAGAAACTTAAAGCGCTTGAAGTCAACCGATTTGCAGCAGGTTAGGGCTTATAGCTCGATGGCGCTTCCATAGCATCGAGGATGTCTCGCGCCACCCAGATTTTCCGCCCGCCAGCGCCCGTGGCCCCTTTTTCTTGCAGCCAACCAAACTCGGGTGAAGCTGCTTTCACGATGAGGTTGCGGGCACCCTGGTTGGTAATTTCAAGCTTTTCTTCGACAGCCTTCACCGTCACGTACGGATTCTCCACCAAGAGGTCAGCCAAGCCGGCCATGCGTGGGTGTTCTAGCAGCGCACGGCCACGGTATTCCTCACGTATACCCTGCAAGCTTTCGTAACACTCATGCCGGTGCGATTCAAAGAATCCGCACAAATACAGCAGCGGTGCTTCGAGCCGTTGACGTTCACGCAAGAGAAGGTTAATGATCAGCCGCCCAATCCTGCCGTGGCGGACGGCATTATACCCGTTCGCCGTGCTGCGCGCCACCCTGTTGCCACTGAAACCCTGTGTGCCTGTGGATAGTTTCAAGTTATCCACAGGTTGGTGGGGTGTGTTTGGGAAAACCCTGGGTTTTGTGCCGCATTGGGGTTATCACTGGTGCTATGGGTTTGTTTCATCGTCGCACCAAACTGCTCGATACCTCTTTCGTGAACATCACTCGCCGGCTTGCGATGCCGCGTGGGTATTGTCGGGCTAGCCGGGAGGTGGAGTGGGGCTCGCGGTATCACCCGCAACGCCTGGGGTTTGCCGCCCCGATTATGCTGCGGGCTCGGGCGCATTTCACCCAAACCCCGAATGTCATTATCGGCGGCTGGGCCGCCGCAGCCTATGCCGGTTTGAAGTATTGGGTGGATGATGCCCACATCACCGTGCATGTGGCCAGTAATTTCCAACGCA
This sequence comes from Corynebacterium canis, assembly GCF_030408595.1. Classification (NCBI taxonomy): domain Bacteria; kingdom Bacillati; phylum Actinomycetota; class Actinomycetes; order Mycobacteriales; family Corynebacteriaceae; genus Corynebacterium; species Corynebacterium canis. The sequence continues at coordinate 151,377 of NZ_CP047080.1, read as the reverse complement.
GCCACAGCGTGTTCGACGCCACCCGCCGCAGACTGCGGCCGGGCACCAGGGTATGGACACCGGATCAGGAACTACCCGGCATGCAGGTCGTCGCCCCCGAATACGCGTTGGTGGATTGCTTGATTGATCTGCAGCGTGACCGCCACTCCTGGTGGGTCTACCAAGTACCCAACCTTGCTAACTGGGAAGTTCGCGCCATCCAGTTGATTGACGCGCTGCGCGCATGCACCACACTGAACTTTCAGCTGGTGCGTGACATCGCGCGGAATATTTTCAGCGCCCGCCAGCTGAAAAAACTGTTGAACCTGTCCCGCTCTGGTGCCCAGTCGCCTCCGGAAACTGTGTTGCGGTTGATTGCCGAGCAGCTGCGCCAACACCTGGAGGTGCAAATCCCGATCTATAACTCAGGTGCGCTAGTCGACGATGGCACACCCCTGCTCACCGTGCTTGATTCCGGCTGGCCAGATATCCGCGTCGGTTTGTTCTACGACGGAGCCCACCACCTTCAACGCAGCCAACGTGACTACGATGCCAAAGTGTTGATCCGGCTACGCGAACTCGGCTGGGAACCACTGCGTATCACCCACGGGCTGCTGCAAAAACCCCGCGACCTGATCACCACCCTGCGCCGCGCCATCCACCGCGCCGAAACCAACACCACACACGCGCCCAAAACATAAACGGCCGAAACCAAACGACTGAATCCTGACGCCGAACCCTAACGGCCGAATCCAAACGGCTGAAACCTCACGGCGAATTCTAGGGCCGATCATTCGCTGCACCCCACCTACCTCGGCTTTGTTCGCCGACCTGCCTTTGTTGCTGCGCGCCCGCCACACCCCACAACCGGCACGGTGAAGCCCAACACTGTTCGGTGACCCCCGAAACCCGGCACACCCCTGGCCTATTTTGTGCGCCGCGCCCGCCCGACCACTTCCGGCTGCCCGCAACACCCCGTAGCTGAAGCGCCCCTTGCCCGGCCACGTTACATCTGCCTGGCTGCTCTCCGGCTACGTACAATCTGCCTGGCTCCGCGGGATCTGCCTGATTTTTGGGCCGAGTTGTCCTGGGGAAATGCGGCCGCGACGAATCTGCCTCAGGCACATCTGACACGGCAGGCATCGCAGGCAGATCCGCACCACCACACCAGGTGATGTGGCGAGGTGGAGGCCGGAATCGGCCGAGGATTTTCCATGCTCAGGCAGATTCGACACGCCGGTCGGCGCGCGGCGGTGTTTCCGCAGGAACGCGAAACCGCCGTGTTACATCTGCCTCAGGCACATCTGCCACGGCAAGAAATGCAGGCAGATCCTCCACCCCAACAAAAGGCCGCTGGGGGCAACGCATTCTTATCCGCGATAGGTCACGGCCGACTCGAACACGTTGAAACGACATCGATCACCAACCACCGGAGCCCAGCCTCAGCAGCCATGTACAATCTGCCTGGCTGCGGTCCGGTCGCGTCACATTTGCCTGGCTCCGCCGGATCTGCCTGATTTTTGGGCCGAGTTTTCCTGGGGAAATGCGGCCGCGGCGAATCTGCCTCAGGCACATCTGTCGCGGGTGGAAATGCAGGCAGATCCGCACCACCACGCCAGGTGATGTGGCGAGTTGGGGGCCGGAATCGGCCCACAAACCCCGGTCAGGCAGATTCGACACGCCGGTCGTCGCGCGATGACGTTTCCGCAGGAACGCGAAACCGCCGTGTTATATCTGCCTCAGGCAGATCTGTCACGGCAGAAAATCAGGCACATCTGCCACGGCAGGTGGGGTCCGCGGATATGCAGGGCTATGCGGGATCGTATGCGACGTGCACTTTTTACGCGGTGAGGCCGTTTAGCCCAGCGACAATGCGATGCTCAATCAAGTGCTTCGTCATATATGGCGAAACAAAGTCCGCATTATTCGGGGTGGCACCTCAAACCTCGGTGGATAGCTCAAGTTCGCGGGGGATGTGCCGGGGTAAGTAATACACGAACGCCCATTTATCACCAGGTTTTTTGGTGGCGTATCCGAATTTGCTGTCACAGAACTTTGCCGCGTCCATCCCTCAGCCCTCCATTGCCGTCGTGGCCGAGTCTAACCAAAGCGGCCCCCAATTCCAACGAATCGGCCTTTTTGTTGGAATTGAGGGCCAGGGGTCCAACGCGAGTTGGAATTGATTCGCCCAATTCCAACAAATCGCGCTTTTAGTTGGAATTGAGGGCCAAGGGTCCAACGCGAGTTGGAATCGGGCTTGAGGGGTTTAACCGAGTACGGCCTCGCCGTCGAATTCGCCGCGCACTGCCTTGGAGTACGGACAGAACGCGTGTGCCTTGGCGACGAGGTCCGCTGCGTCGGCAAGCTGGTCCTGGTTTTCGAACACCACGGTGACCTTGCCGGAGATGCGGAAACCAACGCCGCTGGGGTCGCGGTTAAGGGAGGCGTCGGCGGTGACGGTGGGTTGATGCTTTGCGACGTCCACACCCGCATTCTTCATGATGAGCTGCAGCGCCCCATTAAAACAGGCCGCCCATGCAGCTGCGAAGAGGAGTTCTGGGTTGGCGGCCCCACCGGCACCGCCAAGCTCCTTGGGTGGGCGCACATCGAGCGCCAGATCGCCGCACGCGGATTCGACGCGCCCGTCGCGGCCACCGCCGGTTGAGGTAACAGTCGCGGTGTACAGAGTTTCTGCCATGGTGTTGGTCCTTTCCCTACACGTATTTAGGTTTCCGCCATTGTAATGGTGTTGGGAAGGCGGTGTTGTGCGTGGGTACCGCACTGGCAGCGACGGTGCGGATGTGCTAAGGGTTACTTCGCGGCGGTAAACAATTCGCGGACGCGCCCGCCGAGCCAGGGATCCACATTGGTCCAGTACTCGTACACGCGAGCCTCGATCTCCGAGTTCACGCCGGACATGGCGCGCGCAATATTTCCGGCGAGGCGTTCGCGCGCAGCGTCGTCAAGCACGTCGCGGACGAGCTGGCCTGCCTGGATAAAATCGTCGTCCTCGGGGTGCTGCACGTAGGCACCGCGGGTGAAATCGTTGCCGTGAGTATCCCACAGGCCCATATCGCCCGCCGTGCCAACGGTGACGGTATTGCCGGAATCGTTGAACCCGGCTTCGCGGCCGAAACCGTTGGGCGAGTAGACGGGTTCCGCGCCCCGGAATTGGTAGGTCATGGCGCCGTCGTGAGCGTAGGAGTTCACGGGGCAAACCGGCTGGTTGACCGGGATTTGCTCGTGGTTCGCGCCGATGCGGTAGCGGTGTGCGTCCGCGTAGGCGAAGCCACGGGCGATCAACATCTTGTCCGGGGAAAAGCCGATGCCGCGCACCAGGTTGGAGGGCGCGAAGGCGGCCTGTTCGATCTGGGCGAAGAAGTTCTCCGGGTTGCGGTTCAGCTCGAAGTAGCCGACCTTAACTAATGGGTAATCCTTATGAGACCAGGTCTTGGTCAGATCGAAGGGGTTCCAACGGTAGGTTTCGGCCTCGTCGAAGGGCATGATCTGCACGTAAACATCCCAGATTGGGAAATCGCCGCGTTCGATTGCGTCCCAGAGATCGGAGCGGGAAGAATCGGCGTTCGCGCCGGTGATGGCGGCGGCCTCTTCGTCGCTGTAGTACTCCCAACCCTGGCGGGTCTTGAAGTGGTATTTCACCCAGAAGCGTTCGCCGGCCTCATTGATCCACTGGTAGGTGTGGGAGCCGAAGCCGTCCATGTGGCGGAAGGTCTTCGGGATGCCGCGGTCACCCATGAGGTAGGTGACTTGGTGGGCGGTCTCGGGGCTGCGAGTCCAGAAATCCCACTGCATATTGGCATCGCGCAGGCCGGTGTGTGGCAGACGCTTTTGCGAATGGATGAAGTCGGGGAACTTGATGCCATCGCGGATAAAGAACACCGGGGTGTTATTACCAACGATGTCGTAGTTGCCCTCCGTGGTGTAGAACTTGCAGGCGAATCCGCGGACGTCGCGCCAGGAGTCGGGGCTGCCTTGCTCCCCGGCGACGGTGGAAAAGCGCACAAGCATGGGGGTAGTCACACCGGGCTGGAACAAGGCCGCGCAGGTGTATGCGGAAACATCCTCGGTGGTGTGCAATTCGCCGAACGCGCCAGAGCCTTTGGCGTGCACGACGCGCTCGGGCACGCGCTCGCGGTTGAAGTGGGCGAGCTTTTCTATCAGGTGGAAATCGTGAAGCGCAACGCTTCCTTGTTGACCTTGGGTTATGGAGTGATTTTCGCTGGCCACGGGAGCGCCGTTCAAACCTGTGGACGGACCGTGAGCCACCGGGCAAAGTCCGCGAGAACTTACGTCAGACATAGGTGGATCCTTTCAAATGGGCTGGTATCCATAGAATACAACTTATACGTAAACCTTGCAAGCTTTTTTATTATTTATAGGTGATTACTTATCAATCCAGTTACCTCCCCTGAACAGTGCAAATGCGCTATCGGGGCGAGCGTGAGGCGCCAGGCGGGAAAAAGACGCTGGTATTCTTTACCGTTGTGAATTCGTACTTGGAGCGGGACGACGCGCGCGTCACTGAACTGGCCATCAAGGCCGGGCGGGGAGACCGTGCGGCGCTCACCGAATTCATACAGGCGACCCAAACAGATGTTTGGAGGTTGCTGGCCCATTTGGGCGGCCGCGATATCGCGGATGACCTCACCCAAGAAACGTACCTGCGGGTGATCGGCGCGCTCCCCCGCTTTGCAGCGCGCTCTTCTGCGCGCACGTGGATCCTTTCGCTGGCGCGACGCGTGTGGGTGGACAATATCCGGCACGATCTCGCGCGCCCACGCAAGGCCGCGACCGAGTACGAAGACGCCCACGCCACCGCCGAAACCTCGAACGCGTGGACGGAATGGATCGACGCCCGAATGCTTATCGACCAGCTATCACCCGACCGGCGGGAAGCCCTGATCCTCACGCAAGTGCTCGGCTATACCTACGATGAGGCAGCCAAGATCGCCGGTGTCCGCGTGGGCACGATCCGCTCCCGGGTGGCGCGGGCGCGGGCGGACATCATCGCCGCCACCAGCGATAGGGAATAGCTATCTGGCCTGCCCCGCGCGGCGGCGCAGGATCACACCGGCCAGGACCAGGCCCGCCCCCACGGCCAGCACGCCAAAGATCCGAACCCCGGTGTATGCAAGCTGCTGGCGGCGCGCGGCATCCGCACCGTCCCCACCAGCACCACCACCCGCAGCGTCGTGCGACTGGGGCGGATACCCCGGACCGCTCGGCGCACCAGAGGAGCTAGACGAATCGACATCGATTTTTACGGCCACCCGCACGTCGTATTCCCACGCGCGACCGTCCACGCTGCCGCTCGGAATAGTCAGCAAAAAGGGCTGCACGTTCCAGGGAGAAGCGCCCCGGTCTTCCTCCGTCACCAAGTACAGGCCCACCGGTAGTTCGAAAAACCGTGCCTCGCCGGCGGCGTCGGTAGTCGCGGCGTCGATAAGGTCCTTCGTTTCGCCGACGGCTTCGGCAACGCTCATGGTGCGTGCGACGGCCCAGCCTTGCTCGGTGCCCAGGTCCACGCTTTTGATGCGTTTGATGCTAAAAAACGCTCCCGGCACCGGGCGCGGCCGCTCGCCCACACGTTTTATCAGCGTCAGCGTGCCGGTGCGCGTGGGGTCGATATCGGAAACCTCGAGGTGCATGGTGTTGCCCACCACGGTGTGGGAGTCGGCCCGCGCGAGGGCGCCTGGCCCGAATGCGGCGACCAGGATTGCGCACGCCGTGAGGTACTTAATTACCTTCATCATCGCTGTCGGCTTCTTCCCTTGGTTCCGCCCGGCGGCTGCGGCGGATCGCGCGGATCACCCACACGAGCATCAGCACCAGCACCAACGCGCACGCGCCGATCGCCGCCAGCATCCACCATTGCCAGGTCAGGCCGCCTTGTTCGTCCAGCAATTTCTCATCGGCCGGTTCCATGGGCACGCGGTGTCCGCGCACCAGCAGGCGGTGCGAGTTAATGCCGTAGGGGGTGCAGGTGATCAGGGTGACTAGGTCTTGGCCCTCCACAACCGCCAATTGGTCGATCTCGTTGGGCAGCACCACGTTCAGCTGGTCTACCTCGTATTTCAGCCGGTTGCCCAGCACGTTTAGGTAGATTGCGTCGCCGACCTTTACGTCGGTGAGGTTGTCAAAAAGCGTGGCATTGGTAAGCCCGGTGTGCCCGGTGAGCACGGAGTGCGTGGATTCGCCGCCCACCGGCAGGCTGGTGCCAAAGAGGTGCCCGACGCCTTTTTGCAGGGTTTTTTCGTCGCTGCCGTGGTAGACGGGGAGTTTTACTTTGGCGCTTGGCACGATGATTTGCGCCATCGCACCATTGGTTTTTAGTTGTTCCAGATAAGCTTGGTAGTCGCCGTTGTCTTCGGCTACTTGCGCGAGCCAGGGGTCGAGGATTGGCGTCCCGGCGTGTTCGGCGTTGTACCGCAGTGCCGCTTCGAACATTTCATTGCGGACTTCTTCGGGTTGTTCTTCGACGAACTTGGCGTATTCCTCGGTGACCAGCTGCTGCTGGATATTGTTCCATTGCGTGGCTATCACCGGGTAGAGCAGCACGCTCATGCCTAGGAGAATGATCAGTATGGGGAGCAGCAGTTGCCGCAGCCGAGGGCGCGTTGCGGTCGCGGGTTCCGCTTGCTCCTGGGGGTGGGGTTCCTCCATCACGTTCGCGTGCCGTGCCACTACTGATCCAACTCCTTGCTATGCGCGCATTGCGGGTTGCGGGGGATTGTGCGGCTCCCCGCCGAGCCCTGCCACGCTTATCGACGCCCGCGTGGCTCAGGCGTTGCAGCTACCCTTAGGCTTTGCGGTTCATGCGCTTTGCAGCCCAGAGACCTGCGCCGATGATTGCTGCACCGATGGCCATCAGGATGCCGATACCTGCGCCACCGGTGTTGGGCAGGAAGCTGGAGCTCTTGGTCACGTTGACCACTTCAGCGGTTTGGGTGATGCGATCGTTGTCCACCTGGACACCCGCGATGGTGACCGGGTCGGCGTTATCGAGGTCCTCTTCCTTGAAGTCGATGACGTGCATCTTCGGGGAGAGCTCGTAGCCTTCGGGAGCCTTGGTTTCCTTCAGGCAGTACTTGGCTTCTTCGCCGTTGGCGATGCTCTCATTGTTCAGCAGGTCGGTGACCTGGAGGCCCTTGATATTGATCAGGCCCTTGGTGCCGTCCTCGCCGGAGGTCCATTCGGACTTGCCGTTGATGGTGATCTTGTCGCCGAGCGGGGTGTCCTGGTCGGCGCAGCGGTACAGTTCGAACTTGGCGCCGTCGAGGGCGGCCTCGCCGGAGTTCGCCTTCTGCGGATCCGTCTTCAGAATGCGCAGGTTGCCCCAGCGGGACTTGACGGAGTTGGATTCCACCTCGGCGCGGTAGCCGGCGTCATTGGTGAAGGTCAGCACGGCGCGGTTGACGGCAACACCGTCGTTGACGTCGGTGCCATCGTTGCCCTTCGGATCGGGGGTGTCGGCTACGTCAACATCGGCCACCTCGGGGGTGTTGATGGTTGCGGGCAGGGTGACCTTGACCTTCTTGCCGCCGTTTTGCAGCAGCTTGTTAAAGCCTTCGGCGGTGAACACGATGCGAACCTGCGGCGTGTTCACGCCTTCCACGGTGTAGTCCACGCCGTTGGCCAGCTGCGCGCCTTCGATCTCCACGACCAGGTTGGCCAGGTTGGCGTCGGTGAAGGTGACTTCCTTGGGCAGGGTGTCAGAGATCTCGTAGCCGCGGATGGTCTGGCCGGGCTCCACGCGCGGAATGTCCGTGTTGATGGTGTACTTCAGCACGTCACCGGCGTTGTAGCCCTTGTTCTCTTGGTAGTCCTCGATCTTCTTGTCAATGCCCACGCTGCTGTTCTTGGGCACGGAGTGGATATCAAAGTTCCACTTGGAGCCGTCGGTGGGGTCCGTCATCGGCAGGAAGACCAGGTACGGTGCGGAGGGTGCGATCACGCCATTGATCTCTTCGCCGTTGACCTTGATGGTGGTCGGGTAGTCGGCGGCGGAGAGCTCTTCCACCAGGTACAAGCCCAGCGGCAGGTTATCGAACTTCGCTTCGCCAGCGCCATTGGTGGTCTTGGTCTGCGAGGAGCCTTCGTCCAGCGTGGCGTACTGGGCGAGGAATTCGCGCTTGTTCTCGGCCTTGGCGTATTCCTGAGCGAACTTATTGGCCTTGGCATAGCCCTCGTTCGAGTTCAGGTCGGTGTCCTCGGCGTTGCCATCGAGCTGGAAGCTGGTGACCTTATGGATCTGGAAGGGTACGCCTTCCACGGGGTCGCCCTTGGCGGAGGCCACGTCGGCCTGGGTGCCGGTCGGGTTCGTGCCATAGGACTCGGGGTTGAGGCGCTTATGGATGGTCAGCGAGCCGTGATCCTGGGTGATCGTGGACGCGTTCACATTGGACACCACTGGCAGCTGGGCCAGTGCGATGGGTGCGCCGATGACGCTGGAGGACAGGAGGAGGCCGGCAATTGCCGCATGTGCCACGAGGCGGGAAGTACGCATGATCGCATACCTTTCTGGAAAAAAGAGGGTGGGAGTGTTTATGAGGTTGTAGTGGGTCAGTGTCGCGCCGTGAGGCGGCGCTGTTCAGATTCTCGGCCCGGCCCGGTGCCGAAACTTTGCTCGAAACTGTTTCATGGTGTTAGGTCCTTTTCGGGGATTGTGTTTGTCGGCGCATCAGATGCGCGCCAGTGCCGATCACCAGCAGCCCTAGGATCAGCTGCCAGGCCTGCCCGACACCGCCGGAGTTCGGAAGCGTTCCGGCGAGCGTGTTTGCGACCCTCAGGTTGAGGCCGTCCGTGCTCGCCACGTATTCGTCGTGCGATACCAACTTGATTTCGTAGGCGGTGCCGTCCGCGTTCGGGATGATCTGGAACGCCACCGGCCGAATCAAAAGGCTGTGCGATTTCGGGGCCTTCGTCTCCACGAGGTAATACGTGCCTGGTGCCAGCGCGATCGTGGCGATATTCGGGTCCGCGGGATCCGTCGGCACCGGCGCGGCGCCATGGACGGGCACGCACGAGGGCTTGCCTTTGTAGTCCGGGTAGATTGTGAATTCCGCGCCATGCAGCGGCGTCCCTTCGAAATTCACCTTGCTAAATCGAACGGTTGGTCGATCCGGGAATTGGAGCGGAATGCACGCGGTATTGTTCTGCGTACCGTCCGCATCGAAGGGGGCATGCACGCGGTTTCGCACGCCACCAACGAACTCGCCGTTTTCATCGCGATAGCATTCGCCGAGCCGTTTCCACACCGCGGTATCTTCCCGCCCAGCGGCGACCTTCACGGGGATCCGAATGGTAAACTCCACCGAGGTTTTGGCTGGTAGCTTGATGTTTTCCGCCAGTGTAAACACGCCTGCCACGCGCTGTGCAGGCACCGTGTGCACCTGGTTTTCCATGGTGACGCCGGCGTCGGCTGCGACGGTGACTTGCGCGTCGCCGGTGACCTCCGCGACGTCGAGAAGCGGCTCGTCCTTTAGCGTGATTACGGTCGCTCCCATCCGCGCCTCGGCGTTGCGCACGCGTATGCGATACTCGAGGTCTGCCGTGCCATTGGGGCGGACCTGCATTGCCTTGGCGGGGCGCGGATTTTTCTCCACATTCACCTTGGGCAGGGCCAGCTCCACGCAGGCGTGGTTATTGTCGGGGCCATCGAGGTCCTTGATGCGCTCGTCTACAAGGATGGAGTTTTGCAGGCCGCGAGGATCGCTCGCTTCCGCCTCGTTCGGGTCGGGGCCTACGCACTTGTGTTCGCCGATATGCTCCAGCAATTCACGCTGCACCGTTGCGCGCACGGTCACGAACAGCGTCTTGGTGGCACCGGCGGGAATCTCACCGATTGCCGCGCCCGGGATGATGCTGCGGCGGCGCACCACCTCGCCCTGCGCGACCTGCGGTTCCACCTGAATGCCGGTGAGCGCGGGGACGTTTTCCGCGGCGCGGAACTCCACGTCGGTGATGGTGCTGCCGGCGGGGTACGCCAGCTCATCGAACACCTCTCCGGTAAGCAGAAGCGCCTTATCGCGGACATTGGTGAATTCCAGGCGGTAGCGCGCGGTGAACTCGCCGGTACCGTCGCCGACCACCGTCACCTGTGCGCCGCTGCGGTCGAACGGCCGCTTGGCTATCTTTACGCGGTTGGAAGTCTCGTACCGGTTATCAAAAGTCACGTCTGGGGCCGTGGGCTTTTCGCCGACGATCAAACTTTTGGTCAGCTGGTCCTTCGGCGTGACCAGGTCAGCGCCGTCGATCTGGGCCTCAGGCTCCAGCTCCACGACCTTGCAGCAAGTGCCCGCCGGGAAAGTTTCAGGCGAGGTCACGGGTTCGCCATTGCCGGGCACCACCATGACCTGCGAATACTTGGTTCCATTGACGTTGCAGGTGTAGCGGAAGCTGTATTCCTTATCGGCAGCGCCATCGACCCCGCCCGCGTGCTTGGCCACGGTAAAGGGCAGGTTCCCGTGATTCAGCACGGCCTGATATAGCACGTCCTGGCGAGCGTTCTCCGCGACGGTAAACTTGCCGGGCTCGAATTTGCCCGCGCCCCACACCGTCTCCGCCGGGCTTTGCGACGCCGTGTTTGCCACATATTCGAGGCTCAGCTCAGTGCCGTCCGGGAATTGCGGGCCATCAGTTTCTTCCTCCGTGGACACCTGAATATCCACGCTGCCGGTGCGCTTATCGCGCTCCAGTTTGCCGGGGGCCTGCCAATCCGGGTAATCCGCGGCGGTGGCATTGCCGGGCAGGTCATACTTCACGCGCACCTTGAAGCGCACATCGCCGGAAAGGAATTCCTGCCCCTTGCCGGAAACCTCCACGCGCACGAGGAATCCACCGAACCCATCGGCCAGCGGCGCGAGCGCCACGGTGGTGCTTGGGCTTGCCGGGGTGGTGGCGGGCGCCGGCGAATCCTCCGCTTCGGCGGGTGCGGAGGTAGGGGCGGTTGTCGCTGGGGTGGACTCCTGCTCGCTGGTGGTCGCGGAAGGTTGCGGCGCTACCGCGTCCTCATTGGTGATCGCGGCCGCGCTGGCGGTGGTGGCCACAAGGCACGCAATTGCCGCAAGAAAAACAACCAGGCGGGATTGCCACACATGCAGAAATGTGCGATCAGTGTGCGCACCTTCTTGGCAATTTCGCATGTTGCTTCCTTTGGAACAATGTGTTGGGCAAAACCGCTCTTAACCTCGAACAACGCTGCGTCTGTCGGGTCTCCGGCGTTCCGTTAAGGCTGAAGCTAGCACGTGTCCAAGCGCCGTGGGAGCGTCGTTATTTTAACTACCTAACTACTTTCGAATTCCGATCCCCTATATTTTCTTAAGCTTCTTATTAAACAATTTCGCAAAAGGTATTCATATTGCTTACACATCCCGCCGTTCGGCCAGAGAGGCCCGGACCGCAAAGGGGCTGCAAGGCAAGGTCCTTGCGCAGGTTTTTGGCTATTACGCAGGGGATATCCATTCACGCAAAGATCCGTTAATCAAGGCGATGGGTTGCGCGCTGCCCACCAGCCTTAACGTGTAATGTGTTCGTTACTTACCTGGGGGTAAGGTCGGGGGCAAAACACGGGCCAGGGCACCTCCCGCGAACCCCCACAATGCCGCATTGCAAGCGCCCCCACCCAGCGGCCTTGCGCGAAAATTCCCAGGAAAACGGGCACTCGTCAGACCTCTCCCCGCATTACGTGCGTGAAGTGGTTGCAGGCCAGCTTGTCATTATACGAACCCCCAGTCCGCGAGCGAATCGCGGCAAGCCGCACAGGTTTTGTTTAAAAATGTCTTACCCCGAATTTTTGCCTGCGCTTATAATTAAGAATCGATTTTCAGGTTTTGCAATATTTGCACCTACCCGTAATGCACCAAAGCCCATTCACACATTCGCGCGAATTTATTCACCACTTCGTGTCGAATGCTCGCCAATCGCCGCCCTCCCCCAGAACGTATGTACAAGAAAACCCGCCCCAGACGGAAGTCACCGGGGCGGGAAGAAACCAAAGCGCCTAGCGGCTATTTAGCCACCAAGAGCTCGGCGATCTGCACGGTATTCAGCGCCGCGCCCTTGCGCAGGTTATCGCCGGAAACCACAAAGACCAAGCCCTTATCATCGTCCACGGACTGGTCCTGGCGGATGCGCCCAACCAAGGAGTCATCCTTTCCGGCGGCCGCCAACGGCGTAGGCACGTCGACGAGGGTGACGCCGGGGGCGTCGATAAGCGCCTCATTGGCCTGCGCAACGGTAATCGGGCTGGCAAACTCCGCGTGCACCACAAGCGTGTGCCCGGTAAACACGGGAACTCGCACGCAGGTACCGGCAACCTTCAGCTCAGGGATGCCCAGAATCTTGCGGGACTCGTTGCGGAGCTTCTGCTCTTCGTCGGTCTCCAAGGAACCGTCGTCGACCAAGGCGCCTGCCAGCGGCAATGCGTTGTAGGCGATCGGGGCAACATAGGGGCCGAAGCTTTCCGGCTGCAGCACCGAACCATCGTGGGTGAGCTCCACATTACGGTCGCCGATTTCCGCCACCTGCTGCGCCAGCGTATCCACACCTGCCAACCCCGAGCCCGAAACCGCCTGGTAGGAGGCCACGTGCAGGCGCACCAAACCGGCGAGATCATGAAGCGGCTTGAGCACCGGCATCGCCGCCATCGTGGTGCAGTTCGGGTTCGCAATAATGCCCTTGACCAGGTTTTCCTTGTCCTCCGGGTTGACCTCGGAAACGATCAGCGGAACCTCTGGGTCCTTGCGCCAGGCGGAAGAATTATCCACCACAATCGCGCCGGCCTCGGCGAACACCGGTGCGAACTTCTTGGAGGTGCTACCGCCGGCCGAGAACAGGGCGATATCAATGCCCTTCAGGTTCTCGGCTGTTACCTGTGCGAGGTCTTCAACAATTACGTCCTGGCCACGGAACGGAAGCTTGGTTCCGGCGGAACGTGCGGAAGCGAAGAACCGGATCGAATCGGCTGGAAAATTACGCTCTTCCAGGATTGCGCGCATCACGCGGCCAACCTGGCCGGTGGCGCCTACAACAGCGACGGTAGTCATGGCGTCCTTTCACACTCTCTACCCCAAAACATTCTGGGAGTCCGGTTAATCCTACCTCGCCGAACACAAATAAAACACCCCGGCCGCTCTTCCTCACAAGAGTGGTCGGGGTGCCAACGCCGCGATGCACTCACCCACCGGCTCAGTGCCCGCTGGGCTCGTTGCGGCCGTCGATGTAATTATGCCAAGGATCGATACCTCATTGGTTGAAAGTGAGCTATCTCTTATAGATCCGACCTTTGACCTCGCATTTTATCCCCCACGCCGTAGGCCACCACGCCTTAGGAGTTCGTCACCGCCAGCGGCACGATCCGCCACCACCATGGGGTTTCCTTCGTTTCGCTGAGGCTGATGCGCTGCGGGTCATCCGCGGGTGTGTTCGGCACCACGATAAACTCCGCGCTGCCATTGCCGCCGTCGATCACAGCCCCCGCGTGCGTGCTGCTAAACCCCGGCGTGCACCACCGCGTGTAGTTCTCCCCTGCGGGACGCTGCTGCTTGATCCGCACTTTGGTGCCCACGGGCAACGGCGGGAATTCGCCAAATTGTTCCCCCTGCCGGAGCTCGAATTTTGTTGCGGTTTCCACGCCGTTGTCTACCCACGAGGCCTGCATTTCAAACGCGCACCGCTCGTCTTGGTCGGTGCGTTCCTTGGCCACACTGAATGTGCCGAGTTCCACATAGGCGGCGGGGAGCGTCACGCGCGCTCGCCCTTGGTCGCCGGTGATGCCAGCTTTGATCTGGGTTTCGCTTTGCGATGTCGCCGCGTCCAGCCGGATGCGCCCACTGCTGGGAGGCTGGATATTCAACACGCAGGTGGCATAGGCGGGTATGCGTTCGATTTTGGCGGTTTGTTGGTGCCCGACTTGCACCTCGCCTTCATTGGTCACGGCCCCAGCCCGCACGCACCTATAGCGCACACCAGCTGCGGTGGGCTGCAGCTTACTCGCCTGCTTATCGACGCCGCGGATATCCAACCCCACCTCCAACTCACCCTCCCAATTGGAATATGTGGTCGTGGTTTCGGCCAGTGTTTCCCCGCCGGCCTCGATGCTGGTGGTGGAATCTTGCCCGTATTCGGCTTGTGCCGGCCCCGGCGCTTGGGTGATGGTGCACGTGTGGTCACTGGGGATCGGCGGGGAGCTTGCACGTTGGCCCGGCCCAATCGGGCCGAGCGTTCCGTGATAGTCGCCGGTTGGCGCTACGCAATGGTATTGGAATGTGAATGCGGCGCTTTGCCCGTGGCGGGGTGATAGCTGTTTTGCAATCACATACGCCCAACCTGGGTTAGCGAACATACTTGTTATTGGAATTGTGGGCAGGTTGGCGGCGGCAACGGTAATTGGGGAGCCCACTGCGGTGAGTGTGGCGCGGGGGAGGCGGGGCGTCGAGAAGCAGGTATAGCCTGCGGGGACGTCGGCGGATTCTTTGTGGCTGCCGGGCTGGATTGCCAGAATCTCACCGGTGATCGTACTGGCGTGCGGGTGCGTGCAGCGATAATCAATATCGAGGGGCGCTTGGCCGCCATCGCCGTTTGGTGCCACAACCTCGTGGGCTACCCGGAACCTGCCGAATGCCCGTTGATAACTGCCTGTGAATTCGACCGTGGCGAGGCCCTCCTTGCGTAATTGCACTTCCTTGATGCGCTCGGCGGCGGGCGTGGTATCCGTATAGCCTGCGATGGTCTCGGCGGGTGCTTCCTCGGTGATCTGGCAGGTGGTGCCGAGGGGGATATTGGCGAGCGCCTCCACCACCTGACCATCCGCCCTGGCCACGGCATAGCCTGCCTGGTTGGCGCATCGGTAGCGGTATCGAAAGACGAGGTTTTCCGCTGGTACGCCGTCCGCTTGGATGGTTTTACTGATGCCGAGGGTGGCCGTCGCGCGGCGATCGGTGGCGGAAAGCTTCACGTGGTCGGCGGTTCCAATGATATTGCGCTGGCCCGGCAGCGGGGTGCCCTCGGCGACCATGGAAAGCGCCATTGCCGCCAATACCCCGATGACAGCCACGCACAGGCGAATTCCGGAGAATCGCGAGTTCATTAAAACACCTTCCTGCGGCCGCTGGCACAGCATCAATACACTCTTCAAATTCGCCTATGATGGTACGCAATAAAGGTGGATGCAACACCTTGAGCAGGCATAATGCAGAGTGCACTATCGGTTATTCACCCCCATGGCAGCCTTTTGCAGACCGCTCCACTGAGCGAACCGTAAAAACCTGCTTATGCGTTTCGGGGTTTTCCCAAAAATAGCAATCAACCTGCGATGTTCTTGTGAGGCAGGGTGGGCTTATCGAAAACACTCGCGGGCATGTCACCTTGGAAAAAGTATTCCAATAGTCGTGGTGCCTGGCGATTAGGGTCCCGGCGGACGTTAAGAATTCGTCTCAGCTTGTTTCCAGTACCCCCGTCACGCAAACAACCCGGCGCACCGAAAACGGTGACCGGGTTGTGCGTTACGCAATATCGAGCTGGTTAGCTGTTGTTACGTCCGCGGCGCACGAGGAAGACACCGGCCGCAACGGCCAGGCCTGCGAGCGCCACCACTCCAAGCACGGAGGCACCGGTACGTGCCAGCGATGCCGGAGCATTGCTGCTCTTCGCTTGAGCGGGTGCCTGCGGGGTGGTGCTTTGCGGAGCGGAAGTGCTGGAACCATTGCTGGATCCACCACCGCCGCCGAGGATCGCCAGCGGCACCAGTGCCCACCACCACGGCGGGTTACCGGTATTGGTCAGGGTGACCAACTGCGGCTTATCTGCCGGGCTGTCGGCCACGATGGTCAGCTCCGCGGTGCCATCATGGTGATCAACGATGGCACCGGCACGGTCGCTCGTGAAACCGGGGGTGTGCCACTGAACGAACACACCATTGCCTGGGTGACGTTCCTTCAGCGTGACTTTGGTGCCCACGGGCAGCTCTGGGAACTCCTTGTAAACCTGGCCAGCGCGGATGGTGAATTCCTTGGTGGTTTCCACGCCATTGTCGGTCCAGATTGCGATCATGTGGAATTCGCGGTCTTTCCCAGCCGCCTCGCCAGTCAACCCGCCGAGTTCCTTGGTGATCGCAAAGTTACCCAACTCCACATAGGAGTTCAGCAGCTTGGCATCGGTAGAGCCACCATCAACGGTGATCTTCTCGGCGGTCACCTCGGTGGTGGACAACTCCGGCTGGAAGCGCAGGCTGCTCACCTTGGTGGAATCAAGCTTTTCGGTCACGGTACACACGGAGTTAGCCACGATGTTATCCACCGTCACGGTTTCCCCGGCCTTGACCTTGACGCTGCCCTCATTGGTGGTCTTATCGTTCTTCACACACTTGAATGCGGCTTCAAACTCATGACCCTGCAGCAGCTTCGAATCCGCCTTGATACCAAGGATCTGCTTAGAAACCTTCAGCGCACCCTTCCACTGGGAATAGGTGTTGGTCACCTCCACAGGGGTCTTACCGTCCTTGGTAATCACCAGCGTGGCATCCAGGCCCGTGGTAACCAGGTTGGAATCCACGATCTCCGCACCGACTTCCTTGACCTCACAGTTGAAGCCAGCCGGAATCTTCGGCGAGGTAGCGCTCGCACCAGCGGCGACGGTCAGCACACCCTCAATGGGGGCTTCCCCTGCACGATCCGCAGGCGGGGTGCACACATATTTGAAGTCGAAGGTCTTGCCAGCGGCGATACCATCAGGATCAACCAACTTCTTAGTGATGGTGAACTCGCCAAGGTCCTTGGTGTAGACGTTATCCACCTTGATCACCGGAATCGAAGCAACACCATCGGGTTGCTTCGCCACAATCTTCACACCATCGCCAATCTCGGTAACCAGCGTTGCGCCGACAACCTTGGCATCCCGTTCGGTGACCGTACAGACGTAGTTCGTCGGAATCTCAGCCGATTCGCCGGAACCATTAGCCGGCACACCAAGGATTTCACCGGTGATAGTGTCCTCACCCAGCACACACTTGTAATCAAAATCGAAGGTAGCGGGCGCAACAGCACCATCGACAACCTTCACGACCTTTTCAACCTTGAACTTGTTGAGCTGACGTGCATAGGTGTTCACAAACTCAGCAACCGCAGTCTCACCCTCACGTACAGTGACGGTCTTGGTCAACTGATCATCCGGGGTAAGGAAATCATAGTCCGCAATTTCAACAGCACTCTTGCTCTCCGTCACGGTGCATTCCGTGCCCACGGGAAGCTCAACCGGAGCCTCGATCACCAGGCCATTGCCGCGCGCGCGGACCTGGCCGGTTTCAGCACCACAGGTGTAGTCGAACACAAACTCACGTTCGGCAGCTTTACCGTTTTCACCTTCGGCCTTCTTCGCAACACCGAACTTGCCCTTCTTCACCGCATAATTATTGGTGTACTTCGCGCCCTCATCCTTACCAACAACAACCCGCTGCACAACCTCAGGGGTCACCGTCAAGATATGGTTGTGAATCTGCGCGGAGCCATCCGGCTCAACCCCAAGCTCCTCGACAGTGCACTCAGTACCAACCGGGAAAGTCTTCTCAGTCTCAGCAAACCCATTGCCCTTCACCTTCAACTCACCGGTATCAGCACCACAGGTGTATTTAAACGTGAACTCCTTTTCACCCGCCAAAGCACCAGCATCACCCGACACGGCCTTAGTGACACGCAGCTTTGCCTCATCCTTCTTAAAGGTATTGGTCACCACCAAAGTGCTTGCTTCGGCATCGTTGGAGACAGTGATCTCTCCACCGAGCTCGGCAGTGAAGTTGAAGTCCTCAAACTTGGGCTTATCCTTCGCTTCGTCAACAACTTTGCACTTCGTATCCAACGGGAATTCCGGCCCCGTGACAGGATCGCCCTTTGCCTTTAGCTTCAACTCGGTAGGCTGGTTCGCCTTTACCTTGCCATCGGCGCTGTCGTTGTCACACTGATACTTCACCGTAAACTCAGTATCATCGTTCAGGCCCTCAGGGCGCTCACCTGTGACAACTTTCTTAAGGAAGATCGGTGCAGCATTGAGCGTGTACTTGTTCGTGATCGTTACAAGGTTGCTGTCATTTTCGCCCTGGCCCTGCTTGATCGTCACCTTGCCGCCCTCGGGCGAATAGGTCACGTTGATACCGTACTTTTCGCCCACTTCGGCGGAGCTGACGTTTTCTTGCACAAGGCACTCGTGGCCAACGGGGATGCCCTTAATCTCTTTCACATCACCGTTAGTAGGTACCTTTACGCGCTCAGGCGGCACGTTATCCGTTGGCTGACCCGCAGGTACGCAAATGTAGTCGACTACAATTTCGTCTTTAAGCAACTTTTTGTCGGCTAGGCCCTGAACGTCTTTCTTGATCAGCAGGCTGCCGGTCGCCTTGGCGTACGAGTTGGTCACCGTGAGCACTACGCGCTCACCCGCTTGAAGCGCTTCAATAGACGCTTTATTACCGTCTATTAAAATGTCTTTGCCTTTATTCCGTTCACCAGCAAATACACCCGGTTCCCACTTGAACTGCGAGCCAGTAACGGCTGGCTCTTCAACGGTAACCTTGGCATCTTTATCGATGTTCTTAATCCAACAAGGCTGTGCTACCGATGTAGTACAAGTGCCTTCTTTGCCATTGATGGTGTACCGGATATCAAAGCGGTCCTTATCGGAAATAACACCATCAGGCCCGTCAAGCTTTTTCCGAATGATCAAATCAGCCTTGTTAGGATCACCGTAAGAATGTCCACCGACCTTCACATGAGGCCTCACCTCATTCGAAACAACCGGAATCGTACCATTAACCGTCGCGGTGTTCTTATGCTTCGGCGAGTCGTTATTTAACGAATCGAGTTTAGCGGCGGGAATGACTGAAAAAAACTCAACTAGATATGCAGAATCAGCAATCGGATTCTTTACAGTAATGTTAATCTTGTTGTTCTTTTCCCAAGGACTCTTAGTACCGCCAGTTACACCTTCAACAGTGACAACTTCACCCTTATTACCGCTGCCATTCGTTACCGCTAAAGTTGCAGAATCAACGAAGGCTACCCTATCCGCACACGGAATTTCAGCGTGCACATAATCGCCATCACCTTTACATACGGAGTTGTCATAGGTTTTCCAATAGCCTTTTTCAGCTGCCGCTCCAGTTCGGCGCGCAATTGTAACTTGCCCTTGGGTAGCCGGCGCAACATATTGAGGTAGCGATACTTTCTCTCCCGTGAATGGGTCTTCGAACTCTACATTCGTAAAAGTATCTTCCACCGTGAAGGTGTTAGACTGACCTATTTTGTCAGCTGGAATAACAACTTCCCAAACATACTGTACGTAGGGATCGCCATTGTTCGGATAATTATACGCAAAAGACCACTTCCCTGTCTTAGTGAAATCACCAGACTTTACGTTTTTGTCAGCAGGGTGGATATACTTTCCAACCGGCCCGCCTTTTTCGCCAGTGCGATAATAGTAACCATCTACTTTGTGAGGTCCCCAACTGATTTCCTCAGCTTTTTCAACGACAACTGCCGCAACGTCAAATTCGATATCGCCTCGAAGATTTAAGCTATTCTTACCAACTACAGCATCAGTGAATCGGCAGACAATTCGCTTGGCTGCATTTTTTCCCTCCTCATCGTACCCAATATCACACGTTTTGTATTCACCGGCTGTGAAGTCGAGCTTGTGAATACGAACATTAAGCCAGTTAGGAAGGTCGATGATTAGCAAGTCACCAGGCTTCGGTTTTTCGTGATCTCCTACAGCCCAATAGTATTTCAGTTTAAATTCACTGCCTTTATAGACCTTTCCTTTGGGCATAGAGTTCTCGTCTAGCACTGTGCCACCTGATATAAATTCAAGTTTAGTGGCGTAATTGTCAGCCCAGTTCACCGGCGACGCAGTAGCGCTAGTTGTGGGCTCCGCCTGTCCGCCTTCTGAACTCTCCCCTTGACCTTCAGGTTTATTTTCCGTCGTCGAAGTTGTTGTTAGACTCGGCTGGCTCGATTCACCAGCCTCACCCGTAGCGCCTTCGTCAGTCAACGATTCCGTAACCTCACCGTTGCCGGCATTCGGTGCCGCTTGCGCATTCGGCACTAAGACCAACATGGAACAGACGAGCGCGATCGCCGCAAAGAAGGCTGCAGCGACCAAAACTGCCTGTTTTGCCAGCCCTAGCCCAGCGGATTCACCTCTTCCGCGATTAAATAATAGATTCATAAATTAGCTTACCTACTTCGGTCGGTTCGTCGCAGGAACCTTTATAGAGCCTGAGGCGAACATTAGCTTAGAGCCAACATACTTTATGTAGCTTTCAGTGCAGGCGCACTTAACCCTAACTCTACATTGCAGTAACTCCTACCGAAAAATCCGCAATATCCCCGCTCAGCGACGTAAGTGATATATCATTAAATGCGATAACTGGCCATAGCTTACACATATCTATCGCACACAAATCTGCTGAGAAAACCTATAACCTAATAATTTACTAAATGCCACGACGCAACTTGGCCGATAACGGACGCATACCATTTATCACCCCCGATTACCCCAGACTTGAGGCCCCTCGATAAGCGTGATGTGCTGAGCAACATCGAGCTTTCAATTCAAATGCGGCCCTTCCAATAGACCTGTCCCCGATCTCCGGCGCTCACAGAGCGCGCAGCCAAGATCGGGGACTGGTGGCCGTCGACTATCCCCCTAACGCCCCGTCCCCGCGTACACCGTGGCTTGCTCTTCGCCGCCAAGGTCGAAGGCGTCGTGCAACGCGCGTACGGATTTCTCCACTTCGTTCTCCCGGATCAGCACAGAAATGCGAATCTCAGAGGTGGAGATCAGTTCGATGTTCACGCCGGCATCGCGAAGTGCCTCGCAGAATACTGCGGTAACGCCGGGGTGTGACTTCATGCCCGCGCCTACGAGCGAAACCTTGCCTATCTGGTCGTCGTAAAGCACGTTTTTGCAGCTGCCGTCGTCCTGCAGCTTTTTCAGCAGCTCCATGGCGCGGGGGCCGTCGGCACGCGGGCAGGTGAAGGTGATGTCGGTCCGCCCGTCCTCGAGCGAGGAAATGTTCTGCAACACCATGTCGATATTGATTTCAGCGTCGGCGATAACGCGGAACACCTTTGCGGCTTCGCCCGGCAGGTCCGGGATGCCCAGCACGGTGACCTTCGCCTCGGACACATCGGTAGCTACGCCTGCGAGTACTGCTTCTTCCACGGGAATATCCTCCATTGAACCGGCGACGAGCGTGCCGGGGTCATTGCTATAAGACGAACGAACGCGGAGCGGGACGTTAAAGGCGCGCGCATACTCCACACTGCGCAGCACCAGGATCTTCGAGCCCACCGCGGCGAGCTCCAGCATCTCCTCAAAGGACAGCTTTTCCAGCTTTTGTGCGTTGGGCACGATGCGCGGGTCGGCGGTATACACGCCGTCCACATCGGAGTAGATTTCGCACACGTCTGCGCCCAGCGCCGCGGCCAGCGCGACGGCCGTGGTGTCGGAGCCGCCGCGCCCCAGGGTGGTCACGTCGCGGGTGTCCTTGTTCACGCCTTGGAACCCGGCTACGAGGCAGATCTTGCCGTTATCCAGCGCGTCTCGCACGCGGGCGGGCGTGACATCCACAATGCGGGCGTTGCCGTGCCGTTCCGTGGTGAGCACGCCGGCCTGGGAGCCGGTAAAGGATTGCGCTTCTGCGCCAAAAGATTCGATCGCCATTGCGACCAATGCGTTAGAGATGCGCTCGCCAGCGGTGAGCAGCATGTCCATTTCGCGTGCCGGGGGGACGGGGTTTACCTGCGCTGCGAGGTCGAGCAATTCGTCTGTTGTGTCGCCCATCGCCGAGCAGACCACCACCACATCGTGGCCCTGCTTCTTGGTGGCCACGATTCGTTCGGCTACTGAGCGAATGCGTTCCGCGCTTTCAAGCGAGGACCCACCGTATTTCTGTACAACCAATGCCACTTGGCTGCCGCCTTTCGGTCCATCGACAAAAGTTATGTACCTGCATGGTAGCTTGCCGCCCCGCGCGCCGAACATTACAGCCCCCTTAGCGCAGCTTTTCGACGCCCCGACCGTCCCTCCCCCACGCCGCTACCACGTCGCGCGTTTCGGCCATGCGGACCCGCCCAAAATTCCGATAGTGAACTATTCTTATGGGAATGCAAAGCGATCTTCTTGCTGTGCTGTTCGCCCTCGCCTCCGCGATGACACTCGCTTGGGGCACGGTGGTTAGGCATCGCATCGCTGGTCAGGCCCCGGAAAACTCGAGCCCGCTGACCGGCATCCCGATCTTTTCCGTGGTAAAGCGCCCGCTGTGGTGGGCGGGCACGGTCACCGCTTTTGTCGGCTATGGTTTCCAGGTTGCGGCGTTGAGTTACGGCACCTTATTGGTGGTGCAGCCGGTGCTGGTGCTTTCGCTGATGTTTACGCTTCCGCTTTCGGCCTATTACGACGGCCGCCGCACCACCGCCACGGAAATGATGTGGTGCGGGATCCTGTCGCTGGCGGTGGCCACGCTGGTGGTGGTGGGCAAACCCGCCCCGGGCATGACGCAGCCGCCGCTTTCCTTGTGGATCCCGGCGATCGCGGTCGGCGCGGTGGTGCTGGGGATCCTGTATCGCCTCGCTTTCTCCTGCCCCAAGCAGTGGCGGGCCGTGCTCTTAGGCATTGTGACCAGTGGTTTGTTCGGCTATGTCGCCGTATTTTCCAAGGCCGCTGTGAATATCGTGGGCGAGCAGGGGGCAATCGGGCTGGTTACCAATTGGGAGCCATCGGCGGTGATTATTGGCGCGACATTGGCCACCGCCATGCAACAATCTTCGTTCCATGCGGACGCGCTGGAGAATTCGCTGCCCGCGATGACCATTTCGGGGCCGATCGTGGCCTTTGTCTTGGGCTACCTCGTGTTGGGGGAAAAATTTCAGGTTTCCGGATACTCCTGGATTTATATTGTGGCATCGCTCATAGCCATGGTCACGGCGGCGATCGCGTTATCCCGCCATTCGCCCTCGGCGTAGTCGCCCTGCACCGTGCCGGGGGTGTACTTCACCACAGTTTGGGACGCGATATCTCACATAGCGGTCGCCTGGTGTATGCTACGACACATGCAGCGTGCACATTACCTTCTCCTTCTGTGCCGCGGCGGGGCGAGCCTGATGTAAAACGGCCGGCATCCCGTCGCGGAGTTCACTGATGCCGACCGTACGCAGCTCCTCTTTTATCGTTAGGACTCCCCAAATGGCTCTGAATGAATCCTTTATCTCCGCGCCCACCGATATCACCACTCCCGATGGGCCCCGAGCAGAAGGCCAAGCCCCTTGGAACAAGCAGCGTGGATCCAATATGGCGTTCCACCGCTACCAACCGTTCTTCACCGAAGTAGAAAAGATCGAACTGCCGGACCGCACGTGGCCGAACAAGGTCATCGATCGCGCCCCGCAGTGGTGCGCGGTGGATTTGCGCGACGGCAACCAAGCGTTGATCGACCCCATGAGCCCAGAGCGCAAGCGCCGCATGTTCGACCTGCTGGTGCGCATGGGCTACAAGGAGATCGAGGTCGGTTTCCCCTCCGCTTCCCAGACGGATTTCAACTTTGTGCGGGAGATCATCGAGCAGAACCGCATTCCGGACGATGTCACTATCCAGGTCTTGGTGCAGGCCCGCGAGCACCTGATTCGCCGCACCTTCGAGGCGTGCGAGGGCGCCAAGAATGTGATCGTGCACTTCTATAATTCCACGTCCATCCTGCAGCGGAACGTCGTGTTCCGGAAGGACAAGCCGGCGATCCAAAAGCTGGCCACGGACGCCGCCGAGCTGATCAAGTCCATCGCCAAGGATTACCCGGACACGAATTGGCGTTGGGAATACTCCCCCGAGTCCTACACGGGCACGGAGCTGGAGTTTGCCAAGCAGGTGTGTGACGCGGTGGTTGAGGTCATGGACCCCACCCCGGACAACCCGATCATTATCAACCTGCCCTCCACCGTGGAAATGATCACCCCGAACGTATATGCGGACTCCATCGAATGGATGCACCGCAACTTGAACCGCCGCGACAGCATTATCCTGTCCCTGCACCCCCACAATGACCGCGGCACGGGCGTCGCGGCCGCCGAGCTGGGCTATATGGCCGGCGCGGACCGCATCGAGGGTTGCTTGTTCGGCAACGGCGAACGCACGGGCAATGTTTGCCTGGTCACCTTGGGTTTGAACCTGCTCACCCAAGGCGTTGACCCGCAGATCGATTTCTCCGATATCCGCAAGATCCGCAGCACGGTGGAGTATTGCAACCAGCTGCGCGTGCCGGAGCGCCACCCCTACGGCGGCGACTTGGTGTTTACCGCCTTCTCCGGTTCGCACCAGGACGCGGTGAACAAGGGTTTGGATGCCATGGCGGCCCGCGTGACCCCGGGGGGCACGCACACGGATGTCGCTTGGGAGGAATTGCGTGGCGAGCAATGGGAGGTCCCCTACCTGCCGATCGACCCGAAGGACGTCGGCCGCGATTACGAGGCCGTGATTCGCGTCAACAGCCAGTCCGGCAAGGGCGGCGTGGCGTACATCATGAAGACCGATCATGGTATTCATTTGCCGCGCCCGCTGCAGGTCGAGTTTTCCTCCGTTGTGCAAGCCGTCACCGATTCCGAGGGCGGCGAGGTGAGCTCCAAGCACATGTGGGATATTTTCGCCACCGAGTACCTGGACCGCATTACGCCCGTGGAGCAGATTTCCATGCGTGTCGACGCCGCGCAGACCGAGCACGACGAAGCCCGCATCGCCGCACACCTCGACGTCAATGGTGAGGAAGTAACCATTAACGGCCGTGGCAATGGTCCCATCGCCGCATACGCAAATGCGCTGGAGTCCTTGGGCATCGATGTTGAGGTCCAGGAGTACACGCAGCATGCCCGCACCGCCGGCGATGACGCTGAAGCCGCCGCCTACGTGCTGGCCAGCATCAATGGCAAGAACCATTGGGGCATCGGCATCGCCGGTTCCATCACATACGCTTCGTTGAAGGCCGTCACCTCGGCCGTCAACCGCGCCCTGACCTAATCCCGTCAGTCCTAGCGCGCACCGAACCCCACTGCCATCACGCAGTGGGGTTTCATAGTTTTGTTGGCGCTACAACAATTCCGCTAGTTTCTTCTTCGCCCGGTGGATGCGCACTTTGGTTGCGGAAAGTGACGCGCTCTGGTGGACGGCTATTTCGGCGTACGAAAGACCCGCCACCTCGGCCAATACCAAGGCTTCGCGGGATTCATCGGAGAGTTTTTGCAGCGCCGTGGTCAGCCGATCCTGGTCTGCCAGGCGCTCCTCAAAGGCGGAGGATTCATCCGCCAGCTCGATAACGTAGCCGTCGTCATCGTCGTCAATGGATTGGGCGGGTTTGCGTTTGCGCACCAGCGCCATCGCCGAGTTGCTGGCGATGCGATAAAACCAGGTGCCAAATTTTGCTTCGCCCCGAAAGCGCCCCAGGTTTTGCCAGGCAGATGCCAGTGCGATCTGCAGGGCGTCCTCGGCGTCTTGGTGGTGTTGTGTGATGCGCACGCAGACGCTCCAAGCTATGTGTTGGTATCGCGTTACCAGTTCAGCAAAGGCACGCTGATCGCCTTCGCGCGCCCTGCTCAACAGCTCCGCATCGTTCATAGCCTCAACAAACCTCCATTCGTTGCTCATTCACCTGCGTGGCTGCCTATCGCTCATCCACACACACCAACACTGACTTTCGCACCAACCTACCTGAACTTAGGTCGTAAGATATCGCGTTGAGAGTCAGAGTTTATATATCCGGCACTATGTTACTCAAAATCATCGAACGGTGAGGAAATATCCGTCGCCGAGTCGTCGAAATCAAGGGCGATATCATCAAATCCGCCGAATGATTCGGCATCATCCTCCAGCTCACCCACCAGCAAGTCATCGTCGTAGGTTGCCAGCACGTCCGAATCGTCGTCGAGGTCGGGTGTGCCCAAGCCGTCCTCGCCTTGATCCTCATTGTCAATCAGATCATCGACCAGGACGAGCACATCGTCTACATCTACATCGTCGAGTTGGATATCAGCGAATTCGTCAAAATCTGGGACGATCGAATCATCGAGTTCGATCTCCGCCATTTCAAAGGCGTTTGCAAGGAGTTGTGCCCAGACGCTGCCATCAAGGGTGCCTTCCGGCACCGACAGATCAGGCTCGAGGGGAGCCTTATCTTCGCTTGACATCATTATCCTCCACTTAACGTCGTGTATAAGGACTGTACCGCAGCACTACCGGATAACATCGCTGCCTGTGACATTGGCAATGGCGAGTTGCTGGTTATCGCTGACCGCGGCACCCAATTCCGGATCCGGCGTTGTCGTCGCAATCATTTCATAATTACTATCGGCCCACGCGTTTTCGAATTGTTCAATGGTCATCTGGGTCCCGTTCCCGGTGGGGCTGCCCGGATCCGCCAGCGTGACCATACCGGTATTGGTGTCTATCTCAGTGACTACCAGGAAATGATCCGGCAGATTGTCTTCGACACCCGCATCGGCGGCATCGCCCCACACCTCACCCGAGTCCACAAAGGCTATCACACCATAACCGTCCTCGAGCCGCTGCGCGAGATCAGCCATGGAACTGTTTACGTTTTCGCAGGGTACGCCGGAGGATTCCAGCAGGGTCTGCACATCGGACATATACATGCCTTGAGAAATGTCCTGAGTCAGGCCCAACTCGTATGCCTGATTGACCATATATTCGGGGTCAGTAATTCCGGCGTCGTGGTACTCGTTCACAATGATCGCGGCGGAGGTCGGGCCACAATACCCATCCGTCTGCTGGAAGAACCAGTCGGTATTCCACTCGTGGGAGCTACCGTACACGCCATCATCTTGCAGCGCGGGGTCCTCGGCCGGTGCCGCAGGCTCCTCCACAATCGGATCCTCGGGTGCCATCATGCTGGGGTCCGCGAACTCGGCGCTGGGATCATCCAGCTCCAACTCCGGCTCGTCATCCGCCTGCTCATCGTCCACCGAGCCTTCATCCACCGGCTCATCATGCGCCGGCGCATCGAACTCTGTTGCATCCGTCGGCTCCGGCACAATGTCGTTCGGGAGCTCGGCCTGGAACGGATCGTCGCTCATAAGATCCTCGGGCTGGAAGCCCTCGGTATCAACCTCGCCGAAATCAAAGAGGGACTCTAGGTGCCCGGTCTCCCCGAAGCCACCGTATTCGTCCATGTCAGTCATTATTTCTGTGTTCCTTTGCTGGTGCGTATTGGGCGAAAATGCGAAGAACGCTCTTTGGCCACAAGACGCATTTGCTGCTATCCACCCTGCGCCAAAGAGCGTTGACTGTGTTGTTAGATCACGGGGTCGTCATCCATCGGATCCGCACCAATTTCGAACTGAGTGTCGGCCTCCTGGCTCTCGTAGTGGCCAAGCTCCGCATAGGCGGCAGCATCACCCAAACCGCTGGCACCATAGTCGTTTGCGTCAATATTGGTGTCCATCACGCCGTCACCATCGGAGTCGTAGGAGGCGTAGTCGAAGGTGCCGTCGTTATTGATGTCACGGTAGATCACATCGGCGTCCCCATCGCCGTCGAAGTCCACGGCGGCTAGCTCCATGTGCCCATCCAGGTTTTGATCCACCAGTTCGATGTCGGTAGCGCCATCGCCGTCGAAGTCCATGCGGGAGGAAGCGACGGTACCGTCCACGATCGAATCCTCCTGGAACACGGTGCCGGTGCGGCCGTCCGCGTAGCTGATCAGGTCCACATCACTGTCGTTGTCCAGGTCCGTGCCTTCCACTACAACATTGTCGGCGGTGGTGATCCGTGCAGTTTCAAAGATTCCATCGCGGTCGGCGTCCACATCGGTGAGTATGACCTCCCCCTCGGCGCTGAGGTAGCTTACGTTTTGTTCGCCATCGACCACTGAATGGACCACGTCGATGCTGCCATCGGCATTGACGTCGCGGCTGGACACGCTGTTTCGCACGCTACCGCTCGGGTCATCCAATTCGACCTCGTGTTGCGGGTTTCCCGACGCCCCCACCGCGCCCTGCTCTGCTGCCAGGTCTTCGGGGTTTCCGGAGGTGAATTTGTTGGCGGCGCTGTCCATTGGGTTGGTCATGATTTTCCTTTACTCGCGTATTGCAGGTTTCCCTGTTTGCTTGACACTACTTAGACACCCGCACCGCCGGAAAAGTTACACCGCCGCCAAAAAAGATTTACACCCCATTTCAGAACACGTTTTCGCACACCTTCGGCACCACCCGCGTGATGGCGGCGATATTATACCCGTTCGCTTCGCCGTGCGCCACCCTCTTGCCGCTGGGACGCGACGTGCCTGTGGATAGTTTCAAGTTATCCACAGGTTGGTGGGGTGTGTTTGGGAAAACCCTGGGTTTTGTGCTGTTTTGGGGTTATCACTGGTGCTATGGGTTTGTTTCAGCGTCGCACCAAACTGCTTGACACCTCTTTCGTCAACATCACTCGCCGGCTTGCCATGCCGCGTGGGTATTGTCGTGCGAGCCGTGAGGTGGAGTGGGGTTCGCGGTATCACCCGCAACGCCTCGGGTTTGCCGCCCCGATCATGCTGCGGGCTCGGGCGCATTTCACCCAAACCCCGAATGTCATTATCGGCGGCTGGGCCGCCGCAGCCTATGCCGGCCTGACCTATTGGGTGGATGATGCCCACATCACCTTGCATGTGGCCAGTAATTTCCAACGCAGCCACAGCGTGTTCGACGCCACCCGCCGTAGGTTGCGGCCGGGCACTAGGGTGTGGACACCCGATCAGGAACTGCCCGGCATGCAGGTCGTCGCCCCCGAATACGCCCTGGTGGATTGCCTGATTGATCTGCAGCGCGACCGCCACTCCTGGTGGGTGTATCAAGTACCCAACCTTGCTAACTGGGAGGTCCGCGCCATCCAGCTCATCGACGCGCTGCGCGCATGCACCACCCTAAACTTTCAGCTGGTGCGTGACATCGCCCGCAATATCTTCAGCGCCCGCCAGCTGAAAAAACTGTTGAAGCTGTCCCGCTCTGGTGCCCAGTCGCCCCCGGAAACCGTGTTGCGGTTGATTGCCGAGCAGCTTCGCCAACACCTGGAGGTACAAATCCCGATCTATGACTCCGGTGCGCTAGTCGACGACGGCACACCCCTGCTGACTGTGCTTGATTCCGGCTGGCCCGATATCCGCGTTGGTTTGTTTTACGACGGTGCCCACCACCTACAACGTTCCCAGCGTGACTACGATGCCAAAGTGTTGATCCGGCTACGCGAACTCGGCTGGGAACCACTGCGTATCACCCACGGGCTGCTGCAAAAACCCCGCGAACTGATCACCACCCTGCGCCGCGCCATCCACCGCGCCGAAACCAACACCAAACCACCAAAACATAAAGGCCGAAACTTAACAGCCGAATCCTAGCGCTGATTTCTCACGGCCGAATACTCGCCCAACACCTAGGCCTAGTCACCGACCTGCCCTATTGCTGCGCGCCCACCACACCCCGACACGGTGAAGCCCAACACTTTTCGGTGAGCCCGAAACCCAGTGCACCCTCGGCTCATTCTTGCCCCGCGCCTGCCCCGCCACTTCCGTCTGCCCGCAACACCCCGTAGCTCCCCGTAGCTGAAGCGCCCCCTTTCCCCGGCCTCGTCACATCTGCCTGTCTCCGCCGGATCTGCCTGATTTTTCGGCCGAGTTGTCCTGGGGAAACGCGCACGTGCGACATTTGCCTCAGGCAGATCTGTCGCGAGTGGAAAACCAGGCAGATCCACAGCACCACGCCAACAAAAGGCCGCTGGGGGCAACGCATTGTTGCCGGCGATAGGTCACGGCCGCTGCCCCCACGTTGGAACGACATCGATTGTGAACCACCGGAACTCGCACTCCAACAGCCACGTACAATCTGCCTGGCGGCTGTCCGGCCCTGTCACATCTGCCTGGCTGTGCCGGATCTGCCTGATTTTTGGGCCGAGTTGTCCTGGGGAAATGCGGCCACAACGAATCTGCCTCAGGCAGATCTGTCGCGGGTGGAAAGGCAGGCAGATCCGCACCACCACGCCAGGTGATGTGACGAGGTAGAGGCCGGAATCGGCCCTCAAACCCCAGTCAGGCAGATTCGACATACCGGTCGTCGCGCGGTGGTGTTTCCGCAGGAACGCGAAACGGCCGTGTTACATCTGCCTCAGGCAGATCTGCAACGGCAAAGCCCAGCGGGGCGACTTACGTCAACCACCGCTGGGCGTCGAAAAGCGGGCGCGTGCTTAGAGCAATGCCTTGGATCTGAAGTACTCCTCCGCGGACGCCATGTCCTTGAAATCGTAGCTTGTGATCATCAGCCCGGTTTCGGTATTTGTGTAGCGCCCATTGAACTCGTTATCTACCGTGGTCGGGCCGGTAATATGCGCGTTGGCGGTATTGTCGGCGTTCCCTAGGGTGTTGTTTTCCTGGCCGCGGTCATCGTATAAGCCTTCGGTGATTTTGTGTTGCTCGTAGCGCGCCTCGTTGGGGTCGATGGCAAAGCTCAAGCCCGGTTTGTCGTACTCGCTGGTGCGGCCAAAGTACTTGGATTCCTCCGCAAGCGGCTTTACCTCGCACCGCACCCGCAGGTTTCCGCTGCTGGTGGTGCCGTCCACCCGGCAATTCTCGGTGCCATCCTTGATGTTTGCAGGCACCTTGGCCAAGACCGCATCCTGGCTATCTAGCTTACCGTCGGCGGCGGTGGTGCTGGTGGATTCGCTGGTGGCATCGGCACCTGCGGTTTGCGGCTCCGCCTGGGTGGTCTGGGTGGTCTCATCGCTGCTGGCCAATAGGTAGCGGTAACCGCTAATACCGGCGATTGCCACCACGGCGACCACTGCCGCCACCATGATCCCAATGGTGCGCCCGGAAGGCCCCTTGCGCTTCGCCGCCAAATCGGTGTGGGGTGGCGGCGTCGGCGTCGGGGGAGCCACCGGCGGGGCGGGCTGCTGGCCACCGTACGGATTTGCCTGTGGCGGCAAATACGCCGGGGTGCCACCGACCCCGGGTGCGGGCGCGGGTTCTGGGGCGCCCATCTTTTGCGGCGTCATGCCGCGCACGATCGGCCGGAGCGCGGAGATCGCACCCTGGGCGACCACGGTCTTTGGATCGTCGAGGGTGGCTAGGCGACCGAACTTTTTCAACCGTTCCTGCACGATGGGGATTCGCGACGAGCCGCCGGTAAGGTACAGCGCCACCAGATCGTCCGGGCTGTGAATTCCGGCGTCCGCCAGCGTGACCTCCGTAAGTTCCTCCGCCTTATCCAACGCGGGCGCGATCAATTCCTCGAACTCGCCGCGGGTGATCTGAAAGCGTTCGGTGCCGCCGCGCCCGCTGGCCACGACGGTCGCGTACGAGGCCTCGGAGAGCAGCTCCTTCGCGCGGCGAATGGAATCCTCAAGGGCGTGCCGCTCCTGCAACGGGGCCTTGGTGCGGAAATAGTCCAATAACTCTGGGTTACGGTCCTCCAATTGCTGGTCAACCCAGGTGCGCATCAGGGCATCAAAATTCTTCCCGCCCAGGGTATTGTCGCCGCGGGCCGCGATCACGTCGAAGGTTTCGTCCTCGTTGGCCTGCAACACCGCGATATCCAGGGTGCCGCCGCCGAAGTCAAACACTGCAATGCGTTGGCCGGGCTCCAGGCTTTTCGCCTGCGAATAGTAATGCGCCGCGGCTTGGGGCTCAGAAATCGTGGTAATCGTTGCGGCAGACAACCCGAGCTGTGCCGCGGCGTCGAGAAGCACTTTAATCTCGTTTGAGGACCACGCCTCAGGGTGAGTAAGCACCAGCTCCGAGGGTTGCTCATTCCCGTGCTCGCGCGCCACGCGCTGCACCACCGAAGACAACACGGCGGCGACCGGCATGGACGAGGGGACGTCATAACCATTGACCTGGAACATCTGCTGCGGAATCACGCGCTTCGGCGCAGGCACGAAACCCGCCGGGTTGGTTTCCGCCTTATTGATGGCAACATCGCCGACGTCGATCTGATCGGGAGACTCCACATACACGGAAGAGGACATTGTGGTTCGGTCGTGACTCAGATTTACGGCCTCCACCGTCCCCTTGATCGGGTTGGTGTGTGCGGCCGCCGTGTTGGAGGTTCCGAAGTCAATCCCGATAGTCCAGTGATTCCGCGACATCGTATTAAGCCTTTCCCATCATTATTCTTCTATAGCGTGGCGCTCATTTCACAACTTTAGACGCGCCGCACCACGGATTTGTTACAACCTAACCCCGCGGACTCCCGCGAAATCAGCATGCTTGTTTTTGCACGTAAGAAGCGTGAAACAGGATAAACGCCCCACCCCCTCACGTGGAATGGAGCGCTGCAATACCCTACTGCTTCGGCTGCTCTTCCTTCACGGCGTTCTGGTCCGCCTTGAGGAAAATCTTGTATTGGGCGGCGAGCTGCTGGGACACCCGCTTCTTTTCCGCCTCCTGGTTCTCCGTCTTCTGGTCCGCATCGCCGCTGACATAGCCGACGTAGCGGCCGTTGATCACGTAGCAATCGTAGCGCTGACCGCCGGAATCCTCGTTCATGGTGCAGGTGGTGTCCGGAATCTTCTGGGGGTCCTCGTATTCGACGGCGCCGTCCTTCAGCGAATCGTCCACGAAGGCATTGAAGATCGACTTAGCGCCGAAATCGGTGTCCGCGCGGAACACATACGATGCGTTTTTACCGTTGTGCACGGAATTGGTCTGCACCAGAGTGTCGTGGATGAACTTGGAGTTATAGAACCTGCCCGCGATACCGCGCGGACCCAAGGAACCGGGGGTCGACTTAGGCGAATCCTCGTCGCGGTACGGCACGGCGTAACGCAGCACCCCGCCCGGGTCCACCGGCGGGAATTCGTCGGTTTTGCCGAAGCCCGCCTCGGTTTTCACCGATGGGAATTGCTCCAGCAATGGAATCTGCAGGTCAAGGGCCTTCTTTACGGTGCGGTCGTTCCAGGCTTCCTCGCCCACCGGCGCGGACACCCAGGTATAGATCACGTACTCTTGGTGCGGCGTAAACGACATGTAAGACGTGGTGTTGTCATACTCTTGGAACGACGAGGAGATCAGCGAGCGCTCCATGCCCGGCACCGTGATCGGCGTCGAGGGTTTCGGTTCGTCGGTTTCCATGAACTTCGAACCATCGGTGATCATGACTCCGTGCAATCCCTCGGCCGCCCGCAGTGCGGAATCGGCGTCCTCGAAACGAATTACGGAGTGGTTGATTCCAAAGTCGGGATCGATGGGCTTGTCCCGCAGCGAAGATGCGGAGTTAAGGTAACCATAGATCGGCCTGAATTCCTCGAGTTTATGAACAAGATTTTGGCTGAGGTGCAGGGCCATGCTCTTGGCACCGAAAATCGTGATTGCCCCCTTGGTTTCCGTAAGAATTCCATCGATTTCGTACGGCAGCGGCACGTATTCACCCAATACAAACGGTTCGACTGCGCGCGTCAAGTCCGCGGTCGTTTCTATTTGTTTCCCAGGCTCAGTCTTGTAGGTGCCTGAATCGTATGTGGGCTCAGCGGGTTTTTGTTCCGTGCTTGTTGGGGTTTCACTGGTGCTTTTGCTCATTCCCGGCAATGCCCCAGTCAAACTTTCGGGCAAGCTGCAGGCGGTCAGCATTGTTGCGCTGAGCAGGGCGACCATGCTGAACTTCAGCTTGTTCATCGCGTCTCCTTTTCGGAATCCAAACTTTGGGAGCTATACGTTAGCTTTAATCTTCTACAAGGGTTGGATGCAACTAGTCGATGAAAGGTTACAGCTCTGTCCACTTTTCGCTATGGTGAATGAACGAACCGCGTTTTCCCCGAAAGTGAAGAGTTGTGAACCCACCGAGCAATACAGTTCCGGACGCTGATCGCAGCGACATGGAGAAGCGCGCGAACCAACTTTTGACTGCTATCACCAATAAAATACTCCGCCAGTATGGGTACGACGACCTCAGCAATCTTGCTTTAACAAAGG
The DNA here is from genome assembly GCF_030408595.1 of Corynebacterium canis. NCBI lineage: Bacteria > Bacillati > Actinomycetota > Actinomycetes > Mycobacteriales > Corynebacteriaceae > Corynebacterium > Corynebacterium canis. The sequence continues at coordinate 117,395 of NZ_CP047080.1, read as the reverse complement.
CGTCGAGCAAACAGCAATCGCACTCGATCGTTGTTGTCGGTGAGGTGAAGCGGGGGAAAAGCTCACTGGTGAACGCGATCGTCGGCAAGCGCAACGCCTCCCCTGTGGGGGTAAACGTCACCACTGCGACGCCCATCGCATTGACTCAGGAAACTGACAATCTCCGGGAAGGTCAAGCTTGCTTGTTCTATCCCGAGGGGCAACGCATTATTGCACATTCGGAACTCGGCGCTTGGATCAACGCAGAAACCGTGCGCAATTCCGAGGCTGATAACGACGCCCTGCCTACGCGCGCGACCATTCCGCTGCGGCGCATGCCCCTCGGCGATGTCACGGTGGTGGATACTCCCGGCGTCGGCGGCCTCGACCCGAAGCTTTCCCACCTGGCCAAAGTCTCCATCGACCAGGCTTGCGTATTGATCGTGGTGTGTGACGCCTCCACCACCATCACAAAGCCGGAAATGGACTTTATTAAAGACACAGGCTCAAACGTTGAGGCGATCATCGTTGCGGTGACCAAGACGGATAAAAACCTGATCCGCTGGCAAGAAATCGTGGCGGAAAATAAGAACCTGCTGCGCCAGCACATCGGGCGCGATATCCCCGTCGTGGGCGTATCCAGCCTGCTGGGCGTGATGGCTGCGGAAATGAGTCCGGGCCCGCACCGCAACCAAGTCCTTGAGCTATCCGGCCTGGACGCCCTGTATAGCTTGATCCACAGCAAGTTCAAGATCGCCGAGTTTTTACCGCTGGCCAATGGCTTGCGCATCGCCGTCAAGGGTTTGCGCGAACTTGCGGATGACCTCACGCAGCGCATCGCCATCTTAGAGGAGGGCGAGGCCGCGGTACCGGAACTCTCGGAGCGCTTAGAAGAGCTTAATCGCCTGAAAAAGGAAGGTGAAAGCTGGGATTACTACCTCGGCCGAGACCTCACCATTATCCGCCAAGAGACGATGGAGCAACTGGAGCTTCGGCTTGAGGATATCCGCAAAAACTGGACGGAACGCATTAATAAACAAGGCATGGCGGTGCTGCGCAAGAATCCGCAGTATTTCACCTCCGAAATGGAACGCGAATTCCAGGGCGCCATCGCGGAATCCTTGAATTATTTCTCCTTCGAGCTGGAGCACAAGATTGTGCGCCCGCGCTTCAAGTCCGAAATGGATTGGGAGGCGATCCGCAACGAGGTCAGCGCGGCGTTCGTGGGCAAGCAATTGCAAACGCACGACGTGCAGGAAAAGCGCCAAGGCTTGCTTGACCCGATGATGCTCATGATGGGCATTTCGGGCGGTTCGGCCCTTGGCGGTTTGATCGGTAGCGTGGTCACCTTCGCAGGCCTCGGCGCCATCGTGGGCGTGGGCTGGGTCGCCTTTAACGTCGGTTTCCGCGCGATGCGTTCGGGCAAAACTAACCTGCTGAACTGGTTGAAAGAGACCACGGGCACCGCGAAGGTGCTCACGGCCAAGGTGTTGGAAGCCGCCATCGCGAATGCCCGCCCGGCGATCCAGCTGCGGTATCGCGAAAACCTCAAGGAGGCCATGGAGGCCACCCAAAAGCAAATCCAAGAGGCTGAAAAGGTTGCCCGCGCGGATAAGGCCACGCGGGATAAGCGCAAGGCCACGCTGCAAAAGAACCTGCAGATCGTGCAGAAAAATATCGGCACCGCGGAGGCGATGATCAAAGAGCTCGTCGCCTACGCCACGGTCGAGGCGCAAAAGGCGGAATTGCAGGCGCAGCAGGCGTCACCGTACCTACCGACGTCCGCGCCAACCCCAACCCCAACCCCCGCCGCAGCGCCAGCCCCCACACCAACACCAGCCCATTCCGACCAGCCGTACTCTGGTAAGCACTGGGGAGAAAGGCGATACTAAATAATTATGGACGCCATGTCTACCGCGCTGTACCAGGCCCTGGACTACCTCGGCAGCCTCAGCCCCGAACTCCACCAGGAGTCTTTGCGCATTCGTTCCACCTTGGAGGCCCCGCCGCGCATTGTCGTTGTGGGTCGCCTGAAGTCGGGCAAGTCTACGCTGGTCAATGCGCTTATCGGCGCGCCGGTGGCGGAGACCGCGGCCCTTGAGGCCACGAACGTGGTCACGGTGTTTCAATACGGCGCCCCGGACCGCGCCGAGGCGATTCTTCTGGACGGCCAGCGCTTGCCCATCAATATTCAGCGCGGGCAGGTGGCCGAATTGCCGGCACCGGTGGAGAAGATTAGCTATATCCACCGCTGGATGCCCACCGCCTCGATCCGCGATTTTTCGCTGATTGATACCCCCGGCTTGGCCACGCTTACCGTGGAGAACGAGGAGCGTACCCGACGTATCCTCATCGATGGCTTTGAGCAGACGAAGGCGATGTCCGTGGATGCCGACGCCGCGGTATTCCTCTTCGACGCCACCCCCCGCATGGACGAAGTAAAGTTCCTCAAGGACCTCGGTTTTACCTCCTTGAATACCCTCGGCGTCTTGTCCCGCGCGGATTCCTTTGGCGAGGGCGCCCTAGGGGAACGCGACCCCCTTGAACACGCATACGAACATTCGCAAACCCTTGCGGCCCAGCTGCGGGGTTCCGTCCTGACCGTGATCCCCGTGGCGGGCCTGCTCGCCGAAACCTCGCACACCGGCGCCATCACGGAATACGACGCCCGCGGGCTCGCCCACCTGGCCAACGCCACGGAGTTCGATCTGATCAAGATGATTTCTTCGGACGCTGAGGAAGACCTGCAACGCGATTCCTGCCAGCGGATCGTACGTTTGATCGGCGAATACGGGTTGTTCCGGGCGCGCAATGTGGCGCGCCGCGGCGCCAGCGAACTCAATGAATGGGCCACGGCCAAATCCGGCGTGCCACAATTGCGCAATCTGCTGGTCACCCGTTTTGGGGAATTTGCCACCACGCACCGCGCGGGCCGCATTGTCAGCGAGATCGAAGGCTTGGCCTTTAAGATGCAGCCCAAGGACCTGATCCTTAACCTCGTGTCCACCATGCGCACGGATCCGCGCCTGATCAACGCATTCCTGCTGCTCGACCTGAAGGCGGTGCAGGAGGCCAACCCGCGCGCCCTAATTATCGATGAGATCAAACAGCTGATCATCGGCTATACCCTCCAGGAAAAGCTGGGCTTGGCGCAGCAGGCTTCCATGCAGGAGGTGATGGGCGCGGCGCAGCAGAAGATGCAGTGGGCACACAATGAGTCATTATCCGCGCTAACCGCCGCGGAGGATGCCGCGCTGGTGACCCTCGGCCGCGCCTATTCCGAACTGATGCGCGTGGCGCAGTACTATTCCCAGCAGGGCTAGCGCCGCCAAGAACCCCGTTCCTGCGCGTTTTGAATTTAAAAAGCGCGCATTAGAGTTGTAGGAATGAGCACTTCCGAAAACACCTCCCCTCAGGCGAGCAAGCCGCAGCTGTCGCCCGAGGAACGTGAGGCGAAGCGCGCCGCCAAGGAGGCGGCACGGGCTCGTGCGATCGCCCGGGCGCCTTACGTGGCGGTGACAGTGCAAACCTCGGGGATTCACCCTTCCACCTCCCGCATCGTGGCCATAGATGCCGTGACCTTCGCCGCGGACGGCACGCCCGTAGACGATTTTTACGCCGTAGTGAACACAGATTCGGATCCCGGCCCGAAGCACCTGCACGGCCTAACCCCCGAAGACGTGGCCGAGGGCAAGCGCATGGAACAACTCGTACGCGCCCTGGACCGGTTTCTCGACGGCCGCACCCTCGTAGTACACAACGGCCCCCGCACCTGGGGGTTCCTGGTCTCCGAAACCCGCCGCGCCTTGAAGCAACAACGGGGCCGCAGCCGCTCCCGAAATCGCAATCGCCGGGGCCGTCGCCCGCGCCGCAATACCGGCCATGTTCCCCGCCCGGAACGCATCGTAGATACCCTCGCCAGCGTCCGACGCCGCGACATTGCCCTCCCCGATACCCGGCTGCGCGCCGTTGCGCACCGGATGGGGTGCGGTCCGGACGATGCCGCGGCGTCGATAAGCAGGGCACAGCAACCCCCGGCGAGCGTAGTGCGGGAGGAAACGATGCTGCTGGTGGCGCTGTTTCTGGCGCTGCGCGAGGGGGAGCTGACGGTGCGGGAACCGGCGGAATTGCGCGCGGACCGCTTCGGCCTGCAACGCAGCAACGTGCGTACCGACGCCCCCGATATAGCGCGGCGCTTTACCAACCCCGGCGTGTATGTTCCTGGGAAACACCTGATAGAAGGCATGGAGGTGGTGGTCACCCCCGAAATCCGGGTGGATCCGAACACGGTAATCGCCGCGGCGCTGGCGGCAAACCTTGCGTATTCGGAAAAGCTCACGCGCACCACCAGCGTCGTTGTGTGTAATCACTGCGAAAACCTGCGGGGGAAGGCGATGCATGCGCAACGAAAGGGGATTCCCCTGGTCTCCGATGCTGAATTTTTGCAGCTCGTGAGCGACGTGGAAAAAGGTACGCCCGCAACGTAATTCTTGGGCGTTCCTGACTGCTGCACAAGGGCATTACAATGTGGGGAATGAAGTTGAATCCCTCCCGCTTGCGGACCAAAGCCGCTCAGGCTGCGGCACGGCTGGCCACCCGCGCGTCTCGGCTCACCGGGCGCGGCGCTGGCGGCATGATCGGCGGCCTTGTCGCAGGTTTGATCGACCCTAACATAATGAATCACCTGGGCGGTGGCCGCCCCGTAGCGCTGGTTACGGGCACGAACGGCAAGTCCACCACCACGCGAATGTTAGCGTCGGCGCTGCGCAGCCACCATACCGTGGCCACCAATGACGGCGGCGACAATATGGACGCAGGCATTATCTCCGCCCTGATGGCGGGGAAGGACGCCACCCACGTGGTGCTGGAGTGCGACGAATTACACGTGCCCGCCGTGGCGGACCGCTTAGCCCCCAAGGTGCTGGTGCTGCTTAACTTGACGCGGGACCAGCTCGATCGTGTGGGCGAGATTAACAAGCTCGAACGTGCGTTGCGTTCCTGCGTGGAAAAGCACCCGGACATGACGGTGATTGCCAATTGCGACGACGTGCTGGTCACCTCCGTGGCCTTCGACGCGCCCAATGTTGTGTGGGTTTCCGCCGGCGCCGGCTGGACCGGGGATTCCGCCTCCTGCCCCCGCACCGGCGGGCATATTGTGCGCCAGGGGGATGACTGGTTTTCCTCCGTCCCGCTTAGCGACGGCCGCCCCTTCCGCAGGCCCACCCCCACCTGGTCCGTCTCCGACGACGCACTGTCTTCCCCCGAAGGTTCCCACAAGCTTGAACTTTCCTTGCCGGGGCGGGCGAATCGCGGCAATGCGACGCAGGCCATCGCGGCGGCCGCGGCCTTTGGCATCCCCATTTCGGACGCGCTGCAGGCGGTTGCGTCGGTAACGGACGTTGCCGGCCGCTATTCCACGATCCCCTTCGAGGGCCGCGACGTGCACATGCTGCTGGCCAAAAACCCGGCCGGCTGGCAGGAAGCCCTTTCCATGGTGGATCGGACGGCGGACTCCCTGGTCATCGCGGTAAACGGCCAGGTTGCGGACGGCGAAGACCTGTCCTGGCTGTGGGACGTCTACTTCGAATCCTTTGATGACCTGCACGTTGTCGCTTCCGGCGAGCGCGGGACGGACCTTGCGGTGCGCCTGACCTACGCCGGAATCAGCCACGAATTGGTGCCGGGTTTGGTGGATGCGATCCGCGCCTGCGAGCCGGGGCGGGTCGAAGTATTGGCCAATTACACCGCGTTCCGTGACCTGAAGAAAGGCCTGCTGGCAAAATGAGCACATTGAAGATCGGCCTGGTTCTCCCCGACGTACTGGGCACCTATGGTGACGATGGCAACGCGCTCGTCCTGCGGCAACGCGCCCGCATGCGCGGCATCGACGCCGAGATTGTGCCCGCGCGCCTGGGTGCCGACGTCCCCGGCTCCCTGGATATCTACTGCATCGGCGGGGGCGAGGATACCGCCCAGATCCTTGCCTCTAGCCATTTGCGCAGTCCCGCCGGGGCTGGGCTTCGCACCGCCGCCGAACAAGGAACACCGGTGTTGGCTATCTGCGCTGGCCTGCAGGTATTGGGCGAGTCCTTCCGCGCGGGCGGGCGCGTGGTCGACGGGCTCGGGCTTATCGACGCCACGACCGGCAGCCTGGCCCAGCGAACCATCGGCGAAGTGCAAACAACGCCCTCCGGTCTGCCCGGACTGACCGCCCCGCTCACCGGTTTTGCCAACCATATGGGGGCCACGATCCTTGGCCCCGACGCTCGCCCCTTAGGCCGAGTAACCCGCGGCGTGGGCAATTTGGACGCCCACACCGTCGCCGAAAACCCCGAAGCCGCTGGTCAGGAACGTGCCGAAGGTGCGGTGCAAGGCAGCGTGATCGCCACCTATATGCACGGCCCCGTGCTGGCCCGCAACCCCGAACTTGCCGATCTCCTCCTGGCCAAGGCCATGGGCATCGGCATCGAAGAGCTCGAACCCTTGGACATCCCGGTGGTCGAGCAACTGCGCAAGGAACGCCTGGCCTAGCTCCCCGCCCGTTTCCGCCCGGTTTGGTTCCGCCCAACCGGGGCGGCTCGGGGGGTGGTGTAGGAGTCGGGAGCGGTGCGGCGGGGGTTCTGCCGCCCAGCCACCTGCGCCGATAGGTTGCGCGCAACCCTTCTGTGCGATTATGCAGTTTGTGGCACGCGAATGTGCATTGACAAAACTAAAGCGCTAACTTAACGTGATGATGAACGGCGTACATTCTTTCAACTATCACAATTGCTTTCGCCACCCAGCACCCATGAACAAGTTAAACAGTATCTACAGCCCTTGATACTTTCCCGACCCAAGGAAATAGAAATGACCTCCAGCACACAGCTTCCTAATGATTCAAGGCTCCCGCGTTCCTCGCGTTTCGTGGGCTGGGGCTTAACAATCCTCGCTTTCATCGTTGGCTATCTTTTCTGGATAGTTGGGAGGCAATGGTGGTGGCCGACCGTCATTGCAACCGGAATACTATTGGCCGCAATTTGCACATTTAATTGTTATCTCGGATATAAAACAAAGAAGTATGACCTATTTATCGCCGCATTATTGACGGTATTAGCACCGGCGATTGTCATCACAATCGCTTTTGGTTTCTTCTTCTCCGGGCCGCCGGCCTAGTAGTCCGCGCCGCCATCTCCGGCGGTCTACAACCGCAGCCGACCAGTCAATGCTCGGGATAGCGTGAGTTCATCCACAAATTCCAAATCCCCGCCCAGCGGCATCCCACTCGCCAGGCGGGAGATCACCAACCCCGGGAAATCCCGCAGCAACCTGGCCAAATAGCTCGCCGTCGCCTCCCCTTCAGTATTCGGATCGGTTGCCAGAATCACTTCCCGCACCTCCGGCGGCGCGCTAGCCCCAAGCTCTCCACCCTCGGATCCTTCACCGGAAGAGCCCCGATCAACATCGGGCAACACCCCGCCGATACGCTGCAATAACGGTGCGACATTAAGATCTTTCGGACCAATATTGGAAAGCGGATCCAAGGCCCCACCCAGCACGTGATACCGCCCCCGATACTCGCCGGTGCGTTCGATTACCTGGATGTCTTTTGGCTCCTCGACCACACAGATCAGCCCCGCGTCGCGGGAGGAATCGGCACAGTACCTGCACACTTCGTCCCTGGAGATATTGTGGCAGATGCGGCAAAACACCACGCCCCCTTGCACGGCGTCAAGAGCATTCCTCAGCCGAGAAATATCGTCCGGCTCTGCTTGCAACAGGTGAAATGCGATTCGCTGCGCACTCTTCGGCCCGATCCCGGGCAGCCGCGACAACTCATCAATGAGATCCTGCAGTGGTCCTTCAAACACCAGAAAGAACTTTCTATCCGCCAACACCGTACATTGGGAACGCCCCGGCGAGTAACCCTAGCCGGGGCGTCGACAAGCGGAAGTTTAGAACATTGAGCCCAACGAACCGCCACCGAAACCGGAAATTGGCCCAAGTTTTTGCTCGGACACTTCCGCGATGCGGCGGTGTGCGTCGTTGAACGCGCCGGTGATCAGGTCCTGCAGCGTTTCTACATCATCTGGGTCCACTACGCGCGGGTCGATCGCCGTGTCCGTCACCTCGCCGCCGCCGGTCATGGTGATTTTCACCAAGCCGTTTCCAGCTTCTCCTTGCACCACGGTTTCCAGGATTTCCTGCTGCACTTTCTTCAGCTGTTCCTGCATTTCCTGGGCCTTGCGCATGAGCTGGGACATATCAGGTTGTGTCATCAAAGATGCCTTTCTTGAGGATTCTTCGCCCAAGTGTAGCCGACTCTCAGTTGCCGCACTTGGGAGCGCATCCCCCGGCAGCCGGGAGCGCCGGATTCCCCGCCAACCAGCCGCACCACAGCAATCACTCCCCCGCGGAAAATCGGTCGCGCACTTCAGATGAAGTTTTTTACACACGAAACTCGATTTCTGTGTAATTTTCATCGCCCCAGGCGGCCCAGAGGGCCCTGCCGCGATATGTTTTACACAGATTTCGGGATTTTGATGTAAAAAATATCGGTAGACACCGTTCAACTTCCGCAACGGCGATAAGTTGCCCACAACGAATTGGTCCGCCTTTTCGTCACTGTGACGTAATTCGGCCATGCCTTTTATAGAGCAACGAAAACCGCGGCCGCAGCTGTCCAGAAACGATAAGGCACAAAACAATAGCTGGCTATATTTCCAAAGGTGCAATCCAATACCGGCAACGGCCGCGCAACCCACCTTCCGTCCCGCAGGTGACCCGCCCCCTTGGGCTGCTCACCGCGAGATAAGGCCGACACCGAGCTCCAACAAATCGGTCGCGCACTTCAGATGAAGTTTTTTACACACGAAACCCGATTTCTGTGTAATTTTCATCGCCCCAGGCGGCCCAAAGGGCCCTGCCGCGATATGTTTTACACAGATTTCAGGATTTTGATGTAAAAAATATCGGTAGACACCGTTCAACTCCCGCAACGGCAATAAGTTGCCCACAACGAATTGGCGACAACAACATCACGAAACAGAATTCGGCAAGGGGTCAATAAGGGTAGCGGATTTCAGGGCCTTAACGGGGCTCCTACGGCGGCGCGGATCCGACACGCTCGCCGTCACCCGCCTACCAACATCCTAAAGCGGACGCGCGCCGAGTTCCTTTTCCAGCATTTCGATCGCCACGGTCCGCGCGTCACGATGATCTCGCGTTCCCTGCCCAGTCGAGGCTTCCCGCACCATGGCTTCCTCTTCCTCGTACTGCGCAGCCGGCACATCTTCGGGCGGCACGCCGTAGGGGTCCGGGGGTTCGGGCGGCAAGGGTACGCCGTCGGAGAATTTGGGATTCTTGCGGAGGCTTTCGTTGCCTCGGGCTACGGCTTCTTCCCACCGTTTCCGGGGTTTCTCCGTCTCGCGTTTCGGAGCCCCGCCAAACTCCACCGCAGTTTCCTTCCGCGCCTCCACCTTCGGAACCGATGGAGCAGGCGCCGGTGGCTGCGGTGTTTGGGCCGAGACCGGGGGTTTCGGGGCCGCCGGTTCAGGCTTGGGACCACCGAGTTTCGCCGGTTCGTCCCACACGCTGGCTGCCTTCGGCTCAGGTTTCGGTTCCGGCGCTGGTGGTTGAGGAGGTTCTACCAGGGCGGTTTGGGGTTTGGGCTGGGGGGCTTCTGGTTTCCATTCCGGGGCGGTGTTTTCAGCATTAAACCCGGCGGTTCGCGGATCGGTCCCGATGACGCAGTGGACTCCAAGGTCGTAGCCGAGTTCTTCCCGCAGCACCGAGACGATCGACTCGTTATTACTCGGGTCGTTGATGCGGGTCGCGAGCGCTCCCGTGGTGTGCCCAATGACCAGTGTGTTGTCGCGGATCCCTAGGACCTTCGCCCCGGTCAGCATGATCTCGGCAACCTCGTTGGTTTTCCCAACCAAGCCAAGGATGTGGGCCCACTTGCGGCGGATCCGCTCGATGGGCTGCTCGGGCGCCGGCGTCGCCTCTGCCTTTGGCTTGACCTCCTGCTTTGCCTCCTGCAGCTTCGGCTCCGGCGCGCGCTCCACTTCCGCCTGAGGCTTGACCTCCTGCCGTGGCTCCGGCTGGCGCTCCACCTCCTGCGGCTCCACCTCCGCCTGGGGCCGAGCGGCTGAACCCGTTTGCTTGGCTACCTCGCGGGCCAGGCGCTGCGAGCGGCGTTCGAACTTCCGTGCCGGTGGTGCGACGGCTGGGGCCTGCTGTACTGCGGGTTCGGTGGGGATCACCGAGGCGGGCGCTTCACCCATGAGCATGCGGGCGCACAGGATTTCCACGAGCAAGCGGGGGCTGGTGGTGCCCCGCATATCGGGCAGGCTGGCGTTCACTAATGCAGCGAAGCGGCTGAGGTCGCCGGAGCTAAACATTCGGGATTGTTCGGCGAGTACTTCGGCGCGACCAGCAGGGGCCTCGACGAGCCCGAGCGAAAGCGCGTCGGGCACCACGTGCAGCAACATAAGGTCTCGGAGGCGGTCGAGCAGGTCCATGGCGAACCGCCGCGGATCGTAACCGGCTTCGATCACATTGTCGATACCAAGGAAGAGCTGCGCGCCGTCCCTGGCAGCAAGCGCTTCAATGGCGGCGTCGATAAGCACATAATCCGTGACGCCGAGCAGCGGAATGGCGAGGTCATAGGTGAGGCCATCGGGGCCGGCGCCGGCGAGCAATTGATCGAGGACGGACAGGGAATCGCGGGGGGAGCCGCCGCCTGCGCGGATAACCAGCGGAAACACGGAATCTTCAACGTAGACACCCTCGGCCTCGCACGTACGTTCCAGCAACCCGCGCATCGCCATAGGCGTGAGCAGACGGAATGGATAATGGTGGGTGCGGGAGCGGATGGTTCCAATGACCTTCTCCGGCTCCGTGGTGGCAAAGATAAAGATAAGGTGCTCCGGCGGCTCCTCCACGATCTTCAAAAGCGCATTCGAACCCTGGGCGGTGATCATGTGCGCCTCGTCGATGATAAACACGCGGTAGCGGGAATCGGCGGGGGCGAAAAAGGCGCGGTCGCGCAGCTCGCGCATATCGTCAACGCCGTTGTGGCTCGCCGCATCCAGCTCGGTCACGTCCAGGTTTCCGGGTCCGCCGGGGGCCAGGCTACGGCAGGAATTACACACCCCACATGGGGTGGAGGTAGGTCCTTGTTCGCAATTCAGCGAGCGCGCCAAGATGCGCGCGGAGGAGGTTTTGCCGCAGCCGCGCGGTCCGGAAAACAAATACGCATGGTTGATACGGCCGGCGTCCAACGCCACCGAAAGCGGGCGGGTGACGTGCTCCTGGCCTACAACCTCACCAAACGTTGCGGGACGGTACTTGCGATATAGAGCCACGAGGTAGAGCCTACCGGTCTCACCTATGCAGGTTCATCAGATCAACGTTTTCCTCGATCAAGGCTTCCTGCAGCGCCGGCACCCCATATGTATGCCCATGCAGGAATTCATCGTTGGTCAGCGGGATCAGCTGGCACAGCGTGGTCATGCGATCGGGTTCACGCACCTGCGGCACCCCCTGTTCCCACACGAACGGGGCTATCAAAAGCCCATGCTTCACGGACAGCTCGCCCATGATCTGGCGCGGACCGTAGGCCGTCATGCCCGGCAACAAGGTGCCGGGCTGGGCCGGAATCGTAGCGCTCCGCGTGTTCGTATCCACCAGCATGGTCACCGCCGAGGTCACCAATGCGGCAACCGTGGCGGGCTCAGCCCGGGACACGCAGAAAATCTCGCAGCGGACGGGGACGTCGGCGTCGACAAGCACTAACCCCGTGTCCACGTGCCCGAAATCTACTGAGCACGCCAGGGATTCCCCCGCCCCCAATTCCGCCGTGGCGATATGGAAACCGGAAATCTGCTGGAACTTTAAGGAGCACGGGAACACACTGTCGAGCCAAAAGGCCGTCTCTTTGAGATTCACTACTTCGAATACTTCTCCACTGCCGCAAGCAACACGCAGGTGGCAACGCCGTCCATGGCCACCTCAAGTTCAGCCACGGGAGGCAGCGAAGGCGCCAACCGAATATTGCGATCGTTCGGATCTTTCTTCAACGGGAACGAGGACCCAGCGCCGGTCAGCGCGATGCCCGCTTCCTTGGCTAGCTCCACGACACGGCTTGCGGTGCCGTCGACCACGTCCAAGGAAATAAAGTATCCGCCGGTGGGCTTTGTCCACGTTGCTACACCGTACTCGCCCAGCCGCGACTCCAGGATTTCCAACACGCGGCGGAATTTCGGGGCTAACGACGCCGCGTGCTTCAGCATTACCTCGCGCAGCCCGGCGACGTCGCCAAAGAAGCGCGCATGGGCCAACTGGTTGATCTTATTCGGGCCGATGCCGCGGACATTTGCCTGCTTGGCGTACCACTCCAGGTTGGATTCGGAGGACGCGAAGAAGGACACGCCGGCGCCGGCGAAGGTGATCTTCGAGGTGGAAGACATAAACCAGAAGCGGTTCGGGTTGCCGGCCCGCTCCGCAAGCTCGATCACGTTTACTACCTTGGGGAATTCGTCCGTCAGGGTGTGGATGGCGTAGGCGTTGTCCCACACGATGCGGAAGTCCGGCGCAGCGGCCTTTACCGCAGCAAGCTCTTCGCACACCTTTTCGGAGAAGGTCACGCCGGTGGGGTTACCGAACACAGGTACGCACCACATGCCCTTGACCTGCGGGTCCTTGACCAATTCCCGCACCGCGTCAAGGTCCGGGCCGTCTTCCTTCATATCCACCGGGATCATTTCGATGCCGAAGTGCTCGGTGATGGTGAAGTGGCGGTCATAGCCGGGGACCGGGCAAATCCACTTTACGGTCTCTTCCTTGGACCAGGGGCGCTCGGAGTCTTGCGTCCCCCAGATCCACGCCGCGCTAATCAGGTCGAACATAATATTGAGGCTGGACGCATCGGCCGCCCAAACGTTCGCCACCGGCAGGCCCAGCGCCTCGGCCCATAGGGACCGGATATCCACGATGCCGGTCAACCCACCATAGTTCCGACAATCCGTCCCATCAGCAGCCTTAAAATCGCCCTCACCAGGCAGCGACAGCAGTGCATTGGAAATGGAAAGTTGTTCCGCGGAGGGCTTTCCGCGGGTGAGGTCTAGCTTGAGGTTACGGGCTTTCAGCTCCCCGTATTCCTTTTCAATCTGCGCTTTGAATTTAGCAAGCTCGGTCGAATCAAAGTCCTGCAACTGCAATGTAGGCCACCTTCCACGGTGAAGCGTAGAAACAACTGATGCGCGAGGCTACGCAGGTGCTCCGGCGCAGCCATGCCCAACCTACTGTAGCTGTTCCCCCACCGCAGGACTAGCCCTGCACAACATACAAAATGCCCCCGTTTAGCTGGGGGGTTGTACGCTTGGGGACCCCGCGCACCCGTCAGAGCTCGCTGACCCTTGCTGCATTCCTGCCCTGGGGGAGTTCACAAGATTCACGCCGCACGGGGTCCTGCAGGACACCTTAGCACACGCCGCTTATCGACGCCCCTCCATCACCCCTCACCTGGGGTTTGGCGTTTTCAAACACCGGCGTGTACAGTCTTTGAGGAACACAACGCCACCTGCGTTCTGTTTCTTGGAGGATTCGACTAGCGGCCTATGTCGCACGCCTGGAACGCGTGTTGGGAGCAATCCCTCAGGGGTTCAAATCCCCTATCCTCCGCCACAAGGCCCCCACCGAGCAACCGCCGGGAGGGGGCCTTTTCCATATACGGCTGTGGGGCGGCCAAGGATTGCCCAATCAGATTTTCGAACAATCGGCAGCAATCCCACATTTTTGGGGGCATAAACACACGTTTATGGGGGTAGGTTTCTCAGCGCCCGCTGCGGGCGACGTATATCTTAATTATAATTAGGGGTGCCGAAAGGGGGCATTAGTGACCACATTTTTGATCATTGGTTCCATTGGACTCGTCTTGATCATTTTCGCGTTGCTAGTCGGCGATATTCTGGACGGCCTGCTAAACCTTGACGCGATTGACAGTGATCTGTTTTCGCTTTCGAGTTTCGCCGCGTTCTTGGGTGCCTTCGGTTTCGGGGGTGCGCTAGGCATGGCGGTGACGGAAAACGTGACTTGGGCTGCGGTTATCGGCTTTGTTATTGGTAGCCTCGCGGCCTTTGGTGCCATTCGGTTGACTAAGGCTTTGAAGTCCAGTGAGCATGCAGTGAGTTTCCGGTCTGAATCCATGGTTGGGCATAGTGGCCGCGTGATTACGGCCATTCCCGTCGATGGTTACGGGGAGATCAATATCAGTGTTGGCGGCCAGACCCGCAAGATTGCGGCGCGGTCGCCGGAGCCGATTCCGGCTGGGAGTGAGGTGTGGGTTGTGTCAATCCTGTCCCCTACCGCCGTCGAGGTGGTCTCGCTGAATGCGCTCCCATAGTCAATTCGACTCATAATTGAAAGGTGCAGTGTTTAATTTGATTATTGCGATTCTTGGCCTTGTGGCCGTGATCGTGTTGGTGGGTTTGCTCATAGCCAACCGGTACCGGGTTGCAAAGCCAAATGAGGCGTTTATTATCACCGGCCGCCGGGGTAAGGAGGTCCGCAATCCGGAGACGGGCCTGGTTTCCACCGACCTGAGCGGGCAGAAGGTTGTCATGGGCGGCGGGGTGTTTGTGATCCCGTTTATCCAGCGCCTGCACATCTTGGATCTTTCCTCCCGCCGCATCATGGTAACCATCCGCAATGCGGTGTCCGGCCAGGGCATCAAGCTGAATGTGGAGGGCGTCGCCATTGTCAAGGTTGGCGGCAATGAGGATTCGATCCGCGCCGCGGCGCAGCGTTTTTTGGCGCAGCAGGAAGAGATTGAGACCTTTACCCAGGAGACCCTCGCCGGTTCCCTGCGTTCGATCGTGGGTTCGCTTACGGTAGAGCAGATTATTCGGGACCGTGCGGCCTTCGCCCAGCGCGTCACCGACGAGTCGGAGGCCTCCCTCACGGGCCAGGGCCTAGTCCTGGACACCTTCCAAATCCAGGACATCACCGATGACGGCACCTACTTGAACGATCTTGGCCGCCCGGAGTCGGCGAAGGTTGGCCGGTTGGCGGCGGTCGCGGAGGCGGAGGCCACCCGCGAAGCGCAGCAGGCGCAGATCGCGGCGGAGCAGGAGGTTGCCATTTCCCGCCGCGCATTGGTGCTTAAGCAGGCGGAGATTCAAGCGGAGACGGATGCGGCGATGGCGCGGGCCGCGGCTTCGGGCCCATTGGCGCAGGCTGATCGCGACCAGGCGATTCTGCACGAGCAGGAAAAGGTCGCCGTGGCGCAGGCAGCGCTGAAGGAACGCCAGCTGGATACTGAGGTTCGCCGCCCTGCCGACGCCCAGCGGTACCGCGTGGAAACGGAGGCTGAGGGGCGTCGAAACGCGGCGATTTTCGACGCCGACGCCCGCAAGGCCGCCGCTATCGCCAACGCTGAGGCGGAGGCTGAGAAGGCCCGCCTTGAGGGTGTGGGTGAAAAGTCCCGCCGGTCTGCATTGGCGGAGGCGAGCGCCATCGAAGGTGCCAAGAAGGGTGAATCGGAAAAGGCGCGCCGTATCGCGGAGGCGGAGGCCACCCGGGCCGAGGGTGAAGCCCAAGCTGCCGCTATCTTGGCGGTGGGCCAGGCCGAGGCCGAGGCGATGAATAAGCGTGCGGATGCGTTCGCGCACTACAACGAGGCTGCCGTGTTGCAGATGCTGGTTGAGGTGCTACCGCAGATCGCGGAGAAGGTGGCGGCCCCGATGGGGAACATCGATAAGCTGACGGTGGTGTCTACGGAAGGTGCGAGCGCCATTCCGCGCCAGGTGACGGATAATCTGACGCAGACGCTGCAGCTGGTCAAGGACGCGACGGGCTATGATGTGGCGAAGGTGCTGCAGCGCGCCGCCGATCCCGAACCGGAGCCCAAGCCAGAGCCGGAGCCCAATTTATAACTTTTCAATGGGTTCATAACGCAACCTTCAGCAAAACGCTACCCCCTATTGCCCAGGCACTGCGCCGCTGCTACTTATGGGCTTATGTTTAACCGAAATCCCAAAACCATAAGCTCGGCGTACGACCCGGTATTGCCGGAACCAAAATGGGCGCGCAGAATTTCTACAATTCACCCGATTGTGTTCCAGTCGATGGTGGTTTTCGGTTCGGCGGCGGCCGCCGTCGCTGGAACGGAACGCCTGCCTATTGCGATTCTGTGCGGGGCGGTGGCGTTTTTCGGTTTGGTATTGGGCAGGTTGCGGGATAGCCGCAAAAAGGTCCTCGAGCAGGAGCGGCGGGCTTCGCAAAAAGCTGCGGTGGAGTCCGTGCTTCAGGAATTAACGCAGGCCACGCAGGATGTGGGCGACACGTTGAATGTGGAGGACCGCAAGCTGCGGGAGATCCGCCTGAACAACGCCCGCCGCAATATCCTCAGCATGGTGAAGGATCGCCTGGGCCCCGGCAGCGGGGTCCGGGTGAATCTGTTTTTGGTCACCAATACGGATCCGGTGGAGTTGCGCGCCGCGTCCTGGGGGCACGACGGCCGCCAGAACCAGCGTTCCAATCGGGTGTTTACGGCGGCGGATGAGTCCCTGCGCTTGGCCATGCACCTGAACGAGGGCCGCTACGAGTCCGATACCAATGAGATCAAGGGCGAGGATTTCGCCTACGAGTGCTTTGCCACCATGCCGGTAAGCAGCGCGGATAAGCTGTACGGTTTGCTTACGGTGGACGCCCCGGAGGCGGACGATATTGATCGCTTTGAGGCCACCGTGCTGCTCAACCAGTTTGCGTCGCTGCTTGCGCTTACCTTTATTACCGACGCCCATTGCCTCTCCGTCCCAGTCGGCGAAAACGCGCACCAATTCCACCCGTTGACACCGGGCAGTGTGGAACCCTTAGCCATCACGGATGCGGAGTTGGTGCTTGAGGATTAATTTGCACCCTTGGGTTTTATGCGCGCAGCATGCTTTCTAAGTGGTGGTTGCGCGCCGCGCTGTGGAAGTATGTACAGCCATGTCCAGCAATGCACGTTTTATTCCGGTGCAACGTAGTTTGTACCCAGTGCTCCTTGCACTTTTTGTCGCCGTCTTTGTGATTTCCAATATCACTGCCACAAAGGCAGTGGCGATTGGGCCGATTATCACGGACGGCGCCTTCTTCCTATTCCCGCTCGCCTATGTGATTGGCGATGTGCTGGCCGAGTGTTTCGGATTCCGCGCGACTCGGCGGGCCATTTGGACTGGCTTCGGCGTGACCATTTTGGCGGTGGTTTCCTTCTATATCGCCATCGCGCTGCCCGCCGCCGAATTCTATGAGCACCAGCCGCAATTCGCCACGATCTTGGGGCTGGTGCCGCAGATCGTTTTGGCCAGCCTGGCGGGCTACCTAGTCGGGCAGCTGCTGAATTCTTGGGTGCTGGTCAAGCTGAAGGAAAAGACCGGCGAAAAATCCTTGTGGGCCCGCCTGCTCGGCTCCACGCTGGTTGGTGAATTCGGCGATACGCTGGTGTTTTGCCTGATCGCGGCGCCCGCCATCGGGATCACCACCGTGGGGGACACCGTAAATTACACGCTCTTTGGCTTCGCCTGGAAAACCCTGGTCGAGGTGGCCGTCATGCCGATCACCTACGCCGCGATCCGATGGGTGAAACAGCGGGAAGGCTATTTCGCCGAGCCTGCGGCGTAATAGCGCCCGAGGAATTCATCGCGGTATTCCTCGTAATAGCCGCCGGTAATTGCGGCGCGAATATTATCTACCAGGCCGACTAGGAAATGCAGGTTGTGCAGGGTGCACAATGTGCCACCAAGATATTCTTTCGCCCGCAATAGGTGGTGGATATAGGCGCGGGAGTAGTTTTCGGAAACATAGCCGCCCAGCTCGGCGTCGATAGGCTCGAAATCGCGTTTGAACTGGGCCTTTGTGAGGTTCACGCGCCCGTCCAGCGTATACACCCCGCCGTGGCGGCCCAGGCGGGTCGGTGCCACGCAATCAAAGGTATCCGCGCCGTACTCGATGGCGGTAAAGAGATCATCCGGCTCGGAAATGCCGAGCAGGTGGCGGGGGCGATCTTCGGGGAGCTCATCGCAAACCCAGCCGACGATGGTGCCAAGGTTTTCCTTTTCCAAGGCACCGCCAATCCCATAGCCCCCAAACCCGCGCTTGCCTGCGGCTTCGGCGGCGGTGGAGAGTTCCACGAGGCCGCGGGCGGCGCGGCGTCGTAAATCCTCGTATTGGGCGCCCTGCACCACGCCCCACAGGCTTTGCAGGGGCTTGCCCGCGCGCGCCTGGGTAAGGCGCTCATGCTCGTCGAGGCAACGCTGCGCCCAGCGGTGAGTGCGGGCGACGCTATCCTCCTGGTAGCGGCGGGTATCCACCAGCGTGGTGAGCTCGTCGAAAGCGAACATAATATCGGCACCCAGCTGGTGTTGGATCTGCATGGACACCTCGGGGGTAAAGCGGTGCTTGGAGCCATCGATAACGCTGCGGAAATCCACGCCTTCCTCGTCCACCTTGGCCATGCGATCCTTGCGTTTCGCACGAATATCCGCCTCGGTGAGCCCCTTGGTGTCCATGGCAAGCACCTTTTTAAAGCCCACGCCGAGGCTCATCACCTGGAAACCGCCGGAATCCGTGTAGGTGGGGCCGTCCCAATTTTGGAACGCCGCAAGCCCGCCGGCCGCATCGACGATTTCGGGCCCTGGCTGCAGGTATAGGTGATAAGCGTTGCCTAATACGGCCTGGGCGCCGGTAGAGCGCACCTGCTCGGGCGTGAGCGTTTTCACCGTTGCTTTCGTGCCTACCGGAATAAACGCCGGGGTGGCGATATCGCCGTGCGGGGTGTGGATGGTTCCCGTACGCCCGTGCGGTGACGATTCCAGGCGCGTGTGCAGCTCAAAGGAGGTGTCTTGCGTCATGGACAAAGAGTCTAGCCCCTCGGCAACGCAAGCAACCTGTCCGCCTCCAGGCTGTCCCGTTCCGCCTGCAGGCGCTCCCATTCGGCCTCCAGTGCGGCACCCTCAACGTCGACGACGGGCAGGATGCGATCCAGCCACGAAGGGATCCACCAGGTGGCGCGGCCGAGCAGGAACATCGCCGCTGGCACGAGGCCCATGCGCACAAAGAAGGCATCAAAAAACACGCCGGCGCCGAGCGCGAAACCGAAAATCTTAATAAACGGCAGTGGCTGATCAATAAAGGCGACAAAGACCGCGATCATAATGAGCGCGGCGGAGGTGACCACGCGGGAGCCGAGGGTATAGCCCTCGATAATGGATTCCTCCACGGTGTTGTAGTCGGTATCGTGCGTTCTACCCGCGATCTTGGTGTAATGCTCCCGCATGCGGGACACCAGAAACACCTGGTAGTCCATGGCTAGGCCGAAGGTCACGCCGATCAGGAAGATGGGCATAAAGGAGATCAGCGGGCCGGGCGTATTCACCATATTCCACAGCCCTTCCTGCCAAAACAGGACGGTCACGCCGAACGCGGCACCCACGGACAGCAGGAACCCAAGGCCCGCGACCACCGGAACCATCACGGAACGGAACACCACGAGCAGCAGAATAATGGCGAGGCCGACCACGATGGCGAGGTAGACGGGCATGGCGTCGGAAAGCTTCTGTGTAACGTCGCGCTGAATGGGCGTCAAACCCGTGATGCCAATCTTCACATCGGTGGCGTCCTCGATGCTATGTTCACGCGCCCGCAGGGCCGACATGAGTTGGCTGGTCATCGGGTCTTCCGGACCATAATTCGGGGTTAGCAATAACTGCGCGGCGGCACCATTTTCGCTAATGGCCACGATCTGCGTGTGCTTCACGCCCGGGTGCGTGGCAAATTGCTGCACGATGGTTTGAAAGGAAGCGACGGCGGCGGCTTCCTTCTTGTTAAAGGGCTCTTCCTTGCGCTTGGCCTCATCCTCCAAAATCCCCACCAGCGGTGCCAGGGATTGGGCCTCGGTATTCACCTCGTTTGCGTCCACCACAAGCAGGAACGGCGCATTGATGCCGGGGCCGAAACCCTCCTTCATCAGATCGGCGGACTTGCGCTGCGTGGTGTCCAGGTTGGAGATAGTGTCCGAGGGCAACGCCAGTTCGATCCGCATCACGGGAACGGTGAGCGCGCCCAAGCCCAGCACCACCACGGTAAGCACCAGCGCGGGGAACCTGTGCACAAAGCTCACCCACAGGCGGCCCTTGGAGCGGCGCACAATGCCGTTGCGCTTGGTGCGTTTGCGCTTTACCGGCAGGCGCAGGCCAAACACGTATTGCCCGGCCACGCCCAAGAGGGCGGGCAGCAAGGTCAGGGCGACCAGCACCGCGACGGTAACGGTAAACGCCGCCGCCAGGCCCATATAGGTGAGGAAGGGGATATTCACAATGGTCAGGGCCACCAGCGCGATAATCACGGTCAGCCCGGCGAATACCACCGCCGAACCCGCCGTGCCCACCGCCATGCCGGCGGCCTCATCCCTCGGGGCGCGCTGATACTCCGCCCGGAAACGTGAAACGATAAACAAGGCGTAGTCGATGCCCACCGCAAGGCCGAGCATCACCGCCAGCACCGGGGTGGTGTTATTGAGCGGCGCCCAGGCGGTGGCCAAAATGATTGACGCACTGCCAATGCCGACGCCCACCACCGCCGTGACCAGCGGCAAACCCGCGGCGATCAGCGAACCGAAGGTAAAGATAAGCACGATAAAGGCGACGGCGATGCCGATGATCTCGCTGGTGGATTTGATCACCAGCGGGTCACCGAACGCCGCGCCGCCGCCTTCCACCTGCAATCCCTGATCGCGGCCCAATTGCATGGCGTCATTGACCACGCGGCGGTGCTCGTCCGTGACGGCGGCGGGGCGCGGGACGTCGAGACCAAAGGTGGTGTAGCCGATGCGGCCATCGTCGCTGACCAGGCGCAGGTTATAGGCGTCCTTTTCGGCCATGGCAAGGGGCATGCCAGTCTGCGTTTCCTGCTCGATAACGCCCTGCATCAGCTGCGGGCTAAGCGTCACGGGATTACCAAAACGCCGCGTATCAGTGAGATCAGGAAGCTCTTTTTCGATGTGCTGAATCACCGAATCAATGGCTTTGGAATACTTCGGCTCGTCTAAGCGGTGCCCTTCCGGGGCGGCAAACACGAGGTTAATCCCAGAGGCCTCCAATGGATTCTTTTGATCCGGGAACAGCTCAACTAAGGATTCCGCAGCCTGCTGTGAGGGAGTGCCTGGGATAGTAAAAACATCATCAAAGCCGCGCTGAAACGCGGAGGCGGAACCCGCGATCGCGGCGAACACGACAGCCCACAGCGCGAGGACGGCCCATTTCCGACGATACGAGAACCGGCCGATGCGGAACAGCAGCTTGGCCACGGTGAAGAAAACTCCTCAAGGTACTCGACAGCATGAATACGACGCTCACAGTCTAGCGATATGGGGGAGCAAGCAACGCACCCGCGCAAAACACTCCACCACGGGAAAAGCCTACCCCGTGTCCGACCACGCACGCATAGCGAACAGCCCCCAGCTTAGTTACCACTAGCTGGAGGCTGAACCCGAAATATGTTGGCGGTGGCGGGGGGATTTGAACCCCCGGTTGGGGATTACCCAACACTCGCTTTCGAGGCGAGCACCTTCGGCCGCTCGGACACGCCACCGCCACGTAGCTTATCGGCCCGGGATTAGATCCGCCAAATCACCAGGGCGAACTAGCGCTTTTCGTCCTTGCTGAACGCGCCCAGCACCTTGTCCGCAGCGTGCTTTACGGAATCCCCGGCATCGCTGACCTTTTCCTTGAAGTCCGCCTTGGTCTGATCGGCGCGGCCCTCATCTGCGGTCCGCTCGTCGCCGATCGCCTCGCCGACGGACTCCTTGACCTTGCCGCCGAACTTCTCCGCCTTGTTTCCAAAGTCTCCCACTTGAATTCTCCTTCGCATTCTTGAATGGGACCTCCACGCTACGGAAACCCCACCGGCGGGTGCCATAACACAGCCACATTGATACCGCGTTGTTACCTTCGGTCCCGAAAGAAATCGGCGATCAACCCGGCGCATTCGGGTTCGAGCACGCCGCCGCGCACCTCCACGGGGTGCAGCACCGCGGGATCGCGGACCACATCGAATACGGATCCGCAGGCACCGGTTTTCGGCTCCCAGGCGCCGAACACGATCCGCCCGATCCGCGCGCCCACGAGCGCCCCGGCGCACATCGCACAAGGTTCCAAGGTCACGGCGATGGTACACCCGGTGAGCCGCCAGCCATCACCGAAAACACGTGCGGCTTCCCGCAAGGCAAGGATTTCCGCATGGGCCGTGGGGTCGCCATCGGCCTCCCGACGATTCGTGGCGGCGGCGAGCTCGCGG
This sequence comes from Corynebacterium canis, assembly GCF_030408595.1. Classification (NCBI taxonomy): domain Bacteria; kingdom Bacillati; phylum Actinomycetota; class Actinomycetes; order Mycobacteriales; family Corynebacteriaceae; genus Corynebacterium; species Corynebacterium canis. The sequence continues at coordinate 95,102 of NZ_CP047080.1, read as the reverse complement.
CCGTCGGGGGCGAAGATAACGGCGCCCACCGGGACGTCGATAAGCGGCGTACGGCGGGCAACTTCGAGGGCGCGGCGCATATAACCCTCGTCGCGGAGGACGCTGGTCGGGCGCGGCAAACTAGTCAAGGTTTAAATCGGTTGCTTGTGCGAATTCGGAGGCGAACCCCAGCTCAGCCGCCACGCACAGCAGCTGGGCGCTCGGCAGCAGGTCATTATCGTTGCAGATGGCGCGCATGGTGTCGGCGGAAAGGCCCAGGTCGGCGAGCAGGCCGGGGTTACCCTCGGGGCAGGGGTCAGCAAAATCACACTCGCCCAGCTCGGGGATACAGCCGCCCGTCTTTTCGAGCACGGAAGCGGCGTAGGGGTCATTGACCGCCATGCAGGCGTCGGAAAGCAGCAGCTCAACGCGGTCGCCCACGTGGCGTGCCAGCACAAAATAGTCCTCATCGACACAGCTCATCGTGAACACCTGTCCGTGTTCGCAGATGGCCTGCGCCTTGCGGACGGTGTCTTCGATATCGGAAAAATCCGTGTCCATCCCCACGACGTACCACGCTCCGGAGGGCACACGGCAAACGGTGACCGCGAAACTCACGTCCGTCGCGGGTTCTTGGAGGGCCTCGGTTTCGTTCATAGTCCGTAACCGTAGCTGGTATATGCCACACTTGTCAGGTGACCACTACAACTATCTCCCGCCCCGTCTGCATTCTTGGCCTCGGATTGATCGGCGGTTCGCTATTGCGCGACCTCACCGCCGCCGGACACCCCGTGTATGGCTTCCAGCGTTCCCCCTCCGCCGCCCGCGTGGCAACCGAAGAAGGGTTCGATGTTCAGTCCGATTTGGCGGCGGTGCTACAACGCGCGGAAAACGACGGCGCATTGATCGTCTTAGCCACGCCGATGCCCGCGATCGCCTCGCTATTAGACGCCCTTGGCGAGTACGCGCCTACGTGCGGCTTTACCGACGTGGTCAGCGTAAAAGGCGAGGTTTACGCACTGGTTTGCGAACGCGGAATGGCGGACCGATACGTGGGTGGTCACCCAATGGCAGGCACCGCGGATAGCGGGTGGTCCGCCTCCCAACGCGGGCTGTTCTGCGGCGCGGCGTGGGTGATTACCTTCGACCATGCGTACGAAGGCGAGCCTTCCGAGTCGTGGATTCGGCTGTGGGAGGACGTGGTCCATATCGCCCGGCTCGTGGGTGCCGAGGTTATCCCTTCGCGCGTGGACAACCACGATGCCGCCGTCGCACGCATTTCCCATCTGCCGCACATTCTTGCGGAAACCCTGGCGATCATCGGCGATAACGGCGGCGCGCTCGCCCTGTCCCTGGCCGCCGGCAGTTTTCGCGATGGCACGCGCGTTGCGGGCTCTACCCCCTCCCTCGTCCGCGCCATGTGTGAGACCAATCACGCCGCCCTGCTTACCGCCGTCGATGAGGCCATCACCCTGCTTGTCGACGCCCGCGCCAACCTCGCCGCAGCCAAGCCCAGCGTCGAAGAACTCGTCGACGCCGGGTATAGATCGCGCATTCGATACGAAGCTCGGTCCGGCAGCCGGGCGCAGGCCAAAGGGGTCTCCCATAGGCCGGTAATCCGCTTCCAACCCGGCAGCAAAGGGTGGGTCAACCAGCTGATCCAAGCCGAGGACCTTGGGGCGCGCATCGAAGTGTTCTAGGGGTGAGTTTGGGTGCGTTTGGGGGTGTTTGGGGGTGTTTGGGGGTGTGCCGGTGGATTTTGGCCTGGGCCGGGGTCGCCGCCGCCGTGGCCGATAGGTTGTGCACAACTGCCGACCTGGGGCTGGTCTTTCTATTCTTCATTCGGGGGTCTTACGAAGAAATTCCGGACGAATCTCGCCCAAAAACGCTGCAAATCGTCTTTTTATTCTTCGTTGAGGCGCCCAATGAAGAAATTCCGGACGATCGCAGGTCAGCGATTGCACACTAACTTTCTCTCCAACTCCCCTTGGCACGCCAAAACCCTCCGCATGGGATACACGGAGGGTTTTGTATCGCGCGCCCGAAGGGATTCGAACCCCTAACCTTCTGATCCGTAGTCAGATGCTCTATCCGTTGAGCTACGGGCGCAAACCGTTGCGCTGTGCAACGTGAACATACATTACACCTGACCTGCGAAAGTCAACAAATTCGCAGGTCAGGCCATGCTCGCTAACTTGTTTGGCTACAAGACCAGGCCGAATACTGGCACGGCGAGCAAGTATGTAGTGAGCGTGATCAGCACGATGCCGATGAGGTTGAGCCACAACCCACCGCGGATCATTTCGCCGATCTTGACGTACCCGGAGCCAAAGGCAACCGCGTTCGGCGGCGTTGCCACCGGCAGCATAAATGCGCAGGTGGCGGCGAGCGCAACCGGAATGGTCAGGATCAGCACGTTTTGGTTGCCCGCCTCGGTGAGCCCAATACCCACGGCCACACCTGCAATGATCGGCAGGAAAGCCGCAGCGGTGGCGGTATTGGAAGTGAACTCGGTCAGGAAGATAATCAGCGTGGTGACGGCGACAATCATCAGGATGATCGGCAACACGTGCAGGCCCTTTGCCAGTTCGCCGATATAGAGCGAGAGCCCGGAATCCGTGAACATTTTAGATAGCGCCAGGCCACCGCCGAAGAGCAACAGTACGTCCCACGGCAGCTTGACGGCCGTCGGCCAGTCAATCAACCGGTGACCGTCCTTGTCCACGGGGATCATAAACAGCAAGATCGCGGCGGTCATACCGATTGCGGAGTCCGCAATGCTGAGCTTGGAACCGGTCAGCTTCAGTGCAATCGGAATGAAGATCCAAGAAAGCGCCGCCGCCAGGAACACAATCGCGGTGAGGATTTCGCCGCGCTTCATTTTGCCCATCTTGTTCAGTTCATTTTGGATAACTTCCCTGCCGCCCGGAATGGTCTTCATTTCGGGCTTATACACGGTGGTCAGAATAAACCAAGCCAAAATCATGTACACGATCGCAAGTGGGGTCCCCACCAGCATCCACTGCCCAAAGCCGATATGCACATCGTGGTTTTCGGAAAGATACGCCACAAGAAGCGCGTTCGGCGGGGTACCAATGATTGTGCCCAGCGAACCAATAGATGCAGCGTATGCGATGGCCAGCATGAGCGCGGTGGCAAAGTTGCGTTGTTTATCGTGGCCGCCGACAATGCCTGCGGTCAGCGCAAGCACGGACAACCCGATGGGAAGCATCACCACAGCGGTCGCAGTATTGGAAACCCACATGGAGAGGAACCCGGTTGCCAGCATAAATCCGCCGATGAGCTGCTTTGGTTTGGTCCCCACCGCCAGCACCACAAGCAATGCGAGCCGCCGGTGCAGGTTCCACTTTTGCATAGTGAGCGCGAGGATAAACCCGCTCATAAACAGGAAGATCGTGGGCGAGGCGTACGGCGTGGCAATATCATCGAACTTGACCACTTGCAGTACGGGGAATACCACCAGAGGAACCAGCGCGGTTGCGGCCAGCGGAATGGCCTCGGTCATCCACCAGGCACCCATAAGCACCGCCGTTGCAGCGGTGATGCGCATGGCCTCATAGCTATATTCGGCTTCTGGGTCTTTGGCCACCGCGCTGACGAGGTCGACCGCAGAGGCGGGGAAGAAATAATAGACCAGCAGCGCTAAGGCAAGGCCACCGATCATGCCTGCCGCTTGCCGCGGCCAGGCGCTGATGTCGTGGGAACCGTCCTCAAGCTTGTCCGCGTCGACGACTTTTGGTTCCTTCGTCGCTTCTGTACTCATAAGAAATCCCTATGCTTTTGCCCTTAGGCCTCCCCCGTGTACCGCTGTAACGGATTGGAGCAAGGCCCTTTACAGTCTTCGGCCACAACGCTTGCGCAGTGATGCACGTCTCATATCTGCTGCGACCTAGTCTAACCGTACAACGTTTAGTGGCTACACCCGACTCTTAGGCTGCTCTCAATTAATCGAAACCCCAAGTACACGCCATTACACCCGCAAGCCCACAATGTTTTATTCATCTTTACCCTCCCCCGTCGCCGTCCTGACCAGTGAAAACCGCGCACTACCAGCGATTTCTTCGCAATCTTTCACAGTTACAGCCGAGACACTACACAACCCTACACACCACCCCCGAATGAGGCCCTTACCCGCAAACCACCCATCACGAATGCCCGAGGGCACCGCGCCCCCGAAGGGATTCGAAACCTTGCCGCCCGCTGCCGCTGAATTCACGCAAGCAACGCAAACACTCCCACAACACCCCCAGCACACCACAAAACCCCACCTAAAACCTACGTCCTAGCTGGGGTTTCAACGTGCGCGCCCGAAGGGATTCGAACCCCTAACCTTCTGATCCGTAGTCAGATGCTCTATCCGTTGAGCTACGGGCGCTTTGCTCGCATTGAATGTGGCGGAGGCGAGAGGATTTGAACCTCCGGTCCTCGGTTAGGAAGACAACTCATTAGCAGTGAGTCCCATTCGGCCGCTCTGGCACGCCTCCATGTTCAATGCGAGACTTCATTATCCTACCCATCGCGCCCGGTCACCACCAAATACCAAGGCCACGCGGTATGGTTGCAACATGATTCGCGCTGACCTTACCGCCCTTCCCGATTATGTTCCTGGCACTCGTGCGGAGGGCGCTTTGAAGCTTTCCAGTAATGAGACGGCGTATCAGCCGTTGCCGTCGGTGGTGCTGGCGATGCAGGCCGCCGCCACGACTACGCACCGCTACCCCGATATGACGTCTTCCGTGCTTATCGACGCCCTCGCCTCCCGCCTCAACCTGCCCAGCGAACAGGTGGCCGTGGGTTGCGGCTCTTCGGCCTTATGCCAGCAATTAGTCCAGATCACCTGTGCGAATGCTTCCGACGAGGTGATTTTTCCGTGGCGTAGTTTTGAGGGCTACCCCATTTTCGTCCAGGTCGCCGGCGCCACCCCGGTTGCTATCCCGCTTTCGGAGGATCACCGTGTGGATCTCGCGGCGATGGCGGCCGCCGTGACTCCGAACACGCGGTTGATCTTTGTATGTAACCCGAATAATCCGACTGGCACCATCGTTTCCAAGGCGGAGTTTCAGGAGTTTATGGCCGCCGTCCCCTCGAACATTATCGTTGCCTTGGACGAGGCATATTTCGAATACCTGCGTACCGAGGACACCCCCTTAGCCCACGAGTTGATCCACTCTTATGAAAACCTCGTTGGCCTGCGCACGTTCTCCAAGGCTTTTGCCTTAGCGGGTGCCCGCGTGGGCTATGCCTTCGGCCCGGCCCCTATCATTTCGGCATTGCAGAAGGTGGCCATCCCCTTTGCGGTCAATAGCGTCGCCCAAGCGGGTGCCGTCGCCTCCTTGCATGCCGCCGACGCGATTCTCGCCCGCACCAACGAGGTGGTGTTCGAACGTGAGCGCGTGGCCGCCACCCTGAAAACCATCGAATCCCAGGCCAATTTCGTATGGATCCCCGGCGCTTCTGCCGAAACCGCCCAACTCCTCGCGGACCGCAATATTCTTGTGCGCTGCTTCCCGGAGGGCATCCGCATTACCGTCACCAACCCCTCCGAGATGGATCGCCTCATCGAAGCTTGGAAGGCAATCTCCGACCACTAACCCGCCTGAGCGTAAACTGAGGTTTCGCTCTAAGGAGGCAAATGGTCGATGATAAAAAAGATTTTCCTGCCGCTAGCACTAGCGGCAACCTCCGTCATGGCTGGTTGCAGCAATGATGACGGTGCGAATTCACAAACGCCCAGCACCGCCACAACCACCACGTCCGCAACCAGCAGCAGCAGCGAACCGACCACACCTCGGGCCGAGCAGCAACAACCGGTCACACCACCCCCGGCCGAACCAGCAGCCACGAACGAGCCATATGTAGTCGAATGCCTCCTCGACACGCCGGGGCAATCGCTCATGTCCGATGGTACCGTCCGCAATACCGAGTACTGCGGCAGTCAGTCGGGCGCCCAACCTGATCCCGCAACTATCCCCTTTGCCAACGGAGGCACGTGCCCGCACTACCAGTGCGGTTACGGCGTCGACGCCAACGGCAACCCTAACCCCAGTAGCGGAGAGCTCCAAAGCCTCTACGCTTGCGAGACTGGAGCCATCACCGATCAGGAGTTTTGCACATCGCTTCGAGAGCGCGCGAGTCTTTACGGCTGGTAGCTCCACCCGCGTAAACAAACATTCCCCAGCACCACATGGAACTGGGGAATCGTTGTGCGGAAGTAGAGGGATTTGAACCCCCGGTCCGTTTCACGGGACGCTCGCTTTCAAGGCGAGTGCATTCGGCCGCTCTGCCATACTTCCTTTTGCTACCTGGAAACGGCAGCGGGCTAAGTTTACCTGATTGTCCCCCGAGTGCACGATTTTGCCCTAGCCTGGTACCCATGAAGGCGATTATTTTGGCGGATCCGAGCGATAAAACTTCCTTGACGCTGGCAGAGGTTCCCACTCCGACCCCGGCCCCCGGCGAGGCGCTGGTGAAGGTTTGCGCTGCGGGTGTGAATCGTGGGGACTTGTTGCAGGCTGCTGGCCATTACCCGCCCCCGCCGGGCGCGAGCGAGATCATGGGTTTGGAGTGCGCGGGCATTATCACGGACCCGGGTACCACCAAGTTTTCTCAAGGCGATCGGGTGGCCTGTTTGCTTGCGGGCGGCGGTTACGCGGAGTACGTGGCCGTCCCCGAGGGCCAGCTCATGCCGCTCCCGGAGGGTTATTCCTTTGCGGAGGCGGCCAGTATCGTCGAGGTGGCGTGCACGGTGTGGTCGAACTTGGTCATGTTGGCGGGCCTGCACGAGGGCCAAACGTTGCTGATCCACGGCGGCGCGGGCGGCATTGGCACCTTTGCCATTCAGTTGGCCAAGGCGCTGGGGTGCACGGTGGCGGTTACGGCGGGTTCCGCCGAGAAGCTGGAGGCGTGCCGGCGTCTGGGCGCGGATATTTTGATCAATTATCGCGAGGATGATTTCGCCGAGGTGATGAAGAATAAGGCGGACGTCATCCTGGATATCATTGGCGCAAAGTACCTGGATGCGAATATCCGCGCCTTGGCGATGGACGGTCACCTCGTGATCATCGGTTTGCAGGGCGGCATCAAGGGTGAACTGAACATTGCTCGCCTGCTTTCTAAACGTGGTTCTATTTCCGCGACGGCATTGCGCGCACGCGATTTGGAGGATAAGGCGCGCATTGTTGCGGACACCGTCGAGCACGTGTGGCCGCTGCTGGCCGCAGGCACGGTAACGCACCAGATTCACGCTACGTTCCCGCTTAGCGACGCCGCTTCCGCCCACGCCGCGCTCGCTTCCGGCGAGGTCACGGGCAAGGTTATTCTTGCGGTGGCTGAAAGTTAAATCCCCAGCTCACTCCGAATCGGTCGGTGAGGTTTCCGTAGTGGTCACCCCAAACGCAGATGCTCACATTGCCGATGGCAAGGCTAGGCGAGTGAAGCGACCACCCGCGTGAGCTGATCGATATCGTTGGTGGTGTTAAACGGCGCGAGGCCGATGGTCACGGCGCCACCCGCATCCGCCACGCCCATCGCATTGAGCAGGGGGTCATTGGGGCTGACGGTGGTAACCAGGCCATTGGCGGCGAGGCGTTGCTGCACCGTCTCCGCTGGCACATTGTGCACCACAAAGGTGAGGCGTGGCACGCGGTCGATGCGGCCGACGTCGCCATACTCGGCGGCCTCCCCGGAAATGCCCACGAGGTGCACGCGCGGCAGGCCACGCAAGGACTCAATCGCATAGTTGTTCAGTGAACGCAGGTACGAATTCAACTCCTGCATGCTCACGTGCAGGCGGCGACGGCGCTTGCCCATCGCGTCCTCGTCCAGATCCGCCATGTGGTCCACCAGCGTTGCCACGCCGCCGAGCATGCCGGCCGCCATGCGGCCCAGCTCCAATTTCTCAGGCCCTTCCACGCCCTCTCGCAGCGATGTAAGGCGCGGGAACATGGAAGTGTCTCGGAAGACCAAGGCGCTGACGTTCGGGCCGCCCATAGCGGCGCAATCGAAGGCGAGGATATCTACGCCCCACGCGTCCATGTCGATGGGCCGGTAGCCGATCACGGCGGTGGCATCCACCAAGACCCATGCGCGGGAGCGCTCGTGGACGATATTGCTGATCTCTTCCACGGGCACCACGGCACCAACATAGGGGTGCGCGGCGGCGAATGAAACCAATCGGGTTCCCCCCGTTATGAGGCTCCGGAATTGCCAGTCTGGGAGGTCCCCCGTACCCAGATCAGGTTGCGCCCAAGATACTTGGGTATCGGAGCGCCGAAACGGGTTGGTTAAGATCCGGGAGTCTGCTTGCGAGAGGACGACGCTGTGGGAGCGGAACGGCAGGGCGTCGGCAAGCGATCTGTACAACATTTCTAAGTTTGGCCCCAGCACTACACAGTCTGCGGAGGCACCGACCAAGTCTGCGATTGCCCAGCGTGCGGAATCTGCAAAGCTCTTACCTAGTGGGCGTCCTTGTTCCTGCGAACGTGAATGCGACCCTGTGGAAGGCTCAACCTGCGCAACAGACGGAGCCATACGGAAGGATCGCGCCACAGCGCCGGAAACCTTTTCAGGTATCTGAGGGCTCTCATGAGCGTTTAGGTAGGTCCAACCGTCACTCAAGGAGACGTAAAGCCCGCGTACTCGGGCCACGTCAAACACCATCTGTTACTCACTCCTTGCCGTGCGAAGATACCCACCTAGTATGCCTGCTTCACTCGATTTGCGCGACTATACAGCTAGGGTGGTCTTTGTGTCAGAAGTAGCATCGAAGAGGTTTCGGCAGGAAGACATCGATCGAATTACGCAAGTCGATCCTGCTCATGCACCCACATCCCAGTCAAAGACTTTTCATGCCGCATGGTCAGACCTTGTGAATGGTTTTCGCCAGCATGAGTTGTGGCTGCAGTTAGGTTGGCAGGACATAAAACAGCGTTATCGACGAAGTGTTCTCGGCCCCCTGTGGATAACAATCGCCACCGGCGTGATGGCTTTAGCGCTTGGGCTACTCTATTCGGTTCTTTTCAAAATACCGGTAGCAGAGTTTCTTCCACATGTGACCGTTGGTTTGATCATGTGGAATTTTATCTCGGGAGCAATCAAAGAAGGCTCTGACATTTTCATAGACAACGAGGGGCTGATCAAACAATTACCCTCAGCGTTGTCTGTCCATGTGTATAGATTGGTCTGGAAACAGACGCTTTTCTTGGCACACAACATGGTTATTTGGGTAGTATTGATGCTAGTTTTCCCCAGGCCATTGGGCTGGCAAGTACTTCTCGCGTTCCCCGCAATGTTTCTACTCATTCTGAACGGGGTTTGGGTAGCGATGTTTTTTGGAGTAATCGCCACCCGCTACCGCGACGTGTCCCCCCTTTTGGAGGCACTCACACAGCTACTGTTCTATGTCACGCCGATCGTGTGGACCACCCAAACCCTGAAAGAACAAGGTGGCGAAATCCAGTCCCGCGCCCGCCTTGCGGAGCTGAACCCGCTGTACCACTACATGGAGGTAGTTCGCGCCCCACTCATCGGTGTTGATTTGCCCGCATACCACTGGTGGGTTGTACTTGGCTGCACGTGCTTCGGCCTGCTGATCGCATTGCTGGCAATGAAGCAGTGGCGGTTCCGCGTAAGTTACTGGGTTTAGTAGACGGAGATACAACTCAAATGGTTGCCATTGATACCTATAATGCCTGCGTAGACTTCCCGATCTTTGACGCGAAGTCCCGCTCCATGAAGAAGGCGTTCCTCGGCGCTGCCGGCGGCGTGATCGGCCGGAACGCGGACAACGTTGTGGTGGTGGAGGCGCTGAAGAACATTAACCTGCACCTGCGCGAAGGCGACAGGGTGGGCCTCGTGGGGCATAACGGCGCGGGCAAGTCCACGCTGTTGCGCCTGCTTTCCGGCATCTACGAGCCCACACGTGGTTCCGCGCTTATCGACGGCCGCGTCGCCCCCGTCTTCGATTTAGGCGTCGGCATGGACCCGGAGATTTCCGGCTATGAGAACATCATTATTCGCGGGCTGTTTCTGGGTCAGACGCGTAAGCAAATGAAGCAGAAGATGGATGAGATAGCGGAGTTTTCCGAGCTCGGCGAGTATTTGTCCATGCCATTGCGCACCTATTCCACGGGCATGCGTATCCGCCTAGCCCTGGGCGTGGTCACGTCGATCGAGCCGGAAATCCTGCTGTTGGATGAGGGCATTGGCGCGGTGGATGCGGCGTTTATGGCGAAGGCGCGGGTGCGCTTGCAGGAGCTGGTGGAGCGCTCCGGCATCCTGGTGTTTGCCTCCCACTCCAATGACTTTCTCGCCCAGTTGTGCGACTCCGCCCTGTGGGTGGATCACGGGGAAATCCGGCAGGCGGGCGCGGTGGACGATATCGTCGAAGCCTACGAGGGCAAAGGCGCTGCGGACCATGTTCGTCGCCTTATGGAACGCATGGAAAAAGAGCGACAAGAAGCCTCCAAGGAAGCCGCTTCCTAACTCGGCCCCTAAGGGCGTTCAAGGTTCGGGAATTACCCACCTGAATGCCCTTTTAAGGCGCGCTTTATCCGGGGCAAATTGGGGGAATTAGCTGGCCAGGACGTCCGCAATGGTAACGATCTTGGCAAATCTCCCAGATAGCACCGCACAGGTTCTGTCTATTACCTCGGCCGCCGGAATGGGTTCTTCTTGGCCGCGAACGGAAATCGGGTGGGTAGCGGTAGCGTCACGAATGAATTCCACTTCATAGCCAAGGTCGGAGGCTAGGCGGGCGGTGGTTTCCACGCATTGTTCGGTGCGAATGCCCACCACTTGGATCGTGTCAATGCCGCGGAAGGTAAGCATCTGTTGCAGGTTGGTGGTAGTAAACGCATTATGGCTGGTTTTGGTAATCACAGGTTCCCCACCAGCGGGAACAAGGCCGGGCTGCAATTGGACTAAGCCGCCGGCGGGGTCGAAGGGCCCCTTGGTGCCGAGGTCCGCGTGCAGCACCCACACCACGAAGTGCTTCTTCATTCGGGCGTGGTCCACCAGCTTGGCGATCTTCGCCGCGAGATCTGGGTCTGAGATGTATTCCCAGCTGGGCAATTTGCGGAAGGAATCTTGGACATCGATGACAAGCAGTGCAGTACTCATATATCAATTATGAAGACCTTTGCGGGCCACCCGCACAGAACTACGAAAATCGATGCCCGCTAGGTATGTGATTTCTTCGCCTCTAGGGCGGCGCGGATCACATCGGCGTTGTAACGCAGCGCGCCCACATAACTGTCTAGCGGTGCGGTATCGCCCAGCGAGCCCACCAGCAATTCGCGATCCGCAAGGGCGACCTGGCCGCCGCGGGCGCGCACCACGTCCTGCACCGCCCGCACGCCGCCCGATCCGCTCACATTATCGGGGAACAGGGTTTTGATATTGCGTTCCAGGACAAGGTCGCCGAGCTCCTTGGCGTGACCCGCGGCGGCGTGCACCTCGAAGCCGTACTCCTTGCCAAAGTAGTGAAATCCGTCATAGCTGCTAATAAGCACGCGCATATCTTCCGGGATCGCCGCAACTTGCTCTGCCACGTAGGCCGCCGCTTCGTCGATACGCCGCAGGTAGATGTCCTCGTTGGTGCGGTAGGTTTCGGCGTTCTTCTCATCGGCGGCGATAAGCTTGGCAGCCACGGCGCGCACCACTTCCTGCCATATCGGAGGGCTCATCCACACATGCGGGTCTGCCAGCAGCGACTGCGGAATCGTCGCGGAAACCCACGCGGTGCGGGTGGGCTGCACTAGGGAATCCGCGTCGGTGATCGCCTTCAGCACGGCGTATTGGCGGGTATCTTGCGCCTCCAATTGATCGCTCAGCAACGATTCCAATTGCGGGCTGGTCCACAACACCACATCGGAACTTTGGATCTTCTTAATGTCCGCGAGCGTTGGTTCATACTTGTGCGGGTTTCCGCCGGGCCCCACCATCACGGTGATTTCCGCATCGGGTGCGATATTGCGCACGATATCGCCGATAAAACCGGTAGTAGCAAATACAGTAAGGGCGGAGTTTTTGGGAGTTGGGCGTTCTACCCGATCCTCCACATAGCTATGAGTGCAGGCCACAAGTCCGCCAACCAACACGAAAGTACCCGCAGCACGCAGGAAGTTGCGGCGGTTTATCGTATAGTTTGCTCTCATGAACCCCTAGTCTAAAGAGCACAATTTTCAGCACCGACCGGCGCGCTGCCATTCGGGGGTGATTAAGAAAACACCTCTGGTTGTGCAAAATTAACCCTACCCTGCGTTCTTGCATTTTCATTCGAACACAAGGCGGGGGTGCGGCAGGGCGTGCGGGGAGGCGAGCGCGGCGTCGAAAAGCGGCGGTGGAGTGTGGGAGAATGTGCGCATGCCTCTCTCCCCCACTGATAATGTCGCGGCGGTCATTGTTACGCATCGGCGCGTTGAATTGCTGCAGCATTCGCTGCGCGTGGTTGCGGCGCAAACGCAGCCGGTGAAATGGATCATCGTGGTAGACAATGGTTGCGAAGAAGCGGTGGAACAACTGGTGCGGGAGGTGGCCGGCGAGCGCGGCGTATACCTGCCCTCGCGCCATAATTTGGGCGGGGCGGGCGGCTTCGCGTACGGTTTCCTCACCGCGCTCGCCCTGGGTGCTAACGCCGTGTGGTGCGCCGACGACGATGGCCGCCCCGAAGGCGCAAAAGTGCTGGCCACGCTGCAAGAATGCGCCGCCCGGCACGGGCTGGAGGAGGTTTCGCCGGTGGTGTGCAACCTGGAAAACCCGGAGCGCCTGGCGTTTCCGCTGCGCCGCGGCGTGGAATGGCGGAGGTGGCGTGCGGAGCTGGTCAATCCCGCCGACCCCGGGGACGACCTCTTACCCGGAATCGCGTCTTTGTTCAATGGCGCGCTGATCAGCAGCCACGCCCTCGAACGCATCGGCGTGCCGGACCTGCGGCTGTTTATTCGTGGCGACGAAGTTGAGTACCACCGCAGGCTCGTCCGCTCCGGCTTGCCGTTTGGCACGTGTTTAACGGCGGCGTACCTGCACCCCGATGGTTCGGACGAGTTTAAGCCGATTCTGGGCGGGCGGATGCACACGCAATACCCGGATAACCAAAGCAAACGCTTTTTCACATACCGGAATCGCGGTTTCCTGATGAGCCAGCCGGGCATGCGCAGGCTGCTGCCGCAAGAATACGCCCGCTTCGCGTGGTTCTTTTTGGTGCAGCGGCGCGACCCGGCCGGTTTTTGGGAGTGGTTCCGGCTGCACCGGATGGGCCGCAAGGAACGCTTCGAGCGGCCTTAACGCTTAAAGATCACCATGCGCTGGACCAGGAAATTGATCACCGTGGCGGTTCCTTGGGAAATAAGGAAGGCGAACAGGAACGCGAGCTTTTCGCTCAGCACGCCGTCCAGCAAATAGAACAGTAGTTTGTGGCCGCCGACGTTGACGCCGTAGGTAATGCTGTAAAGGACAACCACCGCTAAGAAGCGTTTCGACGACGCCTCCGCCTGGAACGTCCAGCGACGGTTAATCATGTAGGCCGTCAACGTACCAAAAATAAAACCGACGGTGCGGGAAACGCCCGGGCCGAAGCCGAGGATGATCTGGAATAGGTACGACAAACCTAGGTCTACGACCGCCGCGATACCGCCGGAGACAATGAAGCGGATCGCCTGAGTGCGGGCGCCCAAATCCTGCGGCGTGTCCGTTGACGTTGAAACTTCAGTCACGTTGGGAAATGCTACACGTTTAGCCGCGTTCCGCAGCGCTGGATGGCGCGCGCAGCAGGTCGCGATAACAATCCAAGCGTTCGACCACGGAACTGCCGACGATGCGCTGCAATTCCCGCAGCGAGGCGGAACACAGGGCGCGGATGCCATCGGCGGAGAGGCGGGAATCGTCATCATCCACCCAGCCCAAGGCCTCCATGGTGGTTTCCGCAATATGATCCGTGAGCTTCGGGCCGCTCAAACAACTCAGCGCGAGGATCAGCGACCAAAACGCGTCCCGCCCGGCGGCGTCCTCTTCTAATGGGAGGGTGGTTTCGCGCTGGTCGCGGGCCTCGGTGGGGGCGGGCAGGTCCAGCGCCTGCAGCAGGGAAACAAAATCCCGGATGCGGGAGCGTTCGATCACGGATGCGACCTCGGGGTGGACGCGGCGCAGGATCGCCTCCGTGGTGGCCTTGCCGGTAAGCAACTCATTGATCGCGCTGGGATTAAATTCCTCCCGAAGCGAACCGGAACCCGCAATGCACAGGGCGCGCGGGGTGCCGCGATCGCGCGGGTAGGTCTCTAGGGTTTCAAGGTCGATGTCCCACAGGCCCCACCGGAAGCGCAATCGGGGATACATGTGCAGGCAACTCTGGGGGTCCACGGTTTCCGAGCCGTAGTGGAACGACCACGGTGAATTCGCCTGCAGGCTAAAACACGTCCGTAGGATGCCAGCCACCTCGGTGAGCGAGAGCGCGTCATTCACACCAATGGTGCGCTGGATTGCACCCTCGTGGTGAGAAAGTTCCGCATGGAGCAGCGCGGTTCTTGGTGCGCGGTGCATCATAAAAGCCAGGGTAGTTATTTTTCGCCCGGCGTGTCTCAACCGCTACTTGCGGATTCCCAGCGGCGTCCGCGCATAGGTTACGGCGCCAGCCAGCGCGCCGAGCAGGGTGTGCGGCTTGCGGATCCCGATCTTGCGCAGGCCCGCCGCCACCAGGGCATCGGCCTTGGCCGAGGCATACACGGCTGCGGCTACGCCGCCGATCTTCAGCCAGGTGGTGGCTGGGCCGTCTTCGGTGCCGTCGAGCTCCAGCATCTCCAGGCTGATGTCGTTGTCTGGGTCTTCGTCATTATTGATCACGTAGATGCCACCTGTGATCAATGCGGCGATGATCGCGCGCCGCAGCCACGCGTTGTGAACATAGTCAGGAAGTGCTGTGATTACGGCTACCAATCCTGCGCCAGCGATACGTGAAGTGTTCATATTGGCAACGATAGCCGAGGTAGTGTTGTGACCATGTTTGGCTTGTTCAAAAAGAAGGCGCCCGCACCGCACATCGCCGCGGAAAACACCAACACCCCGCTGAATAACTTCATGACCATGTTGATGGCCCAGGAGCTGCCGCTTTTGGATAGCAAGGACCGGGTTCGGGTATACGAGATCCTCAATGAATACGACGGTCCGGAGATCACTTCCCAGGAAGAATTGCCCGCCGAAATCCGGCAACTTATGGACCTCTAACCCCAAAAAGGCCCCACCCATACCCCATCTTTCCCCCAGGCTTCGGATTTTCTCATCTTGGGCACATCACGTTTGCGCGGGAGGCAACGCATCGGGGCGGACCAGCGATATTTGCCTCACAGGTGCAGCAAAGCGACGCCTAGCGTGACTAATAACACGGGCCCAGTGGGCGTCGAAAAGCGTAAGGCGGTCGACAAACCCGCAAATAGGGGTACCGTGGTAAAACGATGACGAGCGATAAGGGCAAGTCCAGCACCGTTGCTTCGACCGGTGCTTCTGGGGCCCTCCACACAGAAGCCAAATCCCTCACCGGCTGGGGCCGCACCGCCCCCTCCACAGCCGAAGTTCTTTCCACACCAGACCTAGAAACAATCTGTAACGCAGTACGCCTCGTTGCTGAGCAAAACGACTCCAAACCCTCACATTTACGGCGCGGTGTTATCGCCCGCGGCATGGGTCGTTCTTATGGTGACTGCGCCCAAAATGGTGGCGGCCTCGTCGTGGACATGCAGGCATTCAACCAGATTCACAGCATCGACCCAGATACCGCGATCGTTGACGTCGACGGCGGCGTCACCCTCGACCAGCTGATGAAAGCGGCCCTGCCCTACGGGCTGTGGGTTCCCGTGCTCCCCGGCACCCGCCAAGTGACCATCGGCGGCGCCATCGGCCCGGATATCCACGGCAAGAACCACCACTCCGCCGGCTCCTTTGGCAACCACGTGGTGTCCATGGAACTGCTCGTGGCGGACGGCCGCATCCTGCACCTTGAGCCGGAAGGCACCCCGGACGATCCGGAAGGCGAATTGTTCTGGGCCACCGTCGGCGGCATGGGCCTGACCGGCATTATCGTGCGGGCGCGCATCAAGATGACGCGCACGGAAACCGCGTACTTTATCGCCGACGGCGACCTGACGGGGTCCCTCGACGAAACCATCGCGTTCCACTCCGACGGTTCGGAGAAAAACTACACGTATTCCTCGGCTTGGTTCGATGCCATTTCGGCGCCGCCGAAGCTGGGCCGCTCCGCGATTTCCCGCGGCTCCCTAGCCACGTTGGCTCAACTTGAAGAGCTGGCGCCGAAGCTGGCCAAGGATCCGCTGAAGTTCAACGCCCCGCAGCTGGTGACGGTGCCGGACGTGTTCCCCTCCTTCACCATGAACAAGCTCAGCATGATCGCCATCGGCGAGCTGTGGTGGATCAAGTCCGGCACCTACAAAAACAAGGTGCAAAACCTCACGCAGTTCTACCAGCCGCTGGACCTGATCGGCGAGTGGAACCGCGGCTATGGTTCGCGTGGTTTCCTGCAGTACCAGTTCGTGGTGCCGCGCGAGGCGGTTGATCCGTTTAAGGAGATCATCCACGATATCCAGCGTTCCGGCCACTACTCCGCGCTGAACGTGTTCAAGTTGTTCGGTGAGGGCAACCGCGCGCCGCTCTCCTACCCCATGCCGGGTTGGAACGTGTGTGTGGACTTCCCGATTAAGCGCGGGCTCGGCGATTTCCTCGACGATATTGACCGCCGCGTGATGGAGTTCGGCGGCCGCCTGTATTTGGCTAAGGAGTCCCGCACGCCCGCGGAGCGCTTCCACGCGATGTACCCGGGCATGGAGGGTTGGTTGAAGACCCGCCATAGTATTGACCCGACCGGCGTTTTCGCCTCCGATATGTCCCGCCGTCTCGAACTGCACTAAGAAGGATTTACCATGCTGAATGCTGTGGGCAAGGCCCAGAATATTTTGCTGCTCGGCGGCACGTCCGAGATTGGCAACGCGATTGTTGCAGAGTTTCTTACTAAGGGCCCAGCGCACGTCACCCTTGCCACTTTTCAGGGCGATAAGCTTATCGACGCCACGGTGGCCAAGCTGAAGGCGGCGGGCGCAACGTCCGTGGACGTCATCGATTTTGATGCGCGCGCGTTTGATACGCACCCCGAGGTGATCGATCTCGCCTTTTCCCAAGGGGATGTGGATGTGGCTATCGTCGCCTTTGGTGTGCTGGGGGATAACGAAGAGCAATGGCAGAACCAGGACAAGGCTGTCGATGCGGTGCAGATCAACTACACGGGCGCGGTTTCCGTGGGCGTGTTGTTGGCCGAAAAGTTTAAGGCTCAGGGCCACGGGACGATCATTGCGATGTCCTCGGCGGCTGGCTTGAAGGTGCGCCGCTCGAACTTTGTGTATGGTTCCGCCAAGGCGGGGCTGGACGGTTTCTACACCCAGCTTGGTGAGGCGCTTCGTGGTTCCGGTGCCCACGTTTTGGTGGTCCGCCCGGGCCAGGTGCGCACCCGTATGAGCGCCGGCGTGAAGGAAGCCCCGTTCACGGTGAACCGCGAAGATGTAGCAGAAGCGGTGGTCCAGGCTACCTTGGACCGCAAAGATACGGTTTGGGTGCACCCCGTGTTTAAGTACGTGATGATGGTTCTCCAGCACCTGCCTAAAGGAATCTTACGGCGGCTACCCATCTAACTTGTCGCAACGTATGCCAAACTGGAATGCATGACACAGGTAACCGATAGGGACGCGGTGGAGCTTCCCGTCCCTGCAACTGAAGTGCCGTTCACCAAAGACATGCTCTCGGATCGCGCGACCATCGCCGCGATCTTGGGGGCTGGGGTGGGCGGCGCGTTGTTCACGTTGCTGTGTTGGTTTGTGTTGAAGCAGACCAACCTCCCAGCTTTTGGGGGGTCTTTGGTGTCTCGGGCGATCGCGACCAGCGCCACTGTCATGGTGCTGGTCGTCGTTGGTGTTTTGGCTTATCTCTGGCTAAGAGGGCCGACCCCCACCTGGCGCGTGTGGCTCACCGTGCTGGTGTCCTATCTTTCGCCCGCGGCCTTGGTGGTATCCACCACGGCTATCCCGCTTTCCGCCACCCGCCTGTATTTGGACGGCATTACCGTTGACCAAGGGTTCCGCACGCAATTTCTAACAAGACTGACGGATAGCCCGATTCTTGACGACATGAATTACATCGACATGCCGTCGTTCTATCCGGGTGGCTGGTTCTGGTTGGGGGGCCGGTTTTCCGCCCTGCTGGGCCTGCCCGGCTGGGAGGGCTTCCAACCGTGGTCCTTGGTGTCCATCGCGGCGGCCGCGAGCGTGGTGGTGCCGGTCTGGCAGCGCATCTGCGGTAGCCTGCCGGTGGCTACGGGCATCGGCCTGGTCAGCGTGTGCATCGCGCTGGTGATGTCCGCTGAGGAGCCGTATGCGGCCATTGTTGCCCTGGGCGCGCCCGCCGCATCCGTGCTGGCGTATCGCGCCGTGGCGGGCCATAAGATGGCCATCGCCGGCATGATCGTCTATTTGGGTGTTTCCGCATCCATGTACACGCTGTACACGGGCACAATTGCGCTAAGCGTGATCCTTATCGCCACGGTGTTCGCCGTGTTCGTGCAGCGCAGCTGGTGGCCGATCTTGCGCTTAGTCATCATGGGAGTCGGCTCGATTATCGTGGCCGCACCCGTATGGACCCCGTATATCTTGGCGGTGCTGCGCGGGCAGACGCGTTCCGGGGCGACCGCCATGCATTATCTGCCGTACGAGGGCACGCAGATCCCGCTGCCCATGCTTTCGTTCAGCTTTATCGGTGGGTTGTGCCTGATCGGCCTGATCTTCCTGATGGTGCGCGCGATCGATCCGGATGTGCGTTCCATGGGCATCGCGCTGGTGGTGTTTTATTGCTGGATCGTCGCCTCGATGATCGCCACCATTGCGGGCAATACGCTGCTTGGGTTCCGGCTGGATTCGATTGTTACGCTGCAGCTCGCCACGGCGGGTGTGTTAGCGCTGGCTGATATTCGGCTGTTTGGCGTGGCCCGCCTGTATCCGGCGCAGTTCAGCGTACGCTCCCGCAAGCTGATTACCGCCGCGCTAATTTTGGTGGCTATTACCGCCGGTTTGGGCTACGCCCAGACGATCCCGCAGCGCAACCACGATGCGATCGATCTTGCCTATACGGATACTGATGGCTATGGGGAGCGCGCGGACCGGTTCCCGCCCGATTCGGCGACCTACTACAAGGAGATCGACGATCTCTTGGCCTCCAAGGGCTACGTCCCGCGGGACACGGTGGTGTTGACCGATGAGCAGAACTTTATGTCCTACTACCCGTACCGCGGCTTCCAAGCGTTTACCAGCCATTATGCGAATCCGCTAGGCGAATTTGATACTCGCAACGAGCAATTGGAGCAGTGGGCGGTAAAGTCTTGGAAGACCCTGAACACGCCGGCGAAGTTCTCAGCCGCATTGGATGATTCCCCGTGGCGCGCGCCGGACGTGTTTATCTTCCGTGGCGATCAAGATAAAGGCTACAAGTACGATGTAGCTGAAGATATTTATCCGAATAATCCGAATGTGCGTTTCCGGGGTGTGTATTTTAATCCGGAGGTATTTTCCACGTGGGATGTCACACAGGTTGGGCCCTTTATCGTGGTGACTCGGGAATCCGAAAGGAGCTGACGTAACATTGACCGATGTGTCTACATCAGAGTCGCAAACCCCGGGATGGGTGAAGAACCTCGCCATACTCAGCGGTGTATTGGGCTTCATTCTTTTTGTTGTCACTCCGTTTATGCCAGTGACGCAAACGCAATCATCGTTTAGCTGGCCCCAAGACGGGAAGATAAATAGTGTAAGTGCGCCGTTAATTTCGTACGCGCCGGATTCGATTGAGGCGACGGTGCCGCTCGCGGTCGTCGATAAGCTGCGCGAGGGGCAGACTACGGTGCTGAGCACGTTGCCCAGCGACAGTAAAGACGCCACTACGCGCGGTTTGTTTGTGCGCTACTCTGATGCTGGTCTCGACGTACTTGCGCGCGATAAGGTGCCGTTTAGCATTTCCAAAAGCGATTTAGAGAAGCTGGACAGCGACGCCGTACTTAAACTTTCATCTACCAAAGATTCGACGAAGGTAGAAATCCCCGGCACTAAGCATAAGGGCGAAACCGAGGACGATGAACGCCCGCAACTCACCGGCATTTACACGGAGTTAGAGAACGCACCCGAGCTTATCGACGCCGGGCTCACGGTGCAGGTGAATATTAACTCCCGCTTTACCTCGTCCCCGAGCATTTGGAAATACCTCACAATGTTCGGCGGGCTGGCAATGCTCTTCGTTTCATTGTGGACGTTGTGGCGCATGGATAAGCACCACGGCGAAAAACTCCCCTTCCTGCCGGAAGGCTGGTTTAAATTCCGTCCACTGGATGCGATCGTCGGCTTTATTTTGGCCTATTGGTATGTGATCGGCGCGAATACTTCGGACGATGGCTATCTGCTCACCATGGGGCGGGCCTCCGCCGAATCCGGCTATATGGCCAACTACTACCGCTGGTTCGGCGTTCCCGAATCCCCGTTCGGTGCCCCATACTACGACCTGTTGGGTTTGATGGCGCGGGTCTCCACCGCATCGGTGTGGATGCGCCTGCCCGGGTTTATCGCCGGCATCCTTATCTGGCTGGTATTGAGCCGCGAAGTGTTGCCCAGGTTGGGCGAGGGCATTAACTCGCGGAGGGTGGCGCACTGGACCTCGGCCTTCGCGTTCCTGAGCTTCTGGTTGGTGTACAACAATGGCCTGCGCCCGGAGCCGGTGATCGCGCTCGGCGCGTTGCTTACCTGGGTGTCCATCGAACGTGCGATCGTGTCGCAGCGGTTGCTGCCCGGCGCCATCGGCGTGATCATTGCAACCGTCTCGCTGGGGGCCGGGCCGACGGGCCTGATGGCCGTCTCCGCGCTGCTCGTGGGCCTATCCGGGCTGGTCCGCATCGTGGTGCGGCGCGCGGAAACCAAACGCGATGTGTTTGCCATGTGTGCGCCGTTCCTGCCTTCCGGCACGGCGATCCTGCTCGCGGTGTTCGGCGATCAAACCCTGGCCACCGTGATCGAATCCATTCGGGTGCGTTCGGCCAAGGGCCCATCGCTGCACTGGTACGACGAGTGGGTACGCTACGAAACCTTGATGCAGCAAAACGTGGACGGCTCGTTTACCCGCCGTTTTGCCGTGATGATGATGTTCGTGGGCGTGGCCATCGTGGTGGCTTCTATCCTGCGTCACCGCAGCGTGCCGGGCAGTTTGCCGGATCCGTCTCGGCGCTTGCTACTAGTCATCTTCGGCACGATGTTCTTTATGATGTTCACGCCGACCAAGTGGTCGCACCACTTCGGCGTGTATGCGGGCATTGGCGCGGCGATCGCCGGTTTGGCGGCGGTGGCATTGGCGCATCAGCTTTCCAAGTCGAAGCGATTGCGGGTGCTTACCGCCGGTGGCGTGCTATTTATTACGGCGAACACATTGGCGGGCACCAACGGCTGGTGGTATATCTCCAGCTTCGGCGTGCCGTGGTATGACAAGACGATCCAGGTGAAGAACATCGAGGCGAACACCGTCATGCTGGTGATTTCGCTGCTGGTCTTGGCCGCCGGTACGTACCTATCCTTCGTGGACGATATCCGCAAGACGGCCGCGGGCGGCGAGGTGCAATTGGAGCGCCGGAAGACGCACGGCGTATTGAACGCACCGGTGCTGGTCATGACCTCGCTGGTGGTGCTGTTCTCGTTGGCATCGCTGACCAAAGGCTTTGTTTCCCAGTACCCCGCATACACGGTGGGCTTGGGTAATTTGCGGAGTTTCACCGGCAATCATTGCGCGCTCGCCTCGGACGTGATGGTGGAAAACAACACTAATGAATCGTTCTTGGAAACGGTTGATGGCAGCGAGTTCGGCGAATCCCTGATCACCGACGAAAAGAGCAATTTCAAGGCCAATAATGTTCCGGTGCACATCACCACCGAGGGCGTGAGCACCAGCAGCGGCACCTCCGGCTCAATCGCGGGCACCACCGAGGAGGACCAGGAGAGCACGGGCGAGGCCGCAGGCCAGGCCGCCGGCATTACCGGCGGTGTGCGCCCCGATCCGGGTGTGAATGGTTCGCGCGCGGAATTGCCGTACAACATCGACTATAAAAAGGTCCCGGTTGTTGGTTCCTACACGGTGGGCGCGCAATTCCAAGCGAACACAAAGACGGCGTGGTACTCGTTGCCGGAGCGCAAGGAAGACGCCCCGCTTTTGGTGATCTCCGCCGCCGGCCGCGTCAAGCACGACGATATTAATGGCGTGGAGCAGGATGGCCAGAAGCTTGTGGTGGAGTATGGCCGCAGCACTGGCGACGGCAAGGTGAAGTCGATGGGCACAATCCAGCCGTACGATATCGGCCCGACACCATCGTGGCGTAACCTGCGTGTTCCATTGGATTCATTGCCTGAGGATGCGGATTCCGTGCGCATCGTCGCCTCCGATTCGAGCTTGGATACGGACCAATGGTTGGCGTTTACCCCGCCGCGCGTTCCTAGCCTTACTCGGATGACCAACGTGATTGATCCCGAAACCCCCGGCCTGTTGGACTGGTCTGTAGCCTTGCAATTCCCATGCCAACGCACGTTCTACCACTATGCGGGCGTAACGGAGTTGCCGCAGTTCCGTATTTCGCCGGATCACCCCGGCAAGGTGACGCTGTCCCCGTGGCAGGACTTTAACGGCGGCGGCATCATGGGTGTTTCGGAGGCAACGAGTACATCGCTGGAAGTGCCTACCTATCTGAACAATGATTGGCAGCGCGACTGGGGTTCGCTGGAAACCTACACGTTGCGCACCAACTCGGCTGGCGAGGAGCCGGTGCCCGCGAAGATCCAGTACGAGACGCACACGCGTTCCGGCTTGTGGAACCCCGGCAAGATGCAGATACACACCAAGTAGCACCGACCGAGCCACCCATCAGCGGTTTCCGCAGCTTATCGACGCCCCGCTCCGGCCGGGGTGTTGGTTAGCTGCGGCGTTGGCGTTTGCGCGGTGTGTTGGTTCGGCGGTGGTGTTTGGCTTGGCGGGCGCGTTTCTGTAGTTTCGCCAGCTGGCAGGGTGGTTTCGCCCATCGTGGCCTGGGTGGGGTGTAGTCTGCGGGTGGTTCTTGGGGCCATTGATCATCCGGTGGGGGTTCGGGGTGTGGGGCTTCGGGCAGGGGCGGCAGCTCGGTGGGAATATTGGCAACCAGCCGGTGGCGGGCGAGGTAGCGGGCGCGTTGCCGGTTGCGGTAATTGATTAAGGTGGTGCCCCACCGGCCGAAATCCTCCCGGATCGGCGGCTGCTGATAGTCCTCCTCGGTTTTCGTCGGCTGGCCATGGCGGGTGGTAATCCCTGCGGGGCAGCCCACCACATGGCCGGCAAGCACCCCCTGCGGAATCGTGGTAATCGTCGCACCCGTGGCAAACCGCCACGTGACATTACCGTAAGCATCGGTGGAAGCGGTGGCGTGCCGGTCGGTTTTGAAATTGTGGTGATGCCGACACAAACACTGCAGATTCGACGCGGTGGTCCACCCACCGACCTCATGGTTGATCACATGATCAACCTGAGTTCCACAATTTGCCCTAGTCCCCCGGTTTGAAGTTTTTTAGCTGGTTGATTTTTTCTTCGATTTCGGGTGTGAGCTGGGGTGGGATTTCGTATCGGTGCTTGCCGGTTTCGACGAGTGCGTGTCGGTACTGACTGAGGGTCGCGACAAGTTTCGGAGTGGTTATCTGGCAGGTGAGGTAAATGTGTTTTGACATTGCTAAAGCAGCCAGCACGATGGTGAGATGCGCTTGGATGGCATCTTCAGTGCGATGAAAAATTGGCCGGGCTTGCAAGTCTGTTTTCGCCATCCGGAACGCGTTTTCAATGTGGTGGAGCTCGTGGTAGAGACTAATTACCTCACTACCTGCGACTTGGTCTTTATCCAGGTTGGTAACGTAGCCTTTCCATCCGGCAAGAGCGAGCGCCTTATCGAACGCACTCTCGTTGATCCTCAGCGTGTCTTTGTTCCTTGATACAAACCGTGGCAACCGAGTAGCTGCCTTGCCTGCGACGGTTGCTTGAGCTTTTTCTTTTTGTTTTTGTAGCGTGAACGTGTCGTACTTGTAGCGCTTTGGACTAAAACCTACTACCACTCGGCGAGTGACCGCATTGCCTGCTTTGCCCATAGTTTTGGTGGTTTCGACAATTTCGTATGTGTCCGTTTTCTTCGACCACGCCGCCATGTCATCATCGGAGATAGTCACCGCGTGAGGGGCTTTTTTTAGCCGGTCGGCCACGATGTAGTTAATCCCTGCAGCATCAAGCTCATCAAGATTAGTTGCCGATAGCATCGCGGCATCAGCAACTACTGTCAATGATTCCAAATCGTGGGCATTGCGATAGGCCTCAAGCATCGGGATCAGCGTGGTGGTTTCCGCAGTCTTGCCATGAAAAAAGTCCACATGCAGTGGAAATCCCAGATTATCAGTAATCAACCCCACGACGATTTGAGGATCAACGCGACGCTCTTTGCTCATCCCGATCTTACGCAGCTCGTCTTCTTTTGAGGTTTCAAAATACAAAGTAGTCACGTCGTACAGCACCATGGTTACCTGATGATTGGTGCGCACATACTCGTGACATTTGGCCGAAATTATCTTTTTATAGTCGCGTTCGTGGCATCGCTTGAGTGCGTTGTAGATGGTGTTTTCATGCGGCGCACATCTGCCCATACTCGCTAAAACCTCAGGCACCTGAGCCTTCGAGGTGGGTTTAACCACACGTGCTATCACCGTGGACATAAACGCTTCATCATGTAACGAGGCAAAGCCAAGCTGTTGGTAAACCATGGCTAGCACATCCCAGATCAACCTGGCCGGAGATGAAATCACCCGTGGCGAGGCCGGAAAATTAGACTCAGCCACAGGCGCGCGTTGAGCGCGGGGCGGATCGCGGAGAACCGTCGAATCAGCACCGCGTTCAACTAACAGCTCGAGTTGCTTGTCCGAGGCCGATTCCAGGTAGTTAGAGATATCCACCATCGATGGACGCGCACGAACTGGCACATCAATGCCGATATCCAGACTCATCTGTGCGTCTAAACCCATAAATTCCTCTGCCTTGTCAATTAACGCATGCAAAGTCAGATCATCATGAGCAGTACCCACATGGGACAACACAACGGTGCGGCCACGGACTTTGCGCACAACTTGAACACTCACCCCACCAGAGGTAGTCCGCGAATACTTAATGTAAGCCACCCAATGACGCTATCACCAACCAGGCACCTAGTCCCCCAAAACGCACTTCCAAAACAACAAACCCCAAGGTCAGAAACATTCCACCCAAAAATCCGCAAAACAGTTGTGGAAGTCAGGCGCGTTCCGGCTTGTGGAACCCCGGCAAGATGCAGATACACACCAAGTAGCACCGACCGAGCCACCCATCAGCGGTTTCCGCAGCTTATCGACGCCCCGCTCCGGCCGGGGTGTTGGTTAGCTGCGGCGTTGGCGTTTGCGCGGTGTGTTGGTTCGGCGGTGGTGTTTGGCTTGGCGGGCGCGTTTCTGTAGTTTCGCCAGCTGGCAGGGTGGTTTCGCCCATCGTGGCCTGGGTGGGGTGTAGTCTGCGGGTGGTTCTTGGGGCCATTGATCATCCGGTGGGGGTTCGGGGTGTGGGGCTTCGGGCAGGGGCGGCAGCTCGGTGGGAATATTGGCAACCAGCCGGTGGCGGGCGAGGTAGCGGGCGCGTTGCCGGTTGCGGTAATTGATTAAGGTGGTGCCCCACCGGCCGAAATCCTCCCGGATCGGCGGCTGCTGATAGTCCTCCTCGGTTTTCGTCGGCTGGCCATGGCGGGTGGTAATCCCTGCGGGGCAGCCCACCACATGGCCGGCAAGCACCCCCTGCGGAATCGTGGTAATCGTCGCACCCGTGGCAAACCGCCACGTGACATTACCGTAAGCATCGGTGGAAGCGGTGGCGTGCCGGTCGGTTTTGAAATTGTGGTGATGCCGACACAAACACTGCAGATTCGACGCGGTGGTCCACCCACCGACCTCATGGTTGATCACATGATCAATGTCACAGAAAGTAGCGTCCATGGTGCAGTCCGGGAACCGGCAGGTGCCATCCCGGCCCATGATCAACAAGCGTTGCTCCTCGGTGGGATCATGCGCAGCCCGCAACACCTCCGCCACATCGCCAATATTGGTGTAGGCAAAATCCCGGCCGCTAATGCGCCTGCGTTGCTCCCCAGTGAGTAAACCCACCCCATGCAGCCGCTCCGGGACCACCTTCGTGGCCTCGGTAAGGGTACCAAGGCCAAACAGGTGGACGGTACACCCGGCATCCCGCTGCTCCCCACTGCCGCAAATACGATTCGTGATGATCTCATCTTCCCGCAGGTTCAGCTTTTTCGCCCCCGCGGCCAGGCGTTGTTTAATCTCATGGGCTTCATCACTAGGTAAGGTCACATTGAGCACACTGACCCCAGCATGCGGGCTTTCCCACAATTCCACCCCACACATCGCCGTAATCCGGGCGGCCATCGCCTCCTCGGTCAACGCCTCCTCCGGCGGGGTTTCCTCCACAATGTGTAACCGGATCAGGGTATCGCGCAGCACCTGCCGGATCCGCCGCGTACTCGGCAACGGTTGATTCGCCCTGGTTGGGGTAAACAACCCCACCAGCACAGTATCGATATCACGCCACACATAGCCCGGGGCATCCAAGGACACGGTCACCAGGGCAAACCAAATCGTCCGCAACCGCTCATAATTCAAATAATTATGCTCCAGCGCGTGCGCCTTCAACCCCGGCAGGCGCTCATGCAGCAGGAAACACCCACCCACAATGTTATACATCCGCGCTTCAGAATACGTGCCACTATGCACCGCGAATTCCTTCACCAACGCGCGGATATTCAACCGGTGCACATCCAACCCAAAGGTCGCCAACAACCAATTATGTAAAAACACCCGATTGGCCTCCAACTCGGCAGCACCAATGAAATTCTGCGGATCATCCACCACAAACCCCACCACCGAATCCACCGGATCCACCTGTTGTGTCGTCATCGCCCCGCGTCACCTCCCGAAACCCTTCCCGAACATCTATGTACTGTATAGCCCTCATTCTACCCAGCGAGCACACCCGCTACCAGGGTCGCAACCACGCACAACACCTTGAACACAACCGGAACACCACCCCCACCACACCCCTCCTGAACAGGCAAAACAACACCCAGACCCGCGGTGGGCAACACAACCCTTGCCCACACCCAGACCATGGTGTAGCACACCCACCACACCCACCAGCATCCGCCACACGCCCCCAGGCGCACCAACAGCGCACTAGGGACCAAAAACCATCAAACAACACACTGAAGCCCACAGCAGAAAACACTATGAGCTTGACCACAAACCCAAATACACCAGCAGGGGTGAATGAAACCACCCCCACCAGCACAAAGCGTGCCGCAGCACCTTCCCCAAGTGCTGCGACACGCTTCATTCCCTTACCAAGGGGTCTTTCTAAACCTGCGCCTGCTGTTCGATTTCGGCTTGGCGGGCTTGGACGGCTTCAAGTAGTTTGATCAGGTCTCCGATGGTGTATTTGGATTTATCCACCATGATTTCTAGGTCGTGCACGGGGAGTTCGCCGCTGGAAAGCTGTTCTTCCACGATTTTGGCAAGTTGCTCGGCCGGCCGAGTATCAAATCCGGCGTTGCGGGCGGCTTGCACGATGGCACCGACGGCGACGGCTCCCGCTGCGGCACCGAGGATCACTTTCACCAGCTCGGGATTTTCCTTGGACAGCACTTCCAGGCTGGGCAATTTATCTAGCTTCAGCGACGGGTTAATGATATTGCCCAGCTGAACATAGTTGCCGCGCACAAAGGCATCGAGTTGTGCCTCGTTGCCGTTGAAGAGGTTGAGGTCGGTGTCGTAATTGATTCCGGATACCCGGCCGCTACCGGTCCGCTGCCAGAATGACATATGATCCCACCCACCAGGCAGGGTTGTGGGCGCGGTGTTTTGGTAGGCCGCGAGCCACAGCGGGTAGTCCTTGAACTCGGTGGTGTCGCCCATCTGCTGTTCCCAGAAGTAACGGTAGGTATAGATGATGGGTTTGCGCCCGGTAAGCACCTCGATCTCGGTGACAAACTCTCGCACCCACGCTTGCATTTGCTCGGGCCCGACACCGTCGTTGTATTCGATATCCAGGACCGGCGGGAGCGAGGGCTGGGGTTGGCTTGCCAAGGTTGTCGCATAGGCGGCGGCTTGCGCGGTGGCACTGACGGCGGGTCGCCCGAGGTGGTAGCTGCCGATGATCAACCCGGCGTCCATGGCCTGTCGGCTGTCGGAGGCGAAGTGGGGGTTGAGGTAGTTGATTCCTTCGGTCGCTTTGATAAACGCGTAGGAGTGGCCATCGGTTTTCACTGAGTTCCAGTTGATGCCTTCTCCACCGGGGTGCTGCCAGCTCGACACGTCGATGCCCGAGGGGGCGTCGGGGTCGATCGCCTGTGCTTTCGGGGTGGTGACAAATGTGATCACGAGTGCAATTGCTGTAAACAGCACAGCAACATTACGTGTGAGGACTTTTGGGGAAAACATCATGAAGCTGAATCTACCCCACAGATCACTCCAATCACAGTATTAACACGCGTAACACGCGAACCATCCTCGGCCGCCTCCAAGTGATGCGAAAATCACACCGTTGTAAGAGTTTTTCACCAGCAGGTTTGGAGTTTTATTCGAATAGTAGATCTAATACCAATTCAATGTGATATTCGCCACACCAGCCAAAAACGTCAGACCTCGGCGCCGCCCGCGAACTCCGCCACGCCTTATTCGTTTATTGTTGGGGGTCATGAAAGACCTTTACCGCCTTGTCAATGGGCCTTGGATAGATACGCACACCATTCCCGCCGACCGTGGCATCGACGGGGTTTTCCATCAGCTGCGGGACCAGGCCGAGCGCGACGTCCGCGAAATCGTGGAATCCGGCTCGGGCCGCGCCACCGATCTGTTCCGTTCCTTTACGGACATCCCTGGCGTCACCGCCGCCGGAATCGAACCTCTGCACGAAGATTTTGCGCTTATCGACGCCGCGACCTCACCCACCGAATTCGCCCACGCGTGCGGCCAACTCGACCGCCTCGGGGTGTCCGGTCCTTTGGGCTTTTGGGTCGCCAAGGACGCCGGCGGCGATGATGTTGCACTGTATCTTTTCCAGGCCGGCATCGGCCTGCCCGATGAAGCGTACTATCGCGCCCCCGAACACGCCGAGACTCTCGCCGCCTACCGTGGCCACGTTGAGCGCATGCTCGGGTTCTTGCCTGCGGAGCGGTTGGGCGGGGCGTCGATAAGCGAGGCTGCGGAACGGATCGTCGCGCTGGAAACGGAAATCGCGGCTGGGCATTGGGACGTGGTTGCGACCCGCGACGCGGTGAAGACGTACAACCCGGATCGCGCATTGCCGCCGGTGACCAGGGCGTTTTTGGATGGTGCGCGGGTGGACGCTGGGCGCGTGATCACGATGATGCCCTCCTATGTGGATCATTTGGAAACCCTGGTCACGCCCGAACGTTTGGCCGATTGGAAGCTGCTTGCCGCGTGGAACATCCTGCAATCCCGCGCCGGCTACCTCACCCCGGAAATCTCGTTGGCGGATTTCGAATTTTATGAGGCGAAGCTGTCCGGCGCCACGGAACAGCGCGCGTTGTGGAAGCGCGGCATCGAACTCGCCGCTTCCGTCGTCGGTGAGGAAATCGGACAGGTGTTCGTGGAGCGCCACTTCCCGCCGGAGGCCAAGTCCGAAATGCTGGAATTGGTCGACTACCTGCTGCAGGCGTATCGCGAGCGCATCAGCAACCTGCCGTGGATGACCCCCGCCACGCGCGAAAAGGCGTTGGAAAAGCTGGCCAAATTTAAGGCGAAGATCGGGTACCCGGATAAATGGCGTTCCTACGAGGGGCTATCGTTTTCCCCGAATGGCGCGGACTTGGTGGCTAATGTGCGCGCCGGAATGGCGTATCTCCACGATTACGAGCTGGCAAGATTGGGTAAGCCGGTGGACCGCGACGAGTGGGTGACCACGCCGCAGGTAGTAAATGCGTTCTATAACCCCGTGGTCAATGACATCACCTTCCCGGCGGCTATCTTGCGGCCACCGTTCTATACCGCCGGTGGCGATGCCGCCACGAATTTCGGCGCTATCGGCGCGGTGATCGGCCACGAGATCGGACACGGATTCGACGATCAGGGCAGCCACTACGATGGCGACGGCAATATCAATTCTTGGTGGGACGACCAGGATCGCGCGGCGTTCGAGGAGCTGACAGCTAAGCTCGTGTCCCAGTTCCAGGGGCAGGTGCCCGCGGTGCTCGCCGGTACCGATTCCACCGGCGTGAACGGCGAGTTTACCCTTGGGGAAAACATTGGCGATCTCGGCGGTTTGGGCATCGCGGTGGTGGCGTATCGCCGCTACCTTGCCGATCGCGGGCTGGATTTCGCTACCGCCGAAAGCGCCGAGGTGCCCACGGATGGTTCCGACCCCGCAATGGTGGGCGTTCAATACACCGCGCTGCAGCGCCTGTTTATCTCTTGGGCGCGGATCTGGCGCACGGCTATCCGGGAAGAGTTGGCCCGGAAGTATCTTGCCACCGACCCGCACTCACCTGCGGAATTCCGCTGCAATATCATCTGCGGTAACGTCGCGGAATTCTACGAGGCGTTCGATGTGGACCCCGATGGGAACATGTGGATCGAGCCCGATCAGCGGGTTACCATCTGGTAGTGTGCGGGCGGGGCCGATCGGGGGGTGTCACTTTTTCAGCTGGGTTTTTACCACTTCTTGCGCCTTGTCCACGGCCGCCGCGTACTTGCCGCCCGTCTTTTTATCCACCAGGTCACCGACGGTTTCCACGGCTTGGTCGAATTTTTGCGGATTGGCCTTGGCGTAGTCCTTTGCCTTTTGAATGAAACTCACTGTTTCTCCTTGGTTTATGTAGCGGGTTCTCCCATCGTATAGCGCCTTGCGGGCGGGCGCGCGGACCCCTTGCCTTTTCTTAAGTTACCCGGTAACTTATTCAGTAAGTTACTAGGTAACTACTGAAGGAATTTTGGGATGTCCATTAAGTACGCGCTCCTGAGTTTGTTGAGCCAGCAGCCCTGCGGGGTCGGCCAGCTGCGACAAACCTTTGAATCACGCACAGCAAACACATGGCCCATCAACGTCGGACAGGTGTATCAGACCATGCAACGCCTGAACCGCGATGGGCTCATCGAACATATCGGCACGGATTCCGGCACCGCCGGCCGCAATGCAGAGATCTATCAAATCACCGAAGAAGGCAAGCATGCCCTGGTGCAGTGGTGGCTCTCCCCCACCATAAAAAGCCGCGACGACCGCGATGAACTCGTGATCAAGGTGGCTATGGCCGCGCTTGTTGGCGCGAACCTCACGGAGCTGATCCAAAAGCAACGCGAAGCGGCGATGACCGAATTACGTGCCATTACAAAGCTCAAGGCGACCACGCCCCCGGAACAAAGTGCGCAACGCCTGCTTCTAGAGCGCCGCATCTTTGACCTTGAAGCGGAAGCCCGCTGGTTAAACCATATTGAAACCCTGAGCCCTCCGAAGGAGAACGCCAAATGACCACTCCACAGCCCGCGCTTGTGCTTGACCAAGTCACCCGTGTTCACCACGATGGTCCGAACAAGATACTGGCGCTGGATCATGTAGACCTCACGGTCGAATATGGCGAATTGGTGGCCATTATGGGGCCTTCCGGTGCGGGTAAATCCACGCTCCTCAATGTTGCTGGCACCCTTGATACACCCACCGAGGGCCGCGTGCTTATCGACGGCATCGATGTATCCGAATTCAAGGCACCGATGCGCGCCAAGATTCGCCGCGAACATGTCGGCATCGTTTTCCAAGACTTCAACCTCATTCCCACCCTCACGGTGGCCGAAAACGTGGCATTGCCGCTGGAGCTTGGCAATATGCCGCGCAGCCAGGCACGCACGCATGCGGTGGAAGCGTTGCAGGAGATCGGGCTCGCGGAAATCGCGGACCGGTACCCCTCCGAAGTTTCCGGTGGCCAACGCCAGCGGGCGGCCATCGCGCGCGCCCTTGTCCTGAGTTCCACAATTTGCCCTAGTCCCCCGGTTTGAAGTTTTTTAGCTGGTTGATTTTTTCTTCGATTTCGGGTGTGAGCTGGGGTGGGATTTCGTATCGGTGCTTGCCGGTTTCGACGAGTGCGTGTCGGTACTGACTGAGGGTCGCGACAAGTTTCGGAGTGGTTATCTGGCAGGTGAGGTAAATGTGTTTTGACATTGCTAAAGCAGCCAGCACGATGGTGAGATGCGCTTGGATGGCATCTTCAGTGCGATGAAAAATTGGCCGGGCTTGCAAGTCTGTTTTCGCCATCCGGAACGCGTTTTCAATGTGGTGGAGCTCGTGGTAGAGACTAATTACCTCACTACCTGCGACTTGGTCTTTATCCAGGTTGGTAACGTAGCCTTTCCATCCGGCAAGAGCGAGCGCCTTATCGAACGCACTCTCGTTGATCCTCAGCGTGTCTTTGTTCCTTGATACAAACCGTGGCAACCGAGTAGCTGCCTTGCCTGCGACGGTTGCTTGAGCTTTTTCTTTTTGTTTTTGTAGCGTGAACGTGTCGTACTTGTAGCGCTTTGGACTAAAACCTACTACCACTCGGCGAGTGACCGCATTGCCTGCTTTGCCCATAGTTTTGGTGGTTTCGACAATTTCGTATGTGTCCGTTTTCTTCGACCACGCCGCCATGTCATCATCGGAGATAGTCACCGCGTGAGGGGCTTTTTTTAGCCGGTCGGCCACGATGTAGTTAATCCCTGCAGCATCAAGCTCATCAAGATTAGTTGCCGATAGCATCGCGGCATCAGCAACTACTGTCAATGATTCCAAATCGTGGGCATTGCGATAGGCCTCAAGCATCGGGATCAGCGTGGTGGTTTCCGCAGTCTTGCCATGAAAAAAGTCCACATGCAGTGGAAATCCCAGATTATCAGTAATCAACCCCACGACGATTTGAGGATCAACGCGACGCTCTTTGCTCATCCCGATCTTACGCAGCTCGTCTTCTTTTGAGGTTTCAAAATACAAAGTAGTCACGTCGTACAGCACCATGGTTACCTGATGATTGGTGCGCACATACTCGTGACATTTGGCCGAAATTATCTTTTTATAGTCGCGTTCGTGGCATCGCTTGAGTGCGTTGTAGATGGTGTTTTCATGCGGCGCACATCTGCCCATACTCGCTAAAACCTCAGGCACCTGAGCCTTCGAGGTGGGTTTAACCACACGTGCTATCACCGTGGACATAAACGCTTCATCATGTAACGAGGCAAAGCCAAGCTGTTGGTAAACCATGGCTAGCACATCCCAGATCAACCTGGCCGGAGATGAAATCACCCGTGGCGAGGCCGGAAAATTAGACTCAGCCACAGGCGCGCGTTGAGCGCGGGGCGGATCGCGGAGAACCGTCGAATCAGCACCGCGTTCAACTAACAGCTCGAGTTGCTTGTCCGAGGCCGATTCCAGGTAGTTAGAGATATCCACCATCGATGGACGCGCACGAACTGGCACATCAATGCCGATATCCAGACTCATCTGTGCGTCTAAACCCATAAATTCCTCTGCCTTGTCAATTAACGCATGCAAAGTCAGATCATCATGAGCAGTACCCACATGGGACAACACAACGGTGCGGCCACGGACTTTGCGCACAACTTGAACACTCACCCCACCAGAGGTAGTCCGCGAATACTTAATGTAAGCCACCCAATGACGCTATCACCAACCAGGCACCTAGTCCCCCAAAACGCACTTCCAAAACAACAAACCCCAAGGTCAGAAACATTCCACCCAAAAATCCGCAAAACAGTTGTGGAAGTCAGGGGTGGCCAACGCCAGCGGGCGGCCATCGCGCGCGCCCTTGTGGGCGAGCGGCGGCTGATTCTCGCGGATGAACCCACCGGCGCCCTCGACACCACCACCGGGGAATCGGTGCTGCAATTGCTCCGCACTCGGGTCGATATGGGGGCCGCCGGGCTCTTGGTCACCCATGAGCCCCGCTTCGCGGCCTATGCGGACCGCGTGGTGTACCTCCGCGACGGGCATATCGAAAGCGCCTCCCAATGAGCCGCTTTGTTCTTTCACCAAACAGCAGTCTTAGGAAAGTGCAATGAATCGCTTGCTTCTCGCATTCCGCCTAGCCTGGCGGGACATTAGGAACCACAAGGCACGCACAGGTTTCGCGGTGGTGCTGTTTTCGTTACCGTTGCTGTTTATCTTGGGGCTCGGCACTGGCTTCAGTCTGGGATTCGATCAACGCCCGTATCCCCACAGCAACGAACCCATATCGAGCGCTTGGGTTACCAACCATGTTTGTACGGACGCGGAACAGCCCAGCGATGACGGCTTTTGCATCGCCCGAAGTGATGCGGAAAAGCTTGCCGACACCCCGGACATAGAGCGCATCAAAGCCGCACTAGGTGGTGATGCCGAACTCGCCGCCAGCTTTAAACCGGAATTCCAGTTTTCGGCCGAGGTCAAGGGCGATTCCGACTCGACGGCATTACCCATGATCAATGTGCTCCAACCAGGCACGCATAGAAACGAAACTAAGCTGCCGAATCCCGGGGAAATCATCCTCAGCGAGGAGACGAGCTTTGTCACCGGGGCCGGTGTCGGTGACCAGGTCACCGTGACTCAGAGTGACCAGAGCGTTAAGCTTCGCGTGATTGAAGTCACCACCGGCTACACCAACGTGATCAATATCGATGACGTGCCACTTGAGGTGCCGGACTACAAGGACATCAAGGGTGATAAATTCCCGGCCAACGCTTCGATTTCATGGGTATCCAGTGAAGTTGTGGACCATCATCCCAACACCCAGGGAGTTGAATTCCAGACCTCCAGCGAAGACCAACTGGTCACCGAACCCATTTTGTATAACGTCTTCGCAAGTGGCATTAGCTTCACCGAGGCCATCACAATGATCAGCGTTTCCACGCTGTTGCTGCTGTTTATCGCTTGCATTATCGGCCCCGTGTTTGCGGTTTCGGCCCGCCGCAAACTCACCACCTTGGGATTGTTATCGGCCTCGGGCGCTGCCCCCTCGGACCTGTTCGCCATTATGATCGCCGAAGGCGTGATCGTCGGCCTGATCGGAGCCGTGTTTGGCATCGTTGGCTCCCTCACCATGAACTTTGCTGCCTCGTTGCTCCAAGAAAACAGTGGCACATTGATCTGGCCGTGGGACGTGGCCCTTGTACTGTTGTTCGTATCCATCGCCTGCGCCGTCGCGGCGGCGGTCATCCCTGCGATCACCACAGCCAAGCTCGACCCAATTCAAGCGCTCAATGAGGGAATGTCCACGCGCATGCGCCGCATGAAAAAACGCCACATCATTGCGCCGATCGTTGCGCTCCTGGCCGGTATCGGGGTAGTTACCAGCTGGGTGCTTCCCAGCGAGCTATGGCTGGTTATCGCCTCCATCGCCGCGATCATCGGCACCACGAGCCTCGTGCTGCTGGCGGAGAAGGCGGCGACCTACCTGCCGCTTTCCGCGCGCATGGCCACCCGGGATGCGGTGCGAAATTACCAGCGGACGGTCCCTGCGGTCGCGGCGGTCACCGGCACGATCCTTATCGCGATCACGCTCAGCGTGTTTAGCATTACCCCGTCAGGGGAAACTAGCCCGCGCAACGTCGCCCTGACCATTCAAACTCAAGGCCGTTCGCTGACCTCCGCGCCCTTTGATAAGCACATCAGCGAATTGTCTTCCGAATATGGCCTGAATATGCGCACCGATACCTATGGGGTGTACAACCCCGATACGGTATCCAATCCGGTCCTGTTTGCCGTATTGCCACAAGGCGTAGCCACGGAATCGGGCACCTCGTACCGGTCGGATTTCAGCGCACTCGGGTACCCCAATCCGAGCTGGTATGACACCAGCGTGTATGTGGTCGACCCCAACGCCCCGGAGTTATTGGCGCGATTGCAACCCAACGACTTCTCCACCTCGGACGGGGCCAGGGCCGCGGCGGCGCTGCGGGACGGCAAGGCCGTGGTCAATTACAGCGAGGCGCTCACTGACGGCAAGGTAACAATTGGCGTGACCGAGGCCCGAGACTACGAAAGGGAATTTGAAAAGACCACCGGCCAAGAGGAGGAGAAATCGCACGATTTCAAAGCCGAAGTGCTCAACCCCGACGGCGAAGCCCCGGCCTGGGTTTACGTGCTGATCACGCCGGAGATGGTCGAAGAAATGGGCCTAAAAACCTACTACGAAGAGACCCGCATTTCCCGCGACGAGCCGTTCAGCATGGTGGAAAGCTTTAAGATCGATTACAACCCCCAAGTGATCCCGCACGCCACGGTATTCCAGATTGACACGGCGCACGCCTCCACGCTGGCCTTCCTGTCCTTCCCGTTCTTTGCCGCGCTCTGGTTGACGCTCAGCGTGATCCTGTTGGTGATTTTGCTCGCCGCGGCGGAATCACGGCGAGACACGGAGACGATGGTGGCGCTCGGGGCGTCGCAAAGCTTGGTGCGCCGTTACTCGGGTGCGCAAGGGCTGGTCGTGGGGTTGTTGGGCACCCTCGCCGGCACCGTGTACGCAGTGTATTTGGCGCTGGTTTCCGCAGTGCACTTTGATTCCTGGTCCGATTTCTCCGGTTTGCCTTGGGCGTTTATCGCCGTGGTGTTGGTGCTGGTGCCCGCGCTCTCCTGGCTAACCGGACTGGTGTTCGGTGCCCGGGCTCATGCGGCGACCACCGGCAGGCGGCGCGTAACCTGATCACCACCACGCCGCCAACGCCCCGCCTCCCGCCAGCGACTCGCTCGGCGCGGCTCGGCGGGGTGTTCGGTTTATAGGTAACCATTTATAGTAGTTTTGCTGCCTATATTGTTCGCCACTTGCTGCTTTTTGCGCGCCGGAAACGGTTACAGTGAGGGCATGAGTGACGTAGTTCATGACGATACAACCGACCGCGATTTCCATATCGGCGGCAACGAGGCGGGCCTGTCTCCCGAAGAGCAGCTCGCCCAGCTTTCCTGGTACATCAACGAACACTACCCGCGCCCGACTGAGGACGCCGACATTGACCGGTGGGTTGCCATGCTGCCGGACCGCCTCACGCACGCATCCATGCTGGTACTCGGCTCGGCATTGGACCATTCCATGCCGGGGGTCGCGTTTACCGGCAACGTTTCCGTGCTGGCGTTGCCGGAGCTGCGGGCCGCGCGATTCACCCCAAGCAACCCCACAGGCCGGTGGGCGGTAAGCCTGCACGGCGGGGCGTTTCGGCGCGGTGCCGGCATCGCCCTCGATAACGCGTGGCGGCCCGAGGTGGCGGCGGCTGCGGAGTTGTCCGGCACCACCATTGTGGACGTAGATTACCCCCTGCTACCTGCATCGACGGCGGAAATGATGGGCGCGATCGAGGCCGCGATTCACTATACCCGGGCCCAAGAGGCAACGCATGTCACCGCGTGGGGAGCCTCCGCCGGTGCCGCGCTGGCGGTGCTCGCTTCCCCGCTTGTCGACGCCCTGCTGCTCACCCGCCCCCAATTCGACGCCGCCGCCATCAACGCAACGCTGCCAACGCCGGACAATTGGCCACGCACGCTCATCCAGGTGGGCTTGCAAGACACCACGGTGCAGCGCTGGGAAGCCGCGGAACGCGTGGCCGAGGTGCGCGAATACGTGTCCGAACATCTTATTTCCACCCCGGAGGTGGCTCGGCAACGCGTGCGAGACGTCGCGGAATCCCTCCGCACCGCGGAGTAATGCCGTAACGGGGAGCGCTACACGCCGAATTGGCTGAGGTCAATGCCCTCCAATGGATCCGATTCGTGGGCCTCTTCCACGGGCGGATCCACTTTGGCCAGCGTCACGGTTGCACCGGTCGAATCGGCGATAATCACCATGTGGCCGAACTCGGAATCCCACGGTTCGCGGATCACCTTTCCACCGAGTTCCCCCACCTTGGCCACTACTTCTTCCACATCTGCCACACCCAGGAAGGTCTGCCAAAACGATGGCATCTTCGGCGGGAAGTTCGGTTGCGCGTTCCAAATCCCGGCAAATGGCGAGCCGTCGACAAGCGCGGTGGTGTACGGGAAGCCGTCCATTTCGTGGGTGGTCCACCCAAACAAACCTCTATAGAACTTGCAGGCGGCGTCGTACGCGGCGGTGCAGGTTAATTCGTGCCACACGGGTGTGCCCGGCTCCCCGGCGGCGATAAACGCCTCCTCGCTAGCCGGTTCGATGAGCCCGAACAGCGCGCCGGAGGGGTCCACCAGCACCGCCATCCGCCCGAAGGAAATCTCCGAAGGCTCCGTGAGCACTCTGGCACCCAATTCGCTGGCCTTTTCCACTTCCGCATCCAGGTTGTCCGCTAGGAAGTGCGTCACCCAGGTGTCCGGCAATTGCTCCTCACTAGGCTTTTCCACAATGGCCGCCACGGGCAGGCCTTGAACGCGCGCCAAACGATACCCAGGCGCGGTCTCTTCGAATTCCCAGTCAAGTAATTGATTATAAAAATGCGCGGCACGACGCACATCGGAAGTAATAAGGTCAATCCAATACGGCATACCGCCCTCAGCCATAAATGCAGGCATTACATGTCCATCCACTTCTTATAGTCGAAATCATCGTTCGCTGTTGCTTCATCGAAGAAATCTTCGTCGTCGTCCTGGGCGCTCACACGTGCAGACATCCCGGCTATCGTCACAATGTCGCCGTCATGCAGCGTCTTTCCGCGGCGGGTATCCACCACGCCATTGACCAACACTTGACCTTCGGCAATCACCCTTTTGGCTTCACCCCCAGTCTCAACAAGACTGGCCAGTTTAATAAACTGGCCGAGCTTAATTGTCGCGTCATGGACGACAACATCAAAAGGTTTCGTCATAAAGATAAGTGTATGCGTTTTGGGTTCACTCCGCGCTCAAGACCCCGCATTAGCCTCGGCGCAACCAAAATATGTAGTGCAAAAAGCTTCCTCGATAGGGTCTGTTATGTTGCGCACACTGTTGCGTTTCAGAAACCCACTAGCTGGCCAGTTCACCCATTCCTCCGTACACCATCACGAGGCCGAGGATCACAAACACCGCGCCGGACGCCAACTCGATCACATAGGCCCGCCGCTGCAGCATTCCCGCGGCCCGCTGCACCACCAGCGCCACACCGATAAACCACGCGAGCCCCGTAATAATCAGCACCGCGGCGATCATCGCCGACACCCACGCCCCCATCCCCGGCTCCACAAATTGCGCGAATACCGCCCCGAAAAACAGGATCGCTTTCGGGTTCGAAAGGTTTGTAAGCACCCCCACGCGTATCGACGCCCCCCAGTCCCCCACCGCCCCGCCAACCCCACCGCCGGGCACCACCACCGGTTCGCCCCACGCTCGAACACCCGCACGTATCGCGCTGGTGCCGATCCACAAAAGGTAGCCGCCGCCTACCAGTTTCAGCACCGTTAACACGATCGGATAGGCGTTTACCAGCGCCGAAATGCCCAAGAGGCTGCCAAGAATCCACCCAGTATTGCCGATCATGATCCCCAGCGCGCATGCCACGCCATCGGCCCTGCTTCGCGAGCCCAAGCGCAGGATCTGCACCACATCGGGCCCGGGGCTGGCGATGGCCGCCAGCCATACCGAAATCAATGCCGTAAGGGTTGAAAGCTCCATCGTTTCAACTTAACAACCCCCGCAACCGAACAACCTTGCTACACCTGGTCCGTGGGCATGATGCGCATGGTATCGATATTGACGTGTTTCGGGCAGGACGCGACCCAGCGCACCGCTTCCGCGATATCCGCAGCGGTAAGGCTCAAGTTGCCCTCGTACACCTTGGCGGCCTTCTCGGCGTCCCCACCGAAACGGACCAGCGAGAACTCTTCGGTATGCACCCGCCCCGGATCAATCTCGCACACCCGCAGCGGCAGATCGGCGGTTTCCAGGCGCAAAACCCTGGTCAATGCGGCAACACCGTGCTTAGCGGCGTTATATCCCGCGCCCCCAATATAAGGAACGTGGGCCGCCACCGAACCAATATTAATAATCTGCCCCTCCGCCTCCAGCAGCTTAGGCAACAGGGCCTTGGTCACCCGCACGGTGCCAAGCACATTCGTGTCATACATCCATTGCCATTGCTCCAGGTCCGCCTCCGCGACCGCATCCAATCCCTTCGCACCGCCGGCATTGTTCACCAGGAGGTCCACGCGCGGCAACTGTTCCGCAAACGCCGCAACGGAGGCGTCGTCAGTAACGTCAAGGGTGATGGCGGTGCCCTGAATCTTCGCCGCAAGCACGGCAATTCGCTCGGTGCGGCGGGCGGCGCACACCACGTGCCAACCATCGGCGGCAAGCGCCTCAGCCGTGGCCCACCCAATACCACTGGACGCGCCGGTTACTACTGCAATGCGTTCCTTCATGTGCTCCAGATTACGCTCAGCCGACCTCCGGCGGATCCAATAACGGCGAACTGCCCGGGATCCGACAATCCACCATGCCCACCGCCTGCATCAAAGCGAAACAGGTCACCGGGCCCACATAGGAAAAACCGCGGCGCTTCAATTCCTTCGCCATGGCTACCGATTCAGGGGTTTGGTTCGGCATATGCGCCATATCCTCCGGCACCTGCCAGTCCTCCGGCTGAAACGACCACAATAATTCCGAAAGGCCCACATCCTCGCGCAGCGCCACCGTGGCCGCCGCATTACCCACCGCCGCCATCAGCTTCCGGTTATTGCGGATCAGCTCGGGGCGCTGGGCAAGCTCCACGATCTCCGCCTCCGACATCGCCGCCACCGCATCTGGGTCGAAGAAATAAAACGCCTCCCGAAGCGCCGCGCGTTTCTGCAGCACCAGGTTCCAGGACAACCCCGCCTGAAAACCTTCAAGGCACACGCGCTCCAAGAGGCCCTGTTCGTCGCGGACCTCGCGGCCCCATTCGTAGTCATAGTATTCGCGCATCTGATCATTGCTCTCCGCCCAGGTGGGGCGGATGCGGCCATCGACGCCGCGGGTAAGGCCGAGCGCTGGGAGCTGAGCGTCGATAAGCATGGGTACGGCGTCATTCATCTTGGTGTGTCTGTCCCCTCACATTTCCGCGCGGAAGTGCGCGTAGCAATCGCGGTTCCAGCCTACAACTCCGTGCACCAGAAACGTAGCCCCCAAAAACTTAGGCTATAGGTTCAGCCTGCAATGAAAGCGCCGGAGGTGGATTGTTGCCGGATCTGCCTCAGGTAGATCTAACACGGCTGGTTTGCCCACCTGCGGAAACACCCCTCCGAACGCCCCGGCATGTCGAATCTGCCTGAGTGCGAAGCTCGGCAGCTGCTTCAACCCCTCCACATCACACCGGCGATAGGTTGTGCACAACCGCCTGGGTCGCCGATAGGTTGTGCGCAACCGCCGACCTGGGGCTGGTCTTTCTATTCTTCATTCGAGGCCCCAACGAAGAAATCCAGGACGAATCTGGGCCGAAAACGCTGCAGATCGTCTTTTTATTCTTCGTTGAGGCGCCCAATGAAGAAATTCAGGACGATCGCAGGTCAACGGCTGCACACAACCTATCAGGGCAAGCTGTTGGCACGGCCACGAAGCACGGACAAGATTGAACTTTCTCGAACGACCCCCCTTCACCGGATCTGCCTCAGGCAGATCTAACACGGCAAGTTCGGCGTCCTGCGGAAATGCCACCGCGCGGCGGCCTGCATGTCAAATCAGCCTGAGCGCGCAAAACCATTGGCCGATTCCGGCGCCCAAACCACTTCACCACCGATAGGTTGCGTGCAACCAGCCTCGTCGCCCGCGCCTCACCGGCGCCGCGATTAGTTGCACGCAACCGCCGACCTGGGGCTGGTCTTTCTATTCTTCATTCGGGGCCCCAACGAAGAAATCCAGGACGAATCAGGCCCCAAAACGCCGTGTAGAATCTCGCGACCTTGGTAACACTCTGTGCCATCACCTTGGTAACAATCAGTATCATCACCTTGGTGACAACCAGTAGCATTACCTTGGTAACGCGCGAGCGGGTAGTTAATCCTCTAGTTCAGCAGCGGCGGTGGGGTGTTGTTGTAGCCATTGCTGCTGTCGTTTGAGAAACCACGGCGGGGCCTCGTGGAGGTACGCGCCGATGATTTTCCAAAGGGGTACGGTGGCGCCGATCGGTTCGCCGAGCACGTTTAGTGGCAGTGGGATTCGCAGGACCATGACGCCGTCGACGGAATCGAATAGCGCGTATTCATCGTCGGTGTGAACGACGTAGTAGTGCTTATCGGTAAGCCGTTTGGGGATATTGATGTAGTACCCCGCGAGCGCGAAACGTGGTCTGGACGAGGGTTTGATGTACAGCATTGCTGGATCCTGGTCGAGGCCATCTGCAGCGCTGGGGGACTCGCTCGAACGGGCCTGCCGGTATTTTTCAATCTCTGCAGTCAATTGCTCCTGGGTGATGGGCTCGCCGCTACTAGGGCGGTGTTCGATGCTGTCCCAGGCCTGTTTCGGGGTCATACCCCCGAGTGCTTGATGCCTCCGCTTGTTGTTGTAGTACTCCCGGTATTCACTGAGCAATTCCTTCAATTTGGCCTCAGTACTGGGCTTGTGCGCATCAAGGAACTTCACCAAGGTTTGATGGGAGCGTTCGTTTTTGCCTTGGGTTTGGGGATGATCCGCCCGGCCAGTAATGGCCTCACAACCCTTGACGGCAAGAAACCGATGCAGCGCAGTGATCCGGCCCCGGCGAATCTGATTAAACGCGCCACCATTATCGCTCAGCAATTGGCGCGGTACCCCATAGACACGGATCGCGTTAACTACACAGTTCAACGCATCTGCCCCATTTTCCGGCTTGGTGCCATACGTAGTACCCACATCAAATCGGGTTGCATCATCGATGAGCTGGTAAATCGTGATCACAGTGCCCGCCGGAGTAGCGAGCCGATAGGAAAACGCATCCAGCTGCCACAACTCCATGGCACAGGATCGCTCGAAGCGCACTATCGATGAGCGAGGCCGCTTCCGGGGATTCTTCGCGACCACACCCGCAGCAGCCAGAATCCGAGCAATCGTCGACACCGAAGGAATCGGCTGCACCACATTCGGCTGATCAATCAACGCATACCAAATGGATCGCGGCCCATTATCCCAACCAAATTGGCCAAGCCGYTCCCGCATCGCAAGCACCATCGACACCGTAGCCTCATCATAGGTAGTCGCAGGCTTATGCGGCGCACTCGACCGCGGATGCAGCGCCCCAAATCCTTCCTGCTCAAAACGCTTTTTGATCGCATAATACGTTTTCCGGCTAATGCCATGAACCGCACAAAACTCCGTAATACTCATGCCGTTCGCGGCACACGGATCAAATTCAACAATTAAACGCCGCACATTCGGCGAAAGAGGACGAACCATGCACCTAATTGAAAACGAACACCACCAAAATCGTTTCCACGGTCATGAGACTCGTTGCATCCAAGGCCATGAGACAGACTGTTACCAAGGACATGAGACAGGTTGTCACCAAGGTGATGAAACAGGTTGTTACCAAGGTCCTGAGAGATGACAGCCCAAAAACGCCGCAGCTCGTCTTTCCATTCTTCGTTGGACACCCCAATGAAGAAAATCCGGACGATCGCAGGTCAACGGCTGCACACAACCAAACTTCCCTCCCAGGTACAATTTCGAACCAGCAAGCCCTAACACCACGCGCAAAGGAAACGTGGTCCCATGATTGAACGCGACGCCACCCTTGAAGATCTCGCCAGCGGGCAATGGCACATTCCGGCCAGCCCGCACCTTGGCCCCCACGCCGAAGCGGCCGCGCATCTGTGCGAGGAATATAACGCCACATCCCGCTTCGCCCGCGGCGAGCAAGCCCAGATCCAGCAACGCCTGCTTGGCACGGCACCTTCCTGCCTCCGCCTCCTGCCACCCGTGTTTTTCGATTACGGAGTGCACACCCACATCGGCAAAGACGTGTTTATTAATGCCGGGTTGACGGTGCTGGACACCGCCGAGGTGGTGATCGGAGATCGCACGTTGCTTGGCCCGAACTGCCAGCTCATCACCGTAGGCCACCCGGTGGACAATATTGAGCTCCGCAGGCAAGGGTGGGAAAAGGGCCAACCGATTCGCATCGGCGAGGATTGTTGGTTGGGTGCCGGCGTGATCGTGCTGCCGGGTGTGACAATCGGGGATCGCTGCACCATCGGCGCTGGCGCTGTGGTGACGCGCGATATCTCGGCGGATTCCATCGCCGTGGGCAACCCCGCGCGGGTGATTCGCCAGCGCGACGCGGAGAAAAGCACCCCTGAATGAGTTTTGATCTTGCCCGTATTGGCGCCAACCTACCCGTCCTGGCCACGCTGCCCGAATTGGAGGTGGCGCTGGCGGAAAGTGGCGCCGCCGTGGTGCAGGCACCTCCCGGCACGGGCAAAACCACGCTCGTCCCTCCGTTTTTGCATCGCGTTTTTGGCGGGAAAATCCTGGTCACCGGCCCGCGTCGCGTCGCTGTGCGGGCGGCGGCTCGGCGTTTGGCTCAGGCGAGCGGCACTCGACTTG
The DNA here is from genome assembly GCF_030408595.1 of Corynebacterium canis. Taxonomy (NCBI): domain Bacteria; kingdom Bacillati; phylum Actinomycetota; class Actinomycetes; order Mycobacteriales; family Corynebacteriaceae; genus Corynebacterium; species Corynebacterium canis. The sequence goes on along the minus strand of NZ_CP047080.1, from coordinate 50,435 downwards.
GGGAGCTGGTGGGTTATTCCGTGCGTGGCGACCATACCCCCGGTAGCGCTGTGGAGTTCCTCACACCGGGCATCTTGGTGCGCCGCCTGCTCGCCGACCCGGAACTTCCGGGCGTCCGCGCCGTGGTGGTCGACGAGGTCCACGAGCGGCAGTTGGATTCCGACCTTGCGTTGGCGATGCTGGCCGAGTTGCGCCAGCTCCGCGACGATGACTTCCGCGTGGTGGCCATGTCCGCCACCGTTGATGCGCAGCGTTTCGCGGAGTTCCTGCACGCGCCCATCGTAACAACGCCCGCGGTGACGCACCCGGTTGCCGTGCATTACGCTCCCGCCGCCGACCGTCTCCGCACCTCCCGCGCGTTTCTCGATCACGTGTGCGCCCAGGCTACGGGGCACAAAGATGCGACCTTAGTGTTTCTGCCGGGCGTGCGCGAGGTGAATTATGTGTGCGAAAAGCTGGGCGCTGTGGCGGTGCCGTTGCATGGCCGCCAATCCCCAGCCGAACAGGACGCGGCGTTTGTGGAGGGGTACCGCATCGTGGTGGCCACGGGCATTGCCGAATCCTCCGTGACCGTCCCCGGCGTGCGCGTGGTAATCGACGCCGGGCTTGCCCGCGTACCACGCCGCGACACCGCCCGCGGCATGACGGGCCTTGTCACCGAATCGTGCACGCGTTCGCAAGCCGAGCAGCGCGCCGGACGGGCTGGCCGCGAGGGCCCCGGCACCGTGATCCGGTGCTATTCCGAGCGGGAGTTCCAGCACTTCAGCCCACATATCACCCCGGAGATTCACACCTGCGACCTCACCCAAGCAGCGCTCCTGATGGCATGCTGGGGCCCGCTCGAACTTATCAACGCCCCGCCCGCCGCCGCCTTAGCCTCCGCCCGCGCCACGCTCACCCAGCTCGGCGCCCTTCACGATGGTCGCGTTACCGATCTCGGCCGCCGCTTGGCACGCATGCCGGCCGATCCTCGCCTCACCCGCGCGCTTATCGACGCCGCCCCTGCCGTAGGTTCCCGCGCCGCCGCCCGCGCCGTGGCCACCCTCGCCTATGGGGACCCGAGCGAGGCCCGCCGGTTTGAACGTTTTATCGACTCCCACCCGGATACCGGCGCAGACGCCTTCGCACTGGTGACCGCCCTTGCCTTCCCCGAACGTATTGCCAAACGCCTCAATGAGAATACAGTGCTGCTCGCCTCCGGCACCCGCGCCAACATCACGAATCCACATGGTGATTGGCTGGCGATCGCCGAGGTGACCAGGTCCGGCGATGCGGCCAAAGTCCACAAGGCATATCCCTTGGCCGAGAAGGACGCGCTCCGCATTTTGGGTGTCGCGGAAGAAACGGTCGCCGAGCTGGACGAGCAAGGCCGGGTGCAGGGACGTCGTATTCGAAAAGCCGGTGCCATTGAACTATCCGCCACCCCGGTACCGCTGGACGCGCGCACTCGGTGGGACGCCGTCGCGGCTGGCTACCGTGCGGGCACTCTCCCCTTGCCCGAGGATCAACAACGCATCCGTGAGCGGCTTGCCTATCTCCACGCGCAGCTCGGCGCTCCCTGGCCGGCGGTGGACCAGAACGCCCTGCACGCACGACTCGCGGAATGGCTAAACCCTGACCTTTCCGTGAACCTGCGCAACCTTATCCCCTGGGATCTGGTGGCCACATTCGACGCGGAGGTACCCACGCACCTCACCGTGTCGAGCGGCCGCAGACACAAGGTGACGTACAGCGCCGAACGGGCCGTGGTCGCCGTGAAACTTCAGGAATGTTTCGGTTTGGCCGAATCGCCACGTATCGCGGGCCAGCGCGTGCAATTCCACCTCCTTTCACCCGCCGGGCGGCCGCTTGCCATCACGAGCGACCTGCGCAGCTTCTGGGCTGGACCCTATGCGGAGGTGCGTAAAGAAATGCGCGGCAGGTACCCCAAGCACCCGTGGCCGGAGGACCCGTGGGCCGCCACGGCGACGGCCGCTACCACCCGCGCTAGCCGCTAAACACCAGCCTTGTGACTAATACCACAACCATAATGAGCAGGGCGTAGCGAACGAGCTTCGCCCCTCCGCTGAGCACGGTCCGAGCCCCGAGTTGTGCGCCGATCACGGTGGCTACCGCCAGCCCCAAGCCCAGCTCCCACCAAACCTGACCTGTGAAACCGAACACAATCAGGGCGCCGACATTGGTGGAGACGTTGACCACTTTTGCGTAGACAGCAGAGCGCAAGAAATCGCCCGTGAGCAGCGCGGTAAAACCCATGATCAGGAACATTCCGGTGCCTGGGCCAAAAATGCCATCGTAAAATCCGATGATCCCGGCGATCACCAGCATCAGCACTGGGCGCCGGCGCGTGACCCCTTCACCCGCCGTGCCGAATCCCGGGCGTAGCGCCACAAAAACGCCGGTTACCAGCAATAACCCAATGACCAGCGGGCGCATCACGGCGGCCGAAAGCAGGCTCGCAACGCTCGCCCCCAATCCCGAACAGCACAGCGCCACCGGAATATAGCGCAAAACCGCAGGTGGGGAGCCGATCCTGCGCGCCAAGGTGACGGTAGCGGTAAAGGTTCCTAGGCACCCTGCGAGCTTGTTTGTACCGAGCGCCATCGTCGGTGACAGGCCAGCAGACATCAATAGTGGGATAAGCACGAGCCCCCCACCCCCGATCACCGCATCCACCCAACCGGCGATAATCGCTCCTACGAACACCCATTCCATATGGCTAAGAATAACGGCCAGTGACCGCCTACGGCCGACGTGCGCGGCGACCGTGCGGACGCCAGAAAGCTCCCGAATCAATGGACAGAATCAATGCCCCACCACCCCCGAACGCTACCTCCGGTGGGGGAACCTTGTTGCTCCTGAAAAACCTGCCGTTACGCTGCTGAAACCGTGAAATCTCTCAGGTTTGGGCGAAAAATACAGAAATGAGATTGCGAATAAAAACTGCGGCCTTGATTAGCGGGCCAAAATGCTCGCATAATGGGAATATCCGCTTCCTTCCTATATGACGCAACACACCCCCTTACCCTCCATATCGTAAAAGACGCTCTATTCATTACGCCCCCACTTTTGGGGGTTTTTACAGGGAATTCTTAGCGTTAAAGTTGCAATCGAAGGCAGGAATCAGAAGTGCTCTGCGATGGTTCGAATGGCGGAAACTACTCAAGCGTTCGACTTGAATTAAGGCCCGCTTCAAACCTCATACGAGTTCTTAGATACCCCGCCGAAGTCAGTTCTCACCCCATCGGGTTGACGCGAAACTCGAGCGTCTGCCAAGATGGTTACCGGCTCACCGATGCTCACGAGAAAGGAAAGAGATGTTCGACCTCTCCTACAACGTTCTGTACACCTTCTGGGACTTCATCCTCGACATTCTCGACTAGTCGATGCAGCGCCTGAATCCTTCAGGCACTGGACTCTGAAGCTTCCTAAAGCGGCTACTTAAGAACTGGCGTGATGCCCTAGCAAAGCTAGGCTCCGCTAGGACCTAAGTAGCACACCTAAACTCAAAACTCGAAAGGATCATCTCCGATGTTTGATCTCTCCTACAACCTTCTTGACACCTTCTGGGACCTGGTTCTGGACCTGCTGGACTAGTTTTCGGGAGCTGTCGGGAAGTCCCCGGCAGAGAACGAGGCTTGTATCCGCAGGATACTGGCTATTCCCAATGCCCTCGAAACCAAGCATCGCTTTGGTAAGAGGGCATTTCATTATGCCTACCTGCCGTTTCCAGTTGCAGGGTCGCCGCATCAGGGGGTTGCGGCGGCCCATACACGGCCCTCAGGTTAGCGGCTCCGATAGCGCCCAGTGCCATTGGAGCCGCCACACAAACTCAACCACACACTCGCTCACTGCAGCAAAATCACTACATGTCCGTGGCGAGCTTGGTTCACATTGGCGCAATTGCACAACTACAAAAGAAACAGCGATTAATGTTGCGCGCTACAATTATTTGGCTCCTTAACGGTGATCCCAATTCATTTCGGCGGCGCCAATATGCAAATAGAAATGCGCTTGGCAAAAGCCCAAAAACCCTACTCCACAGCTTATATTACGCTTCCATTGAAGTTAAAGTAAGATTCGTCTTAGGGTTTTCTTCATTGAACAAATCAGGCGATTCCCGTTCGAATCCCATTGTTTCCACATCCGCAATCTCGCCGAAAATTCCCAACGATTACAAAGCAAATAGCTCTCCCTTTCGAGCCACCCCGAGTTGCGGCTTCCAATATCCAATGCTGCGCCGGTAGCTACACCAATACCTTTGGCAACACAAACCCAATGCGAGCCCAGCCGGAAAACCCCAAGCGCAAGCCTAGGAAGCCCAGCCCAGGCCACACGATTTCCTAGGGATAACGATCGCCATCAAGCCGCCGAAATAGCCTCCCCAAGCCCCAACATCGATGCGAAAATAGGCGCGAATCAAGTCAAACGTTTTCGGTTATTTCCTGCACGTTCATTAGCCGGACATGACACCAAAAGCTCGGGTGTTCGACGAGCGCCGCGCGCCATGCGCACACTTCCAGCCCAGGCCCCCGCCCCAGAGATTGCAAAGTAATTCTGTGCACAGAAATAGATTATAGCAATCAAAGCGCGCAGCAGCTCTCAGCAACTACGCGAGACCCACACCCCGACCCCCGCCCCCAAGCTTCCCCACTAACCGGCCAAAACCACCCGCCGCAGGATCTCCATGGGAATAGAACCCTCCGCCAGCGCCGCGGCGTGGAACTCTGCGGCGGTGCGTCCGGCAGCCAGGGCGTCGTCACGCAATTCCTGCCATAGGCGCTGGCCGAGGGCGTAGGAGGGCGCCTGGCCCGGCCACCCGAAATAGCGGTGCAGCTCAAAGTTAAGGTTGGCGTCGCTCATGGCCGCATGCTTGCGCAGGAAATCGCGGGCGTACTCGAAGGACCACTGCCCGCCCTCCGGGGTCTGTTTAGACAGGTGCACGCCGATATCCAGCACTACACGGGCGGCGCGGAGCCGTTGGGCGTCGAAAAGCCCCATGCGGAAGCCGGGGTCGTCGAGGTAGCCGAGCTCCGCCATCAGGGCCTCCGCGTATAACGCCCAGCCTTCGCCATGGCCGGAATTCCAGCAGGCGACGCGCCGCCACAGGTTCAATCGATCGCGCTCGCACATGGCCACGCCTAGCTGCAAGTGGTGGCCGGGTACACCCTCGTGGTAGACGGTGGTCAGCTCCTTCCAGGTATGGAACGTATCTTCGCTGGGCGGGACGGACCACCACATGCGGCCCGGGCGCGAGAAGTCCTCCGCGGGCGGGGTATAGAAAATACCGCCGGTGCCCGCGGGGTCGATGCAGCATTCAATGGTGCGCATTTGAGCGGGGATTTCAAAGTGGGTGCCTTCCAGCTCGGCGATGGCTTGATCGGCCACGCCTTGCATCCACGCCCGCAGCTTATCGACGCCGCGCAGCGTGTAGCGTTCCTCCCCGTCTAGCCGTGCGATGGCTTCCGCAACGTCCACCCCCGGACCATACAATTCGTGGGCGCATTCGCGCTGCTGGGCAATGATTTCGGTAAGGCGGTCGAGTCCCCACTCGTAGGCTTCGTCAAGGTCCACCCGGGCGCCAACAAATTCGTGGGAAAACAGCTCGTAGCGGTCGCGGCCCACGGCGTCTATTGCGGGGGCTTGCGGGGCGAGTTCCGTGCGCAACCACTCGGCAAGCTCCCCGAACGCTTGTTTGGCTTGCGCTATTTCCGGGGCGGGGGTTTCGAGCAAATCATCGAGCATGGTGCCCTCGATCAAAGCATCGAGCTGCTGCAATAGTTGCCCGATCTGGCGTTGTGCGGAAACCTGCCCCTGGGAAGCCGCGAGCCGCAGGGATTCCCGATACCCCGCCACCGCCGCCGGCACCTTCCCTAGACGCTGCCGCACCGCATCGCCGGAGGGCATCAGCAGCAGGGAATCCCGGATCTCCTGCACCGGGGAGGCGATATTGTTCAGGCTCCGCAGCTTTTCGCCGCGCTCATCCAGCGCCACCGCCACGCCGAGCCGGTCGCGCATCACGGCTGCGGTCACGGCGTCGTCCTCCCCGGCCAGCGCGTCCACATCTCGCAGCATCCGCCGCGTGCGTTCCGTCACCGCCGCATAGTGCTCGGGGCTGAAATCCTGCAATTCGCCGTCATAGCCGGCGATGCCCCACGCGGTGGCCTCGATGGGTATCAGCGCCGCTAGGTCGTGCACGTACGCTTCGGCGGCTTGGTCCAGCGCGGTGGGGGTTCGCAATGTAGTCATAACCGCCTATTGTAGGGCTACTCCCACTTGATTCCGGGCGCGCGCCAGGACTCCAACGCCTCGAACAGACCGCTCACGCTATCGACGACAATCAAGGCGTCAATGTATTTGGGCGGAATAAACCCTTCCTCGGTCATTCGCTTCAATGTTTCAATCAGCGAGCTCCAGTAGCCTTCCACGTTGTACAGCACCACGGGCATGCACTCCGGGCCGAGCAGCTGCAGGGTAAACACCTCAAAGAGTTCCTCCAGCGTGCCGATGCCGCCGGGCAGGGCCACAAACACATCGCCCAGCGCCTCCATGCGCTCCTTGCGTTCCGCCATGCTGTCCACCACCTGCAATTCCGTAAGCTTCGGGTGTGCCACCTCCCGGTCCACCAGCGAGGCGGGGATCACGCCGATGACGTCACCGCCGGCTGCGAGCGCGGCGTCGGCAAGCTCCCCCATCAGGCCAATCTTGCCGCCGCCGTACACAATGTCCACGCCGAGCTCTGCCAAGCCTTGGGCGAACTCGCGGGTGGCGTTGACGTATTCGGGGCGGGCGCCGCATGCGGAACCGCAGTACACGGTAATAGCGTTGATTGCGGGAGCCAACGGCTTCACCATGACGCCATCCGCGCGCGCCTCAAAACCCAGCCGGGCGTAGAGTCGACGTGCCGGATTATCGTCGGCGACGGTGAGCGCCAGCCCTGGCCAGCGAACACTGTGCGCGTGCGTTACCAATGCATCAACCAAGCGCGTACCCAGCCCGTTTCCCTGATGCTCCGGGGCGACGTTCACCGTGATCTCGGGCAAAACGCCGCTTATCGACGCCCAGGCAACCCCCGCAACGCTCGCATCATCGAAAGCTACGATCCCGTAATCTCCGCGCTCTGGAATAAATCCTAAGAGACGTGGTTGGCGTGATTCCCGGGTGGCATTTCGCTGTTCCGCTTCCTCGCGCAATTTGGTATCATCGCTGGTCATAGGGCGGATATTCAGGGTGCTCTGCATACCCACCATGCTACAGGTTGGCGGGGGTTGGACCGCATTTATGTACCGAACCAAAAGAAAACCTGAACAAAACTCTTAGCTAAATCAGAATGATCATTACATTCGAGTTAGACACATCGGTCTATACTAGGCCGCATGCAAACTCCGCTCGGCAATCCAGTTTCCGCGGCGGCACAGTGTCTGCACCACATTCGGCAACATCGACTTTCCGTTCGCGCAGACCTCACTGCCGCCACGGGCTTATCACAACCCACCGTTACCCGCGCTGTGGCAGCGCTTAGCAAGATCGGCCTGGTGCGCGAACGCCCAGACCTAGTTCACCCAAACGGGCCTGGGCGTCCGACTATCCCATTGGAGCTCGACGGCGCTGGCAAGACCTTCGCCGGGGTTTCGGTGGACCATTTAGTCACCTACGCAACTTTGGTCGATGCCCGCGGCAACACGATCAGAGATGTTTTGTTGGACAACACCGTGGAGGGGTTGGACCCCGCCTCGATCGTCCGCAAGGCGCTTACCACCCTCGATGGCAACCCCGTTTCCGTAAGCATCGCCGTCATTAACACGCTACCGTTGGATCTCCCTTGGGCCGAGATCATCTCCACTGCCTGCGCCTTGGCGGCGGCGGAAGTGCAAACCGCTTCGCTCGCCGATACCAAGTCCCGCCGCACCCTGGTATGTCACCTGCCCTTGCGTGAATCCACCGCCGCGCTTGCCTGGGCCGATGGCCCGGACATCAAGGAAACCTCCACCCCGCTGCGTTCCCTAGCCGAACTGGTGACCGAACTCCAGCCCACCAGCTTGGTGCTAGCCGGGTGCGGGTTTACGGAGATCCGCGAGAACCGCGCGATTGTGGCAGATAGCGTCAAGAACACTGAGCTGCGCATGATTCCCACGCATCGGGATACCATCCGCATCGCCGCCCGCGCCGCGGCGCTTGGGAAGCTTTATGCGGATCCGTTGCGCACGGTAACATCCGCCAACGCTAACGTGATTCCGCTTTGATTCTGGGCGGTTTCCACGTACTTGGCGGCATGTGGGATAAAGGCAGCTGATTGTTCGGCCGACAATTCCCGACGCACCTTGGCAGGCACGCCGGCCGCGAGGCTGCGTTCGGGAACCTCTTGGTGCTCCAAAACCACCGCACCTGCGGCAATCAGCGCCCCCGGGCCGATCACCGAGTGAGACAAGAGAGCGGATTTCATGCCCACCAGGGTGCCATTGCCCACGGTGGTTCCGTGCAGCAATGCCATGTGCCCGACGGTCACGTCATCCCCCAGCGTGCACGGCGCATCGCCATCGACGTGGACCGTGCAATTATCCTGGATATTCGTTCGAGCACCGATGCGAATCGGTGCCACGTCGCCGCGCAGAACGCACCCGTAGAACACCGAAGAATCCGGGCCGATCTCCACATCCCCGATAATGGTCGCGTTCGGCGCGATCCAAGCCGACTCGTGGATGCGCGGCGTTTTCCCTTGGTAAGCAAGAATCAATGGCTGCATGGTGCCAGTGTAAATTCTAGTAGCCGGTGGCGTGGCAAAACTAACACCCGACCGCACCCCGGTGCCCGAAAAGTTGCTGCCGCCGCCATGGCCGATGGGTTGTACGCAACTGCCGACCTGGGCTGGTCTTTCTATTCTTCATTCGGGGGTCTTACGAAGAAATTCCGGACGAATCTGGCCCAAAAACGCCGCAGCTGGTCTTTCCATTCTTCGTTGAGGCGCCCAATGAAGAAATTCCGGACGATCGCAGGTCAACGGCTGCACACAACCTATCGGCGGAAGCTACCGGGAGGGCAATCCCGGGCAATAGAGTTCGATCTTTCCCGAACCATAGGCCCCGCCGGATCTGCCTCAGGCAGATCTAACAGGGCAAGTTCGGCGTCCTGCGGAAACACCGTCCCTAGCGTCCCGGCGTGTCGAATCTGCCTGAGCGCCGAGCTTGGCGGCCGCTTCACCCCCTCCAAATCACGCCGCCGATGAATCGCCCATCAACCGCCGACCAACCACCCGAACATGATTGACTTTTCCAGTTCCCCACTCCTTGTCGCTCCGCTCCTGTTGGGTTGCACGCTCACTCACGCGGGAGTGTCTATCCGAATCACCGAGGTTGAGGCATATTTGGGCGCGGAGGATGAGGCTTCCCACGCGTTCCGTGGCAAGACGCCTCGCAATGCTGCGATGTTCGGGCCGCCTGGCAGGCTTTATGTGTATAACTCGTACGGAATCCATAAGGCGGGCAATATTGTGTGCTGGCCAGAAGGCACTCCGGGCGCAGTCTTGCTTCGGGCGGGCGAGGTGGTTGCGGGCTGTGACCTGGCTCGCCAGCGACGGAACGATATCCACCCACCAGCTCGCCTAGCGCAGGGCCCGGGGAATTTCGGCCAAGCTTTAAACCTTCTTATCAGTGATAATCACGCCGCCATTTCCCTGGACCCATCAGATCCCAGCCCGGAGTTTTCGCTGGTCTCCCCTGCGGAATCACCGCAGTTTCTTACTGGCCCGCGCATTGGCATAACCAAAAACCCGCTCCCCAAGTGGCGGTTTTGGATTCCGGGCGATCCGACGGTTTCCCGCCCTCGCCGCCCGTAAAGCCCTCGCCTAGTAGTGGTCGTCGATCCGCCGTTGCGCGATGCGCCCTGGGTGTTGGGGCTGGTCATCGGAGTATCCGAGTGACATCACGAGTGCGATCCCACGATCCGAGCGCCCACCGAGGCCGATGGCTTCTTTCACTTTTTCTTCGTCCCACCCGGTTGTCGGGCAGCTCGCCAGCCCCTCGGCCGTTGCCGCGATGAGAGCGAAGCCGGCGAGCAGCGCGGCGTCTTTAAGCGCGGCTTCACGTAGCGCTTGGGGGGTGGCGCCGTCTTTCATGCGGGTGATGGCTGTGAGGCGGCGTTCGTTGATTATCTGCGCCGCGTCTTCCGGCAGCGCTTCCGCCCGCGCCACCGCGACCAAAACCACGGGCGCGTCGCGGAATTGTTGTTGGCCGCTAGCGTTGTAGATGGCTTCTTTGATCTTGGGGTCGCGCACTACCACGAGGTCGCGGAGTTGCAGGTTGAAGGCGCTGGGCGCTTCGAGTGCTTGGGCGACCACCCGGTCCAGCACTTCGTCTGGGATGGGTTTGTCTAGGTAGTTGCGGTTTGCGCGGCGGCGGCTGATCGCTTCGGCGACTGTCAGTGACATATTGTGTACTCTCTTCCTGTTTGGCCCTAGGATAGGCCGTTTTTCGGAATAAGTGTGTCTCGCCACCACCCGCTCGGCAGCCGCCTACCAGAGTGTTTGTGCGTATTCCCAGAGCCACACGCAGATTCCAACGGTGATCAGGACCTGCAGGGTGGCGATGATGGTTTGGTGCTTCATAATCTTGTGCATCCTTTCCTATCAGCCACATTAATAAGTTTTGCCCAATGGTTTTGTAGTACCATATTCCCCCAGGCTGCGATAGTGGTCAAGCACGGGACCAACGTCGCGCGCCAGGTCCGCAATGCTTGCGTTCGCGACGGCGGGGTATTTAAGCACATAGCGCGTCATCACAAGCCCGTACATTTGTGCGCCGATAAGGGCGAGTCGCCGTTCTATGTCGGTGATCTCGAACCCCTCCTGTGCACGCAATAGCTTGATCACCTCCCCGCCGAAGAACTTACGCGCCGTTGCGCGGGATTCCTCGTGGTCGCCGAACCCGCGGAGAAGGCTCAGAAAGGCGGGACCAAAGCTGGATTGTTCCACCGTTTCCAATACTCGGTGGACATACATTTCGCCGGTGAATTCGGGGGTGCTAAAGAATCGCCGGAGCGCCGCAAGCACTTCCGCGACGCCGTCCGCGCTGGGGATACAGTGCATAAACAGGTCTGATTTCGAGCCGAAGTAGTAGTGGATCAGCTTCGGATCTACCTGCGCCCGTGCCGCGATGCGGCGAAGCGTGGCGCGCTGAAACCCGTTTTCCACGAATACCTGCTGCGCGGCGCTTAAGATTTCGCCTTTGACATCCTCGCGGTCAGTTTGCGGCCCTCGTTTGCCCTGCGTTTTTCCCTGCGTTTTTCCCTCAGTCACGGATTCCAGTTTACGTCACACAAATAATTTCTCCCGTTGTGGAAACTACCGTGCTAGGATCAGTTTCATCAACCGACGAAACTCTAGGACCCAACCATGAAAGCAATGATCATCAAGGAAATCCGGGAGCTCGCGCGGGATCGGCGCACCTTAGGGTTGCTCATTATCATCCCGCTCTTGCTGCTCATCGTGTTTACCTACGCGGCGAACTTCTCGGTGGACAAAACCGACGTACTTGTCGCAGGCCCAGGCGCGCAGCACACCAAAACGATCCTGGACAACAACGAGTCCGCCCAGGAGCGATTCAATATCACCAAGGTGGATACCGCAGTAACCAAGGAGGACATCCACGGGCTGCTCCAAGACCGCACCTATAACGCGGTGATCTACGCCGAAACCCCAGATTCCGAGCATGAGGCGCTGAGCGCCCACAATCACATATACATCGACGGTTCGCTGCTGTTTTCGGCGCAATCCGCGCAACAGGCGTGGATCCGCGCCATCATTGAAGACGGCCGCGCCAAGCTCACCGAGGCCCGCGACGCACTCGCGGAAACTCCACCCACCCCCGGCGGCCAACGCCCCCAGCTTCCGAGCACCATCGAAAGCCTCGATCTCGATCAGGTATCCACGGTGATGTTTAACCCCGAGCTCAAAACCTCCTGGGTCCTAGTCCCCGGCCTGATCGGCCTGATCCTCACCTTTATCGGCGTGATCATCACCAGCATCGGCCTCGTCCGGGAACGCGAAGCCGGCACCCTAGAACAGCTCGCCGTGATGCCGTTGCGGCCGTTCGCCATCATTTTGGGCAAGATTTTGCCGTATTTCTTTATGGCGCTGTTCGATATCGTCCTGATCACCTTCGTGGCCACCAAGCTATTCGAGGTCCCATTCGAAGGCAGCATTTGGCGGTTCGCCGTCGTCGCAGTCCTCTTCCTGTTCGTGGTCCTCGGCCTGGGGATCCTGATTTCCTCCATCTCCCAAACCACCGGCCAGGCCATCCAATTGGCCATTATGACGGTGCTCCCCCAAACCCTGCTGAGCGGCCTGATTTTTCCCCTCGACGCGATGGCGGTGGGCGTCCGCTGGATCAGCTATATCCTGCCCCTGACCTGGTTTAACAACGCCGCGCAGGGCATTATGCTGCGCGCCACCTCGCTGGACCAGATCGCCAGCTCCGTGGGTGTTTTAAGCCTGATGGCGGTGGTTATTTTCGGCGCCGCCACGTTACGGATGCGCGCCATTTTGCGCAATGGGGGTGCCACGCGATGATCACCCTGCGGCACTTTACGCTCCGCCATGGCCTGCGCGATTTTTCCGGCTCCTTCGCCCCCGGCACGGTGTCCGCGTTGATCGGCGGCGACGGCGCGGGCAAGACCAGCTTGTTGCGTTACCTTGCGGGGCATTCCGGGCTTTCCGCCCGCGAGGTTTGCTACCAGCCGAGTAGTTCCGGGGTGTGGCAGAACCTTGCTGTGCGCGAGAACCTGCAGTTCGTAGCCGACACCTACCATTTGCGTATCGACGCCGCGCACCAGCGCATCGAGGAATTGTTACGCGCCGCAGACCTCCTCGACGCGCAGCGGGTGATCGGCGGGCGACTATCGGGCGGCATGCGCCAAAAGCTCGGGGTCTGCATGGCGATGTTGCCGCAACCGAAGCTCCTGCTTCTGGACGAACCCACCACCGGTGTGGATCCGCACAGCCGCGAGATCATGTGGCGGTTGATCAAACGGGCGGCGCGAGAAGGCAGCACCGTGATCGTGGCCACCACCTATCTGGATGAGGCCGCTGAATCGGATCAGGTGTTTCTGCTGGATAAGGGCGAATTGCTGGCCGCCGGTACCCCCGCCGAAATCTGCGCCGCCGCCCCAGGAACGTTGTGGCAGCAACCCATCGATGTGGACACCGTCCTGAGCATGGACACCAACCGGGTGTGGCGGCGCGGCACCACCATGTACCGCTGGTCCCCCGAGGAACATGCGCCCGCACCCGCTGGCATGCAACCCGCGGAATTCGATCTTGACCTCACCACCGTGGCCATGCTGTTGCGCAATACCCCCGAGGCACACACCAGGGTGGCAAAGCACGCGGGCTTTCCGGCGGGTGAGCAGCTGATCCAAGTGGCGGAAGCCAGCAAGCGCTTCGGCAATTTCACCGCGCTGCACCGAGTGTCCATCGAGGTGCGCAGCGGGGAAATCGTAGGGCTGATCGGCAGCAATGGCGCGGGCAAGAGCACCTTGATCCGCCTTATCCTGGGGCTGGATCGCTGCAGTGGCGGCTCCGTGACGCTCTTTGGGCAGCCACCCAGCCTGCACACGCGGGCCCGGTTGGGCTATGTCCCGCAGAGCCTTGGCCTTTACCCCACGCTCTCGGCGCAGGAGAATCTGGACTTCACCACCGCCACCTTCCGCGCCCCGAAAGCGATTTCGCAATACAACGGCACGCGGCTCCCCGTGCACAACATGCCCCTTGGCACGCAACGCAATCTCGCGGTGGAATGCGCCCTCAGCCACGAACCGCAATTGCTAATTCTGGACGAGCCGACCTCCGGCATGGATGCGCTTTCCCGCGCCATGTTGTGGAAAACCCTTCGGCATGCCGCCGCGCGCGGGGTGGGCGTGCTTATCACCACCCACTACCAGCAGGAAGCCCTGCAGTGTGATCGATTGATCGAACTAGAAGGCGGGCGCCGTATCCAGTAACAAGGCCCACATGCGGTGGTACTTCGCGCGGAGGCGTTCGTGGTCGGCCGCGGGCAGGGCGTCGAGACGCACTGGCGAGGAATTATCCACCAAATCCGCAACCTTGACCGCCCGGGCGAGCGGGTGCCCGCGGAGCCGCTTGATATAGGAATCGATGTCTTCGGTCTCGCCCCGGGTAAGCAGCTCCACCACCTCGATAACGGTTTCTGGAATGCCAACATCGCGCAGATCCGCGCTGGTCACAACGGTATCCTCAAGCACGTCGTGCAGCCAAGCGGCGGCGCGGGCCTCCTCGGAAGGCGTGATGCCTGCGGTGATGCGCGCCACCCGCTCGGGATGGTGAATATACGGCTCTTGCGCTTTATCCACCTGGTCTGCGTGGGCGGCGCGGGCGACCCGTTCTGCGGTGGCGAGCCAGGTGTTCATCCCGCGACCACCCGGGTGAGCAACCGCGCCACCCGGCTGGGCGAAAGCTTGCGCGATCGATAGAGCAGCTTATCGAGCCGCGATACGCCGTAGTGGATATGCCCCCGGCGCCACCGGTTCGCGGGATGCACGGCTTCCCACACGACGTCGGCAACCTGTTCGGGAGTAATGCGCACGCCGAGCCTGCGTGCCGACGGCGCCTTCACATCCGCCAGCTCCGTCTTCGCCCACAGCGGCCACACGGCGACCACGCGGATCTTATCGCGCGACCACTCGAGGTTCAGCGCCTCGGTAAGGCCCGCCACATAGAACTTCGTGGCGGAATACACGGCGATTCCCGGCTGCCCATAAATGGCGGAAGCCGAACTCATGTTCACAAGCGTGGAACCGCGATGCAGGTAGCGCTTGGCGGCCCGCGCGCCCAGAGTCACGCCGCTGCAATTCACATTGATCTGCGCCTGAACCTGGTCAGGGGTGAGGGTTTCAAGGGGGCCGTCGACGAGCACGCCGGCGTTGTTATCCACGACGTCGATAGTGCCGCCGGTATGCCGCACGAAATCGGCGAGCGCGGCGTCCCAAGAGGCGGCGTCCGTCACGTCGAGGTGGCCCTTTACTAAATTCTTGTGGTGGTAATCCACGGGGTTAATGTCGTAGGCGCCGACCATCCATCCCGCAGCCAAAAACTTTTCTGCCACGGCTCGACCGATGCCTGCGCCCGCTCCGGAAATAAAGACTGATCGCATGGTCCCAGTGTAGGTTGCCCTAGCACGCGCTCGCGGGATCCCGGTATTCTGGTAAGGCATGACCAGCACCGTGGCCCCCATCATTGTCACCGATCCCCGCACAGGCGAAACCTATGGCGAAGTGCCCGCAAGCACCGCCGCCGACACCCAGCGCGCCTTTACAGCCGCCCGAAACGCGCAGGCAGCGTGGGTGACAACGCCCCTTAAAGAACGCTCCAAGATTATGTTGCGCTTCCACGACTTGGTACTAGAACACCAAGACGAATTGCTGGATGTGATTCAGGCCGAAACCGGAAAAAATCGTGCCAGCGCTTTCGATGAGGTGCTGGATGTTGCGATCACGGCGCGTCATTACGCGCGGCGGGCGCAACGATTGCTCAGACCGCGCCGCGCCAAGGGCGCCCTGCCCGTGCTCACGCGCACCCTGGTGGACCACAGCCCCAAAGGGGTGGTGGGCATTATTTCCCCATGGAATTACCCGCTCACGCTTTCGATTTCGGACGCGATCCCGGCGTTATTGGCGGGCAATGCGGTGGTGCTCAAGCCGGATTCGCAAACGCCGTTTACCGCACTATTGGGCGTGCACCTGCTGGTCGAGGCCGGGTTGCCGCTGGAACTATTTCAGGTGGTCACGGGGTCCGGCGCGGTGGTCGGGACCGAGATCGCGCAGCAGGCCGATTACCTGATGTTTACCGGTTCCACGGCGACGGGCCGGCAGCTCGCCGCCATTGCGGGTGAACGTTTGATCGATTTCTCCGCGGAGCTGGGCGGCAAAAACCCGATGATCGTCGCGCCGGATGCGGACCTCAACCGCGCCGCCGCCGATGCCGTGCGAGCGTGCTTTTCAAACACCGGACAACTCTGCGTTTCCATCGAACGAATTTACGTTCACGAAGCCATTGCGGAGAGCTTTACCGAACGCTTTGTCGCAGCCACGCAGGCATTGCGCATCGGCGGCGGCGGCTGGACCGAAGACGTCGGCTCCATGATCTCCCCCGCCCAGGTCGACAGCGCCATCGCCATGATTGACGACGCCCTGAACCGCGGCGCCCGCCTCCTCACCGGCGGCACCCGCCTCCCGGAGCTGGGCGAATCATATCTCTCCCCCACGATCCTTACCGACGTGCCCGAAGACGCTCAGTTATACCGCGAAGAGGTGTTCGGGCCGGTGGTGTATATGGAAACTGTTGCATCGCTTGAAGAGGCGGTCCGAAAGGCAAACGATACCGAGTACGGCCTCAATGCCGCGGTGCTGGCGGCACCGTACACGGGTTGGAATATTGCCCTACATTTGCATGCCGGATCAGTGAATATCAACGAAGGATTCGCGGCTACGTTCGGCAGCGTGGATGCCCCGATGGGTGGTTGGAAAGCGTCGGGGGCGGGGCGTCGACACGCGGACGGAGGCTTGCTTAAATACACGGAATCGCGCACGATTTCGGAACAACGTCTGGTGCCCATCGCGGGGCCAAAGGGCTTGGCGCGGGACAAGTACGCCGCATTGATGACCACCGCGCTGCGGCTAGGAAAGTGGGTTCTTTGAGCGCCATTTTGTGGCTGCGGCGGGACCTGCGCGCGTTCGATCACCCAGGGTTGGACGCGGCGCTGGAACTGCCAGACGTGCGCGTGATCTACGCCGCCGATCCGCCTCGCTCAAGCTTTCAAAACGACGCCGTGACCGCCGCACTTTTCGAACTGAGCAACGAATTGCGTGAGCGCGGGTTGGAGCTGGAACGCGGAACGGTAGCGGACATTATCAACGCAAAACCCGAACGTGTGATCGTCACTGCGGATTACACGCCTGCCGGATTGCGGCGCGATAAACAGGTTTCAAAAGCCCTTGGCGGGGGCATCATGGAATCCTTGGATTGCAATTACGCGGTGCCGCCAGGCGTGTTACACACCGGCACGGGCGGGCACTACAAGGTGTTTACTCCGTACTATCGTGCCTGGTCAGAATGCGGCTGGGAGGCCCCAAACCTGGCCTGTGCCGGTGGGCAAGCGTGGGCGGATTGGCTGGAATTCTTGGAATACCGGCTGCCTGGATACGCCGAGCAGCGGGACCGCCCGGACCTTGATGGAACCTCGCGGATCTCGCACCATTTGAGCGTTGGCGCGCTGCATCCACGTGGGCTCTTAGAAACATTGAGCGAGAGCGACGCGCCGGTGGCGGACCGGCAGGCGTTTGCACGGGAGCTGGCGTTCCGCGAATTCTATGCCGACTTCCTGTACCACCGCCCCGAAACCGCGACCGAAAATGTTAACCCGAAATTCGCGCGCTTCCGCTGGGACGAAGCCACCGAAGATTTCGAATGCTGGAAGGACGGCACTACCGGCTACCCAATCATCGATGCGGGCATGCGCCAATTGCTGGCTACGGGGTGGATGCACAATCGAGTGCGCATGCTGGTGGCGAGCTTTTTCACCAAAGATCTCCACTTGCCATGGCAGCTCGGAGCCGAATACTTCCGCGAAATGCTTGTGGATTTCGACGAAGCCACCAACCAACATTCCTGGCAATGGTGCGCTGGCACCGGCACAGATGCCTCCCCGTATTTCCGCATCTTTAACCCCCAGACGCAAGGGAAACGCTTTGACCCACAAGCGAACTACATTAAACGCTGGGTTCCCGAGCTGGCTGCCACGCCGGCGGCGGATATCCACGCAATGCGCAACCTGCCGGAGAGGTACCCATTGCCTATCGTCGACCATGCGGAGGCACGACGCGAAGCCTTGGCGCGATATCAGGAATTGCGATGATGTGGCGGCCGGCTATGCGGTGAGCGCACCCGCCACGTATGCGGCCTGGCCAACGTGCTGGGCGGCATCATCAACGAGGGAAACCAAGCGGACGCCTCGGGTGACCGGAACCTCCCAGGAACGGTCCACGATCTCGTCCCACTCGCCTTCCTCCAGCTGGTCGGCGTAGGCGACGCAGGCATTAAGGGCGGCGGTAAGGTATTCAACGAGCAATTGTTGGGAATTGACCACAATGAGCGCGGCCTCCGCAGGTGTATGCCCATAGCCCATCGTGTCGCCGATCGGGCCGAGATCAAAGCGCTCGCGGAACCCCTCCGCGCGCCACACCTCCTCGGCGCCGGTGAGCTCCGCAAGCTGCATGTCTACCTCCCGCCCGGCATGCCACAACAACCACGCGATCGTGTTCGGATGGCCCATCAGGCTGGTGTTCAATTGCTGGTGTGTCAGGGCGGGCAGGTATCCCGCCGCCTCCACTGGCCTCAGGGCAAAGTCACGGTAAAGATCTCGAACCTTCATGCTTTCCGTTTTAGCCGAACGTTAAGGAATACATCCGGATTCCGGGCTCAGCATCGATGGTCAGCACGCCTTCCTGCGGGGTGGAAACCTTGACAATGTCCACGGTGCCCGGGGTCTTCGGAACCTCGAAGGTTTCCTTGGAGCCGTCCGCACGCGTCACCGTAAGCTTCCCGGTGCCAGATGCCACCACCTGTACCAGCGATGCCCGGTAGTTCAGCTTAAGTTTCGCGCCGTCTTTCTTCGGTTCGATGGCATCTTCTGCAAGGTTCCACGTCCCGGAAATGCTGTACGCGAACCGTCCTAGCTCGCCGGCGGGGTCCGAAAACTCGTGCGTACCGTTGGTATAACCGTGGTTTTCGTAAAAGCGGGCGCGCTGCGTACCCAAATACGTCTCCGGGTTACGGTCTTTGGTCACGGCATCCACCGTGCCTTCCTCCACCACCGCCGGTAGTTTTACGTTCGGATCGGCCTGCTTCAGCAATTGTCGCACTAGGGTTTCCGTCTCGGCGTAGGCGCCTTCACCCTCATGGATCTGACGCACCTTGCCTTCCGCATCCACGAGGTAGTGCGCGGGCCAGTACCGGTTGTTGTATTCCTTCCAAGTGACAAAGTCATTGTCTTGGGCAACTGGGTAATGGATGCCCTGGGCTTCCGCCGCCGCCCGCACGTTTTCGGCTTCGCGTTCAAAACCGTATTCGGGGGCGTGGATACCAACCACCTGCAAGCCGGCATCCTTGTACGCGTCATACAACTTGGTTACGTGTTCGTTCGCGCGCTGGCAGTTGATGCAGGCATAGGCCCAGAAATCCACCAGGGTGACTTTGCCCTCGTTGACCTTGACCGGCGCATCGGTGTTAAACCACCCCTCCAAGCCTTCGAACTCAGGTGCGGGGCCGCAATCGCTCAGCTCGGCGGGATCGGTGCCGCGGCAATGGTCCAACGTCCCTTCCGACGCGCCTCGCGCCCCGGTAAGCACATCTTGAATGTGTTCGTTTTCCCCAAGTTGTTTCTGCACGCCAGCCGTCCAGTCCGGGAGCGCGCGCTGCACGGCTGCGGGGGCATCGAAAACGAGCGCGACTGCGAGCACCAGCACCACAATGCCGGCGACGCGATGCACGGAGGTATTGTGTCCGGCACCAATGCGATCGCCAATTTTCGCGAATACCAGCATGGGTGCCGACGCCCCGATAGCGAACGCAACAGTAAGCACCACCGTGTTCCAGCCGATATCGCCCGTGGCACCCGCAACAGTCACCGCCGCCAGTACCGGCCCGGCGCACGGCACATATACGGCACCAAGCGCGAGACCGACGAGGAATCCGCCTTTGCCCCGTGCCTTGGTTTGCAGCACTGTAAGCCTTGGCAAACGTTGGAACGGAGCTTCGATCAAGTGCCCAAGTTTAGGCACCAACATCCCCACGCCGACCAGCACAAGCATGATGATTCCCACCCACCGCAACGTGGAATCGGGCAATCCCAGCGCCTTGAGCGCCAAGGTGCCCAGCAGGGTAATCAGCGAGAAACTCACCGCGATGCCGGCGACCACGGGAAATGGACGACGCCCCTCACTCGTCGTCACCGCTAATACCACCGGCAACACGGGAAGAATGCACGGCGAAACACCAGTGACTATGCCCCCTATTAGACCGATCACTGCGAGCTCAAACACAACGCAATCCTTTGCTACATAGTTTTTACTATCGACGACGCCCCCGCCCAGCACCGCGGGACACTAACCACACGTGAACTCGACAACAAAGGACCCTAGTAACGAACGAAAGCTCAGTGCCCAGGTTCCCGAGAATGCTCTGCGGGGGCATCTGTTAGTACCTACGGAGCCACCTCCCAATCCGGATTGCAATCCGAAAACGAACACCGCTCCGTATGTGTAAATGAAGCCAAACAACGAACCATTTTCGGACACAGAACCCATACCGGCTTCAATGTTGCAAAGGAGCATCATGTACACCAAGACTCGCGCCACCGTTATCGCTGGGATGATCGCCCTAGCCGGCTTCGGCCTCACCGCCTGTGGCGAAACAACGGGCACGACTTCCAGCGAAACCACCTCCACGACCACCTCCGAAAAGATGGACAAGATGGAGTCCACGGACAAGATGGAGTCCACCGACAAGATGGAATCCACGGACAAGATGGATTCGATGGAGAAGACCGAAGACAAGATGGAATCCACCGATAAGATGGAGCCCACTGACAAGATGGACTCCATGGAAAAGACCGACTCGATGGACTCCATGGAGAAAACCGACGAGAAAATGGGGAACAACTAAGCGCGCGCCCACCGCGCCGAATCCTCAAAACGTTTATGCATGCATTAGTCTCGGTGGATATGGAATCCACGCGGTTAGTCAATTGCGACCAGCTGTTGACCAATGCAGCGCGCGGCGATAAAGCATCGTTTGCCGCACTGTATGACGCGCTTGCCCCTCGTGTACTCGGTCTGTGTGTACAGATCGTTCAACAGCGAGCGCAAGCCGAGGAAGTCATGCAGGAAGTTTTTATTGAGGTTTGGCGGCGCGCCGCTGAGTTCAATTCCGCCAAAGGCAGCGCCCAAACTTGGGTACTGCGCTTGGCTCGGCTTCGAGCGATCGACCGCCTCCGCTCCTACCAGGCAACCCTGGACCGAGATCACAAGGAATTTCGGTTGCAGCATGCATCTTGGGCAGGGTCAGTCGAGGATGAGGCGGTAGCTTCGCTTGAGGCCGAACAGCTGCGTCACGTGGTGGATTCCATAGGCGAGCCGCATCGCACGGCCGTCATGTTGGCGTATTTTCACGGCTTAACACATCAAGAACTGGCCGACACTCTGGATATTCCGCTTGGTACGGCCAAAACTCGGGTGCGTGACGGATTGCGGAAACTTCGCGCGGTCGTCGATAAGAAAGGGGCAGCACGGTGAACGACAATGCATTCGATGATGCGCTTGCGGCAGAGCCTGACTTGTCGCTGGTGGAAGACACGCTGATGCGTGCCCCAGCACCTATCGCGCCGCCGCCACAACTTCGCGACAGTATTCTCGCCCAAATCGACGATGAACCGCAGGTCACGGCCCTCCCGCAAAACAAACGTCCATTCGTAAGAATGTTCGCGGCGGCAGCAAGCGTTGTCGCCCTCGCCGGCGTTGGGCTCTGGTTCGCCACCTCAAACGTCACCACCCAACAACCGCAGGAAACAACCACGCAGGTCGCGGCCCCGACCACCGCAAATGGCACGGACCACATGAACAAAATCATGTCCGCCAGCGATGTGCGGCACGGTTCCGCGGAAGTGATGGGCGCGGACCTCAAGGTCGCGGTTTCCGACGATATGGGCAAAGGCTGCCTCATGGTCGCCGGGTCGCCTACCCTCGACGACGGCATGGAGGCACAAGTTTGGGCGGTCATGGATAACGGTGACATGGAATTCGCCGGAATGATCGATGAAATTCCAAACCCTGAAGGCTGGATGCTTATCCCCCCTGGCACCATGAAGGTGATGGTCACCGAGGAACCCGCTGGTGGCAGCGCAAGCCCTTCGGGCGACGTGCTTGCCACGGTGACACTGACATAGTTTCGCGCGTTATTCAGTAATGTTTATGCCGTGGACTACATTTCAACGCGCGATTCTTCCCAAACCCCGGCCAGCTTTTCCGATATCCTGCTCGGCGGGCTGGCCCCCGATGGTGGCCTCTACCTGCCCGTGGAATACCCGCAGGTAGACAAGGAAACCCTGGCCTCCTGGCGGAAGCTTCTGGATACGGACGGTTACGCAGCGCTCGCCGCCGAGGTGCTCAAGCTTTTTATTACGGACATCCCCGCCGCCGACCTCGAGGCGATTTGCGCGCGGGCGTACACGTACCCGAAGTTTTCCCACGAGCAGATCGTGCCCGTGACCGAACTCGAGCCGGGCATGTACATCGGCCATTTGTCCATGGGGCCGACCGCCGCCTTTAAAGACATGGCCATGCAGCTACTCGGCGAACTGTTCGAATACGAACTTGCCCGCCGCGGGGAATCGCTGAACATCCTCGGCGCTACCTCGGGCGACACAGGGTCCGCCGCCGAATACGCCATGCGCGGCCGCCCCGGCATTTCCGTTTTCATGCTGACGCCCGCCGGCCGCATGACCCCCTTCCAGCAGGCACAGATGTTCGGTTTGCAGGATGAGAATATCCACAATATCGCGCTCGACGGCGTTTTCGATGACTGCCAAGATGTGGTCAAGGCCGTTTCCGCCGACCTTGAGTTCAAACGCTCGCACTCTATTGGCGCCGTAAACTCCATCAACTGGGCCCGCCTCGTAGCGCAGGTTGTGTACTACATTTCCTGCTGGATTCGCACGACCACGCACCCTGATCAGCGCGTGAGCTTCGCCGTCCCTACCGGCAATTTTGGCGACATTTGCGCAGGCCACATCGCCAAGTCCATGGGCGTTCCGATCGACCGCCTTATCGTGGCCACCAACGAAAACGACGTGCTCGACGAGTTTTTCCGCACCGGCGCCTACCGCGTCCGCAGTTCCGCCGAAACGCTCGAAACCTCCAGCCCGTCCATGGACATCTCTCGCGCCTCCAATTTCGAACGTTTTATCTTTGATTTGCTGGGTCGCGATGCCACCCGCACGTCCGAACTGTTCGGCGAAAGAGTTAAGGCTGGAGGTTTCTCGCTTGTCGACGACCCCGCCTTCCCCGCCGCCGCGACAACTCACGGTTTCCTTTCCGGACGCTCCACCCATGCCGATCGTGTTGAAACCATCCGCGATTGCTACAAACGGCTCGGTGTTCTCGTTGATCCGCATACCGCGGACGGCATCCACGTGGCCCGTGAGTTGCGGGACAAGGTCGAGACTCCGATCATTTGCCTCGAAACCGCACTGCCCGTGAAGTTCTCCGAAACCATCATCGAGGCAACAGGCAGCGAACCCGCCTTGCCAGAGCGCTTTCAAGACATCATGAACGCACCGCGCCGCGTGAAAGCACTGCCCAATGACGTTGATGTGGTGAAGGAGTTCATCCACAGCAACGTCTAAGCCGCTTGTTCGGTTCAGAATGGTGGTGGTTCGTTGTCCGGTGGTGGGGTGGGGCGTTGTTGGTCGCGGTGTTTGCGGGTGCGGGTGTTTTTGTGGCTCCAGGTGTAGCCCCAGTTGCCGCGGCCGTCGTGTTCGGGTGGGTCGGTGTTGTCGTCGGCGGGGGTTTTGCCGGAGTGGCGGGTGGTGATGCCTTCGATCCCGCCTTGGATCCCGGCGAGGGGCCCGTCGGGGGTGACCACCCCGATGATTTCATCGGTTTCCGGGTCGGTCCAGGTAATGGTGCCGTCGATGCTGCCAGTGGCGGCGACTCTGCGGTCGGTTTTCATGTTGTGGTGGTGGCGGCACAAGGATTGCAGGTTGCTGCCGGTGGTCCAACCGCCCGCCTCATAATTAATCACATGATCCACGTCACAATGATCGGCGTTGATGGCGCAATCCGGGAACATGCAATGCCCATCGCGCAGGTACACCAGGCTGCGTTGCTCCGGGGTGGGGTCATGCTCCGCATGGCATTCTTGGGCCACCTCCAGGGCGTTGCGGTACTCCGGCTGCATCGCCGCAATGATCTGGCGTTGCTCATCGGTCAAGGTGGCGGTCACGCGCAACCGATCGATATGCAGCGGCACATTCGGCTGGAAGGACCCCACCCCGAAAATCACCACTTTCCGATGTTTCGCACGGGTGGTTTCATCCCCACACACAAGCTCCACCAGCGCCTCCGTTTTGGTGAGTTTCCTGGCGCGGGCATGGGTCTCAATGGCCGCTTCGACTTCCACGGCTACCAGCTCGTCCAGCTCGGCGTTGAACACGATCCGGCCGGGCACCGTGGGGCTGGGATAAACCATGATTTCCGGCGGTGGCAGAGCCGGTTTCGCCGCGCCGTTGATCACCGCCGCGCGGATTAAGCATTCCTCGATGCGGCGTTGCACCCGCCGCGGCGGCGGGAGCGTCTGATTCTCCCGGGTTGGGGTAAACATTTTCACCAAAAAGCGATCCAGCTTATCCAACACCTGCAACGACACCGTCGTCGGCACATCCTGCAACCCACGCTCAATCGCACACGCCCACTCCAAACCCACACAGCCAGTGGTCAACGCCAACCGACGCAACAACGGCAACTGGGTCCGCAACCGATACGCAAACCCCAACACCAATTCCGTTTTCCGCGCCCCGAACCAACCAAGATCCGTCGAAATTTTCGCCGCAAACTTCGACAGCTCCACATTCGGGAAATCCACCTCCCCCACAATGCCCATCAACACCCGCAAATACACCTTATTCGTAGCGATCGTCGCCCGACCCGCAACATTATCCACCCGTTGCAACGCAAAAAACGCACGCCGCCCCGCCGTACCAGCACTGCCACTCATCGTCCCTCGGTGTCCCTTCCCACCCCGACAATTCATTCCCTAACTATCACCCACGCTACACTCACAGCACAACCACTACAAGGCCTGCCACCTGCACAAACCCGACGCCCGCAACCGGAAACACCACCCCCACACACCCCGCACACGCAGGCAAAACAACACCCACACCCATTGCGAACAACCCAACCACACCCCACGCCACCAACAGGGACCACCACACCCCACAGCCCGAAACCGACCCCTCTCAAGCCCACCACAGCACAAACACAGCAAAAATGATACAAACCTTCACCAAGACCCCCAACACCCCGAAACCAAAAACCTGTGACCTTACACACACTTCAACATTCACAACACAAGGGGTACCAACCACCCCCGCACACCCGCCCTTAAGAAACGCGAAACCCCCCGACCCATCATGATATAACGGCCGAAGGGTCCCAGCTTCAAACAGCGCTAGATTACGCGCCCGTGCATTCGTCCCAGTGGTCTTCGTGCTTGTGGTGGAGGTGGCCGTCGTGGACGTAGTCGACGTGGTCGCCGTGCGGTACTGCGACGTGCCCGCAGCCTTCACCGTGCTCGTGGTCGTGCCCCTCGTGAACGTGGTGCCCCTCGCCTACGCATTCATCCCAGTGGTCTTCGTGCTTGTGGTGCAGGTGGCCGTCGTGGACGTAGTCGACGTGGTCGCCGTGCGGTACTGCGACGTGCCCGCAGCCCTCGCCGTGCTCGTGATCGTGGTTCTCATGAATCTTGTGCGCCATGATGAGGGTATTCCTTTCAAAGGTTGCCTTGTTTGGCTTGATGCGGAGCACGATGAAGCTCCGGATGCACAGCCTAGTTGAAAACGTTGCCTAAAATCAATCACGCCACCTGCATTTTTCCGCCGCGTTATTGAAAATGAAACTCAATTTAGCTTGTGCGCTACATTCCACACAGACTCCCCCACGCGGCACCACCCCTAAGTTGCTTTTCGACGCCGCGCCCACCCCCACCCGCCGCACGAGAAAGGCCGCGACCTCGTTGAAGGTCACGGCCTATTTTCCGTGGGCGAAGGGGGACTTGAACCCCCACGTCCCGAAGGACACTGGCACCTGAAGCCAGCGCGTCTGCCATTCCGCCACTCGCCCGAGTGGTTTCTGTCGCTGTGGACTTCAATACGATAGCACGGTCGTGTAATCTAACGTCAAATCCGCAGGCCACATAGCGTTTTCCTGAGCTCCCCCCAAAAACCCCTGCTTAATCACCTCTTCAATCCTCTTGCCTAAAACACATATACTGGTCGCATTGACCTTGTCATTCAACTACTGACCGATTCTGAAGAAAGGTGGCCTGAACGTGTCCGTAATGGGCCGAATTGCCAAGCTGGACAGTGCCCTTCAGCGTGGCTTGGACAACGGTTTCGCTTTCGTGTTTGGAGGCAAGGTTGTCCCTGCTGAGCTGGAAGAACTTCTCAAGCAAGAAATAGAAGATAATCTCTCCCGACCCAACGGTAACGGTATCCTGGCTCCAAACTTCTTCGAGGTTTCAGTAAGTACTAAGGATTTCGTCAACCTCTCCTCACAGCACCCTTCGTTGCCTGCTGATTTCGCGGATCGTATGGGACGTTTTGCTCGGAATAAGGGTTGGTCGCTGGCGGGGCCGGTTGTAGTATTTGTCACGCTGGATGGCAGCATACGGACCGGCCAGCTCAAGGCACGGTCAACCTCGAATCCCAACCCCGGAACCGCAAGTGGTTATGCCGGTAACGATGTCGAACCACCGCCGCAACAGCAACCTCATTCTTATGGTGGCGCAGCTGGGGGCAATGGGTACCAACCGAACCCGGAAACCTTTTTGCAGCCTGCCCAGCAGCCGATGCATCAGCCCCCTATGCCACAGCCGAGTGCGGATTCTCAGCAATTCCCGCCGGAGCCTTCGTCGCCTTTCCAGGGCGGCTCCTACTCCTCGGATTCGTATCAGCCTGAACCTTCGGCTCGTTCCGATGGTTATCAGCCGATGCATCAGCCTCCGATGCCGCAATCTCCACCGCCGGGGCTCCCCCCGCTGCGGCAATCGCCTGGCCAGCAACATATCCAGGAGGAGCCAGCTACGGAGATCGTGCCGGCGCCGCACCTGCAGAATTTCCCGACGGTGCTGTTAGTACTCCAAGATGGTTCTAATCGTTCCTACCAAGTTCAGGAAGGTTCGAATATCATCGGGCGGGGTGTGGACGCTGATTTGCGGCTCCCGGATACTGGCGTTTCCCGCCAGCATGCGGAGGTGACGTGGGATGGCCGTGATGCTGTGCTGGTTGATTTACAGTCGACCAATGGCACTACGGTAAACAGTATGCCGGTAGAAAACTGGTTGTTGGCTGATGGCGACGTAATTGCTGTTGGCCATTCCTACATCGAAGTTCGTATCAGCGGCTAATTCGACTTAAACCTAGGAGACCCACATGGATACCTTCGTGTTGTTTGCCTTCCGCATTGGCCTGTTGGTCTTACTGTGGTTCTTCATTTTTATGGCGCTGCGTGCCTTACGCGCAGACGCCAAGGTCGCGTCGGCCGGTGGGGGTATCCCCGGCATCGGCGCGGCACCCCCTCGTTCTGGGAGTGGCAGCAAATCTGCGCCGGCCCGCATTCTCATGGTTGTCGAAGGCCCCTTGCAGGGCACCTATGTTGAAATCGACAACGTAGATGAGATCACCCTTGGCCGCAGCCAGGATTGCTCGTTCCCCATTAATGACGACTACGCCTCCGCCCAACACGTACGCATGTTCCGTCGCGGCTCGGACTGGTTCGTTGAAGATCTTGATTCCCGCAACGGTACCTACATCAATGGGTACCGCATTGACCGGCCGGAACGTGTCGATACGGGGGTCGATATCGTCATTGGTCGCACCACAGTAAGGCTCGAACCCTAAATGCTGAAACTTAATTACGCAGTCGCCTCGGATAGAGGATTAGTTCGCGGCAATAACGAAGATTCAGCATATGCCGGGCCTCATCTGTTAGCCTTGGCGGACGGCATGGGCGGGCACGCCGCCGGTGAAATCGCGTCCCAGCTCATGATCCAGAATGTGAAGAGGCTGGACTGCCATCCCGGCCAAAACAACATGCTGAACTTGCTTGCCGACGCCGCGTACGAAGGCAACCGCGCCATCGCAGAGCGGGTGCGTCAATCGCCCGAAACGGAAGGCATGGGCACCACCCTCACCGCGCTGATGTTCGACGGCTATAACTTTGGCTTGTGCCACGTCGGCGATTCTCGGGGTTATAGGTTGCGCCACGGCGTGCTGGAACAGATCACCACCGACGATACGTTTGTGCAATCGCTGGTGGCGGAGGGCAAGCTCGACCCAGAGGACGTGTCTACGCACCCGCAGCGTTCGCTGATTCTTAAGGCATACACCGGGCATCCGGTTGAGCCGACCATTAGGAATCTAGACGCCCAGAACGGGGACCGTCTGCTGTTATGCTCCGACGGCCTTTCCGACCCTGTCACGCACGCCACTATTGAGGAAACGCTGCAGCAAGGTTCGCCTGCCGACGCCGCGAAACGCCTTGTAAACCTTGCCCTGCGCTCTGGCGGCCCAGACAACGTGACCGTGGTGGTTGCGGATATCGTGCCCGGCGATGATTCCGGCGGTTCGCACATACCTACGGTGCCCGTTACGGCTGGTGCCCTGAATTCCAATGAGCCAGAGTCCCCGCGCCCGGATACGGCGGCTGGCCGCGCGGCGGTGATGCGACCGGCGTCGAATGTAGCAGTTGCGGTCGCTCCAGCGATAGAAGAACCACAAC
Source organism: Corynebacterium canis (assembly GCF_030408595.1). Taxonomy (NCBI): domain Bacteria; kingdom Bacillati; phylum Actinomycetota; class Actinomycetes; order Mycobacteriales; family Corynebacteriaceae; genus Corynebacterium; species Corynebacterium canis. Next base: position 21,815 of record NZ_CP047080.1, on the reverse strand, counting down.
CTATTGAAGAACCGATCCCCGAAGAGCCGAGGAAAGGACGCAAGCTAGCCATTTTGGTCTCCCTCGCAGTTGTTGTCGGATTGGTCGTGGTTGGCTGGTTCGGCTTTAACCACGTCAGAAACACCTATTATGTGGCCGAAAGCGATGGTGAGTTGGTGATTGAGCGGGGCTTAAGCCGAGAGGTGTTTGGGTACTCCTTGCATAGTAATTTTCAGACGACTTGCATTAATGACAGTGGCGCGTTGTCGCTGAAGGATGTGGGTGATACTTCGGACTCTAGCTGCCGGCCTTTTAAGCTGACCGATCTTCCGGAATCTCGCAGGGATATTGCTACACTTCCTGCGGGCTCTTATAATTCGGTGCTTAGCCAAATGTTGCGCCTTTCGGAAGATGCTCTACCGTTGTGCACTACCAAACCCAATGAACCTGCGGAAGCCAATAAACCTGGAGTGAATTGTCGGGAGGCGTCATGATTGTATTCGAGCGCCTGCGGATGCGCCGCTTAGAACTAGGCCTTTTGATCCTCGCGTCTCTGATCGTGGGGGTCGCTGTTGTTAATCTTGAGGTTTCCCTCAATAGCAACGTCACCGGAAACATGCTGGTGCTTATCGGTGGTTTTGTCACCGTATTCCTTACCGCGCATGTTGTGTTGTGTTGGAAAGCCCCCTACGCTGACCAAATCATGCTGCCGGTGGCCGCGATTCTAAACGGCCTTGGGCTCGTCATGGTCTACCGTCTCGACGCTGGGCTTTCCACGGCACTGGCTCCACGCCAGGTGATGTGGACCTTTGTGGGCGTGGCCTTAATGGTGCTCGTTCTCGTCTTTTTAAAGGACTATAACGCGCTGTCGCGGTACGCATACGTGCTCGGATTGATCGGCCTGATTCTCTTAGCATTGCCTATGGTGTGGCCGGTTGATACCGAAGCCGACGCTGATATTTGGATTACCATCGGCCCGCTATCCCTGCAGCCCGGTGAGTTCTCCAAAATTATGCTGCTGTTATTGTTTGCGCAGCTCTTGGCCACAAAGCGCTCGCTTTTCCAAACGGCCGGTTACCAGATCCTTGGATTGGACTTCCCGCGCCTGCGCGATCTCGCCCCGATCCTTGGCGTTTGGGCCGTTGCACTCATGATTATGGCTGGTGAAAACGACTTTGGCCCCGCGCTACTGCTGTTTGGCACGGTACTTGGCATGCTGTATCTCGCCAGCGGCCGCGTCTCGTGGCTCATCATCGGCATGGTCCTGGTCAGCATCGGCGGTTTCACCGTCTATCAGATATCCGGCAAGATTCAGGCCCGTGTGGCAAACTATTGGGATCCCTTGGCCGACCCCGTAGGCAAGGGTTTTCAGCTTTCCCAGGCGCTTTTCGGCATGTCCTGGGGCGGCATTGACGGCACCGGATTGGGCCAGGGTTATCCGTATATCATCCCCGTCGTATTCTCCGACTACATCCTCGCGGCAATCGGCGAGGAGCTCGGCTTGATCGGTATTAGCGCAGTCTTGATACTCTTCGCTGTGTTTATTTCGCGCGGTATGCACACGGCGATGCAGGTTCAAGATACCTTTGGCAAGCTGCTAGCTTCCGGTCTCGCATTGACGGTTGCCATCCAGATTTTCATTATCACGGCGGGTATTTCAGCGTTGATGCCCATGACTGGCCTCACCACGCCATTTATGTCCCAGGGTGGTTCATCCTTGATGGCTAACTATATTCTTATGGCCATTATTCTGCGGATTTCTGATGCTTCACGCCGCGAAGCGGAGGCGAAGTAATGAATAAGTCGATTCGTAATGCCGCAGTATTCTCTCTGGTCCTTATCGTGATCTTGCTGGCTAATCTCACGTGGGTCCAAATCTTCAACGACGAAAAATATGCCCACAACTCCTATAACCGCCGGCAATTCCTGGAATTAAAGTCCACGCCCCGCGGCCAGATTTCGGCGGGCGGCATGGTGCTAGCCCGTTCCAATAAGGATGATGAGGGCTTCTACCACCGCGAATATGTGACCAATCCGATCGCATATGGCCCGGTGGAAGGGTATATCTCCGATGTGTACGGTGCCTCCGGCATCGAGAAAAGCTATAACGACATCTTGAATGGGACCGACCCTTCGCTGCTTTCCACGCGGTGGTGGGACGCCATTACGGGCAAGGAGGCCAGCGGCGCGAGCGTGGAGCTGACCATCGACCCCAATATGCAGGATGTGGCTTACAACGAGCTGGCAAGCCGTAACTACCTTGGCGCCGTGGTGGCGCTGCGTCCAAGCACCGGTGAAATCCTGACCATGGCCGCCACTCCGAGCTACGACCCGGCACCAATCGTGGATCCCGCTACGGCGGAAAACACGTGGGCGCAGCTGACGCAGGATCCTGAATCGCCGCTTTTGAACCACGCTACCCAGGAGACCTTGCCGCCAGGCTCGACCTTTAAGGTGATCACGACGGCGGCCGCGCTGCAGGGCAAGTACACGCCGGATAGCCAGGTGACCGCGGCGTCCGAAATCACTTTGCCGAACACGAACACCACGCTGGAAAACTACGGCGGCCAATCGTGCGGCTCGGGCGGCACCACGACGTTGATCGACGCCTTTGCTAAATCCTGCAATACGGCGTTCGTGGAAATGGGCATCGATATTGGGGCGGAGGCTTTGACGTCTACGGCGCAGGCGTTCGGTCTTGAGGAAAGCTACGATTTCGGCCTGCCCATGGAAAAGGGACGCATCGGCGATCTTTCCGACGACGCGGCGCGCGGCCAATCCTCGATCGGTCAGCGTGACATCAGCATGTCGGTGCTGCAAAACGCGGTCGTGGCTGCCACGGTGGCCAATGGCGGCAAGCGTATGCAGCCGTATGTGGTGAAGCGTATCCTGAGGTCCGACCTGAGTGAGTTGCGCACGACCAAGTCGAAGGAGCTGAACCAGGCGATTACCCCGGAGATTGCCGCGCAGCTGACGGAGATGATGCGCTCTTCGGAGCGTGCCATGCCGGGCGGGACGAACCATTTGGCGTCCAAGACGGGTACCGCTGAACACGGCGAGGATTCACGTAACTCTAATCCCCATGCGTGGTACATTGCGTTTAACCCAGATGCTGACGTTGCCGTCGCGGTCGTCGTAAAGAATGGTGGCGACCGTGGTCAGGCTGCCACTGGCGGCTCGGTTGCTGCACCGATCGGCCATGCCGTTCTTAATGCAGCGCAAAGGCAATAGGTGAAACATGAGTACTGATTCCCAAGTGCGTTTGCAAGAGCTTATCGGAGAAGACTACGCACTGCAGCGCGTCATCGGACACGGTGGCATGTCCACCGTGTGGCTGGCCACGGACACGCGCACCAATGAAGAAGTTGCGGTGAAAGTCCTTCGCCCAGAGTTTGCAGACAACGCTGAGTTTTTGAGCCGGTTCCGCAATGAAGCGCAGGCTTCGGAAGGCATCGACTCGCCCAACGTTGTACGTACGTTTGATTACCGTGAGTTGCCGGACCCTTCTGGAAACACGTTCTGCTTTATCGCCATGGAATACGTGCGCGGCGAAACCCTCGCGGAACGCCTGCTGCAGGAAACCAGCATTAACGAATCAGAGACTCTGGACATCCTCGAACAAGCCGCCAATGGCCTGGCCATTATCCACAGCATGGGCATGGTGCACCGCGATATGAAGCCGGGCAACCTGCTGATCGCCGAAGACGGCACCGTCAAGATCGCCGACTTTGGCATTGCCAAGGCCGCGGAAGCTGTGCCGTTGACGCGCACCGGCATGGTGGTTGGTACCGCCCAATACGTGTCCCCGGAACAGGCCCAGGGTAAGCAAGTCACCGCAGCTACGGACGTGTATTCCTTGGGCGTAGTCGGCTATGAAATGCTCGCCGGGCGGCGGCCCTTTGCCGGGGATTCCTCCGTGTCCGTGGCCATCGCACACATTAACCAACAGCCGCGCCCGCTGCCCGAAAGGATCTCCCAACCCACGCGCGACCTTATCGGGGTATCCCTGCGTAAGGATCCGGAACGCCGCTACCAGGACGGCAAGGCCCTAGCGGAGGCGATCGCGGCGGTGCGGAAGGGTAACCGCCCGCTCTTGCCGGAGCCGCGCACGAACAACGCGAACATAAAGACGCAGATCCAGCGGCCGCCGACCGGTATGCAGGGCACCGCCGTGATGTCTCAGCGCCCCATCCAGGGGCCGCAGGTGCCGCCGCAGCATCCTACGAATATGCAGCAGCGCCAATTGCCGCAGCGCCACATGCCGCCAGGTGGCTCGGATCAAAACGGCCAGCGCATGCCCGTTGGGGCTGGTCCGAACGCCCCCCGACGTGCCGGGCAGCGCCCCGCGTACGACCAATCGAGCAATAGCAATAACAGCATTTACGCATTGCTTGCGGTATTGGTTTTGGCGATCGGCGCCGTGGGCATTTGGCTGCTGTTAAGCCTGATGAACGGCGGCTCTAACCCGACGACTACGCCGAGCTCTACGCAGACCTCGCGTTCGTCTTCTTCCTCTTCGGAGGATGTTTCCGAAGAGGTGCCAACCCAGCAATTACCGAACACGCAGCCGGATCAGTCCACGCCGATCGTGCCACAACAATCGCAGCAGCCGATTCAGACGCAGCCGCAGATTACACCTACAAACGCGAACACGTTCCCGTTCCCGACGGCAATCCCATTCCTTCCGACGCAAACACCGACCACCGTGGAAGTTCCGCCGACGAGCGTGGCGCCCAGCCCACCTTCGACCGGAGAGCCCGAGGAGAGTGAGCAGTGAGTGCGCAACTACTTTCGAACCGCTACGAGCTCGGTAGCATTATCGGTAGCGGCGGCATGTCTGACGTGTATGCCGCAACCGACACGCTGCTAGGCCGACCCGTAGCCGTAAAAATGATGCGGCTCGAACTGGCGCGCGATACCACGTTTAAGGAGCGCTTCCGGAGGGAGGCGCAAAACTCCGGCCGGCTGAACCACCCCGCGATCGTGTCCATCTACGATACCGGCGAAACCGAGATCCAAGGCACGGCCGTTCCCTATATTGTTATGGAGCTTGTGCACGGGCGGACGTTGCGCGACATCGTCATCGAAGACGGTCCGCTCGCGCCTGCCGACGCCGCGAAAGTGCTCGTCCCAGTGTGCGAAGCGTTGGCCGTTTCCCACGAAGCCGGGATTGTGCACCGCGATATCAAGCCGGCAAACATCATGATTACGAACACCGGTGCGGTGAAGGTGATGGACTTTGGCATCGCTCGGGCGTTTACGGACGCCAGTTCCGCGATGACCCAAACCGCAACGGTGATCGGCACGGCGCAGTACCTTTCCCCAGAGCAGGCGCGTGGCAAAAACACGGACCCGCGGTCCGACATTTACTCGCTTGGCTGTGTGTTTTACGAGATCGTTGCTGGGCGGCCGCCCTTCGAAGGGGAAACCGCCTTCGCGGTGGCATATCAGCACGTGCAGGATACCGCGCCGCCGCCTTCGGAATTTATCCCCGGGTTGTCGCCGACAATGGCCACGAACGTCAACGCCGTCGCACTTACAGCAATGGCGAAGAACCCGGCCGATCGCTATCAAACCGCCATGGAATTGGCGGAAGACTTTTCACGGGTGAGCCGCAATGCGGTGGCCCGCGCCGCGCAGGCGCATTTAACCAGTGCACTTCCCATGAATCCGGTGATGGCGGGTGCGCCGACTACCATCGGGACGCCGCCGGACCTGAGCATTACGCCGCAGCCCGGAGAGATTCCTCCGGTGATGCTGCCTGAGGAACAGGCATTAATGGCGAGCGCGCCGACGCAACACCTTGCGCCGACGGCTGCGGAAAGCGAAGAACCCGCCAAGCGAAGCAAGGCTTGGATCATGTGGCTGGCTTCCATAGTCACGGTGATCGTATTGGGCGTTGCGGGTGTGTTTGCATATGACTACGTCACCGGTAGCGGAATTAGCGCGAGCAATAAGGTTTCTATTCCACGCGTGAGCGGCATCAGCGAAGCCGCGGCTGTGAAACGCTTGGAAGAGGCTGGCTTTAAGGTTTCCGTAGAGACAAAGACCGATCCGGAAGTACCCCGCGGCAGCGTGATTAGCACTGATCCCGATGCCGGGACGCAAGTTACCCAGGGCAGCGAGGTTGTGTTGTTTGTGTCCTCCGGCAAGGAGGTCACCGAGGTGCCGGATGTCACTGGGAAAAAGGCGGACGAGGCGAAAAAGATCCTGGAAAAGGCTGATCTGAAACTTGACGACACCATCAAGGAGGCGCCCTCGGATTCCGTGCCTGAAGGTGAGATCGTTGAGATGTCCCCTTCGGCTGGGTCTCAGGTGACCAAGGGCACGACCATCACCGTGACCGTATCCACGGGCATTGCAATGGTTCGCATTCCCGTTATTTCCGGTAGCCGGTGGGCAACGGCGGAAAGCAACCTCACGTCGATGGAGTTCATTCCGCACGTGGAATACATTGATTCCTCCGAGCCGGAAGGCACCGTGATCTCGGTGACCGGCCCCGCCGGTGAACAAGAGGGCACGCAAACCTCCAAGGGCGCGGAGCTGACGGTTCAGGTTTCTAATGGCCGCGCATTGACCACACCTAACCTCGTTGGCATGAATGTCGGGCAAGCTATCGGTGCGCTGCGCGCCGCCGGCTGGGAAGGCCCTGACAGCAACTTGACGCAGGAACGTGTGGATACAAACTCTTTGATTGATCAAGGCAAGATTGCGCATCAATCGCCGGCACCTGGAACACCGTTGCCAAAGAACGGGAAAGTCACAGTTGGTGTGTTTATCTTTAACCTCCTTGGAGGCAACTAATTTCCACTTCGGGTACTCCCTGCTAAGTTGTTGGGGAGTACCCGCGGTCGTTGGCACTACCATGCCGCCGCCGCAGCAACTGTAGTTCTATATTTTTGGAAGGTGCACTCAAGTTGCCTAAATCAAAGGTCTCCCCTAGCTCTACCCCGATCTCCTCGGGTGCATCCGCCAACCGCACCCCGGTAAAAATCAACAGCAGCAGCACGCCGCTGTGGTACAAGATCCTCATGTTCACCCTGATCGCTGCGGGCCTGCTGTACATGGTGGTGTACTACCTCGCCAGCCCGCACATCCCGTTCATGATGGAACTTGGCCCGTGGAACTACGCCATCGGCTTTGCCCTCATGATCGTGGGTCTCCTTATGACCATGGGTTGGCGCTAAGCCGCCTCCAGTTTTTGTATAGGCCGTCACGGAAACGTGGCGGCTTTTTGCTGCCTAGCCTTCGAACGTGACTTCCACAACTTGCCTTAGTCCCCCGTTTTCCAGTGGTTGAGGATTGGGCTGTGAACCACAGAACCGGTACCAAATACACGCTCCAGACAGATGTAGCAGACATTCTAGAAGGCGAACTTGCTGCCGAGGCGGAAAACTACGCAAAGAAGACCGTCGACTAGAAACTCACCCCCGCAGCCACCGCCACGGACCCAACACCGCACCGGAATACACATGTTCGAAGCGGCTCGAACACTAGTGACCCCCGCTTACCGCCGGTTTGCTTCAAAACTCACAGGTTATTCACAAGCTGCACAAACACCCGCACTAGCCCCTGTGTAGAAAACTAGTTATCCACAGTTTTACAGGCTTACACACAGGTGATTTGTGGATAACGTTGCACACACCCCTGTGGGAAAAGTTATCCACAGGCTGTGAACAACACTGTGGATCGCGCACTACCAAAATCTGGTTTTACACTTGTCCACAGTATCCACAGGCTGTGGATAACTCTGTGCACTACTTATCCCCAACTGGTCAAACCAGCGAATATTTCGCTGCTCACCGACCGTTTACCCTAGGCCATCGAACGTCCGTGCTTACGAAGATGAAAAACTACACCCATGTAATTATCCACAATGTGGATAACGTGTGTGGATAACTTCACCGCCTGTGCACAACGCCAAGTTGTCCACCGGCCCGGTGGACAACTCAAACCGCCGTTTTTCACACCGGTGGAATTCACAACGTTGTTAACACAGGCGCAGTTGTGGATAACAGCCCAAGACGCCAAAAAACGGCACCCAGACAGGTTGCACACAGCAAGATGTAGGCCACATTGAGTACCCCTTTTTGGCGGATGGCCCAAGTTACGATCGCCAGTGCGATTCCCACGGCGAGCCCTCCGAAGTGTCCCCACACAGAAATCACCTCGGACCACATCAGCGTGAACAGGATGTTCACCACGATCAGTACAAGCAATCCTCGGATTTCTAGCCGCCTCCGCAACGCCACCACAACGTACAGGGTCATCAGCGCGTAAACGGCCCCTGATGCGCCCGCTGTGGGCGATTCCGGCGCAAACCAGATCACGGCGGCAGAGGATCCGAGGGCACCGGCAAGGAAGGCGTTAAAAAGCGCCACACTGCCGAGTCCTTTTTCCACTTCCCTGCCAAATAGAAAAAGCGCTATAGTATTAAGCCCTAAATGCACCGGCCCAATGTGGATAAAGGCACCGGTGATGGCGCGCACCCAGCCCCAGCTTTCTACCAGCATTTGCGGGTAGTACAGCACCCAGTCTTCGGCGAGTGAGCTGTATTCAATGTTGTGCAGGAACGATTGTGATTGAACCGCAGTAACCAGGTAGATCGCTATCATTGCGCTGCATAACAGCAGCGTCACGGGAGCTTCGCGCTGCGCTTTGCTCAACCATTGCGTCATCAGCATGACCTTTCAATGCGAAAAAGGCCCGGTACCACACACGCAACGATGCAGGTACGGGCCTTACAGGATTTGTTTTTTGCCTATTCGGTGATGTCGATGCTCTCGATCACAACGGGTTCCACGGGCCGGTCCATGCGGTCGGTCGCGGTCCGCGCAATTTGATCTACTACGTCTTTGGAGGCTTGGTCAACAACTTCGCCGAAAATGGTGTGGCGCATGTTCAGGTGCGGCGTCGGTGCCACTGTGATGAAGAACTGGGAGCCATTTGTTCCTGGCCCGGCATTTGCCATTGCCAGCAGGTAGGGGCGGTTGAATTGGAGTTCTGGGTGGAATTCATCACCAAACATGTAGCCGGGGCCGCCGCGACCGGTACCGGTGGGGTCGCCGCCTTGGATCATAAATCCATCGATCACGCGGTGAAATACTGCACCATTGTAGAATGGACCAGTGGCTTCACCTGCGGCGTTTGCGGTGCGGTATTCTTTGGTACCTTGTGCCAGACCAATGAAGTTTTCCACTGTTTCTGGGGCGTGATTTCCAAAGAGTTCGATGACAATGTCGCCACGGTTCGTGTGCAGAATCGCGGTAGCTGTCTTAAGGGTCATGTCGCCTATCGTAGTGAACTCTGCAATACATCGCTACGCTTGAGTGTGAACCAATTCATTTCGGACTTCTATTAAAGGACCACCTATGAACACGACAGTGCTTCGGACCGCTCTCCAGGTCACCCGTGCTGGCGTTCGCGCGTTGAACGATTACCGTCAACGCAAGGCTGTGGAAGCGTACGATGCGCTTGCCGACGCCGCGTCTGCCACCAACCAGTTTCGCTCCACCGCCGCCGAACGCGCTGAGGAGTTCATTGATGATGCCGGGGCGGTAACCCGCGCAGCCCGTAATCGCCTGGATAGCGCCCTGTCTGATGCGTTTGAGGACGCCGAAGCGGCCGCGCAGAAGGTCATTGCAAAAGCCCAAACCTCGTTGCAGCCAGTGCAGCCAGAATCCAAGCGGAAGAAGTGCTGCAAGTGCGTCAAGGCCGCCTGGAAAAAGACCGTGAAATTCGGTGTAATCGTTGGCATTGTGGCGGCTTTGGCTGCCGTTGCGTACTGGTTCTTCGCCCCGATCGAGGAACCGGAAGTCACGCCGCCGCGGGTTGATGATTTCGACGAATCGGAAGACTCGGAGGAGTCCGTGCTGGTGTATTCCACGGAAACCCCCACCGATGAGGATGAGGATTCAGAGGATTCGGAGAAATAATGAAAAAGCACCGCTGACTCGATTCGGTCGGCGGTGTTATTCGTGTGGAGCATAGGAGAATCGAACTCCTGACCTCCTGCTTGCAAAGCAGGTGCTCTACCAATTGAGCTAATGCCCCTTTTTTGTTCCTAGTGGGCCTAGCAAGAATTGAACTTGCGACCTCATCATTATCAGTGATGCGCTCTAACCAACTGAGCTATAGGCCCTGGGAACGAGATAGAACTTTACCCAGCATCCAACACTTAGGCAAATCCGCTGGTGAAACTTGGTTTTTGGCCGCGTTTCACCAGGGTTTTTTCACCTTATTCGGAGTCTTCTTGGAGGGTAAGAACTATTCCGCCAAAAAGATCGACAAATGCGTTATACATCATTGCTGCTAATGGCGAAAGCGCGGAAATGCACAAGGTGCCCATTGCGCCAAACAGGCTGGCGGCGCTCAGCACAATCGGGAACGTAATGAATTCGGAGCCCCCAACGCCGCCGACGGCGCCGTTGAGTTGTTCCCACACGCCCACCATGCTCAACACGAAATACACGATGCATACGCATAGGATCCATGCCACCAACCCGGCTAACGACAAAGCCAATGCAGTGCGGAAAACCGACACTGGTGACACTCTACGGACGGTGACATTGCGGCTTGACATTTAAGAATCCTCACCCTCGTCGAGCGTTTGCTGAACTTCTACCTGCTCTGCTTCCTCGGGAGTGACCTGCGTAGTTTCGATGTCTTCGCCTTCCTCTTCCCGTTCCACATTGCGGTCAATGGCAAACAGTTCCTCGCCGTTTGGCAGGTCCACCAAGCGTACGCCCATGGTCTTGCGGTTGGATGGGCGAATCTGGTTTACGGAGGTCCGGATCACGCCGCCAGCGGTGGTAATGGCGAAGATTTGGTCATCATCATCAACGGCCAAGGCGCCGATCAGTTTGCCGCGCTTTGGAGTGTACTTGAATGTGACCACGCCAAGACCCGCGCGACCCTTTACGGGGTATTCCTTCATCGGGGTGCGCTTGCCATAACCGCCCTTCGTGGCCACCATCAGGTAGTTTCCATCGCGCACCACACACATGGCGAGCAATTGGTCCTCGCCGCGGAAACGCATGCCCTTCACGCCTTGGGTAGCGCGCCCCATGGGCCGCAGGGTCTCATCGTTGGCCTTAAAGCGCAGCGCTTGGCCCTCTTCGGAGATAAGGAGGAGGTCATCGTCACCGTTGCACAACGCGGCGCCAATCAGGCGGTCTTCCTCGTTGAGATTGATGGCGCGCAGGCCGCCGGAGCGCACGGAATCGTACTCCGAAAGGCGGGTCTTTTTCACGCGGCCGTGCGCGGTGGAAAGCACCAGGTAGGGTGCGTCTTCGTAGCTTTGAATCTGGATGACCTGGGCGATCTGCTCCCCCGGCTGGAATTCCAGCAGGTTGGCCACGTGCTGGCCGCGGGCGGTGCGCGCCGCCTCCGGCAGCTCGAAGGCCTTTAGGCGATAGACGCGGCCATAGTTGGTAAAGAACAGGATCCAGTCATGGGTCGAGCACACAAAGAAGTGGCGCACCACGTCGTCCTGCTTGAGTTCGGCACCGATCACGCCCTTGCCGCCGCGCTTTTGGTTGCGGTAAAGGTCCACCTTGGTGCGCTTGGCGTAGCCGGTGGAGGTGATGGTCACCACCACGTTTTCGCGGACAATAAGGTCTTCTTCCCGCACCTCGCCGCTGGCTGCCACGATCTGGGTGCGGCGGTCGTCGCCGTACTTATTCACGATCTCTTTGAGCTCGTCGCGGATAATGGCGCGCTGACGTTCCGGCCGCGCCAAAATATCCTTCAGGTCGGCGATTTCCAGCTCGATCTCCGCCAATTCGTCGATGATCTTTTGGCGTTCCAGCGCGGCCAACCGGCGCAGCTGCATGGCCAAGATCGCGTCCGCCTGAATCTCATCAATATCCAGCAGGTCGATCAACCCGTTGCGGGCGATATCCACCGTGGCGGAGGCCCGAATCAAGGCGATAACCTCGTCGAGCATGTCCAGGGCTTTCACCAAACCGCGCAGGATATGGGCGCGTTTTTCGGCCTCATCCAAGCGGTATTGGGTGCGCCGTACGATCACATCGACTTGGTGCTCGACGTAGTAGCGCACCATTTGGTCGATGCGGAGGGTGCGGGGCACGCCGTCGACAATGGAAAGCATATTGGCACCAAAGCTAGTCTGGAGCTGTGAATGCTTGAACAGGTTATTGAGCACAACGCGGGGCACGGCGTCGCGACGCAACGTCACCACAATGCGCATGCCCACGCGGTCGGAGGACTCGTCCTCAACCTTGGAAATGCCCACCAGCTTGCCCTGCTTTACCTGCTCCGCGATATTGGAGATCAGGTTATCGGGGTTCACCTGGTACGGCAGCTCCGTAATCACAATGGTCTGCCGCTGCCCGTCCTCCTCAATGCTAGTCACGCCGCGCATGCGAATGGAACCGCGCCCAGTGGTGTAGGCGTCGCGGATGCCCTGCTCGCCCACGATCAAGCCCGCGGTGGGGAAATCGGGGCCCTTGATGTATTCCATGCAGGCTTCCAGGGCGGTGGCATCGTCGGCGTCTGGGTTTTCCAGCATCCAGTAGATGGCGTCGGCAAGCTCGCGGAGGTTGTGCGGGGGAATATTGGTGGCCATGCCCACGGCGATGCCGCCCGAGCCGTTCATAAGCAAATTGGGCACGCGGGAGGGCAGCACCGTCGGCTCGGTGGTCTTGCCGTCGTAGTTCGGCACAAAGTCCACGGTGTTTTCGCGGATATCGCGCACCATTTCCATGGCCAGCGGCGTCAACCGGGACTCGGTGTAACGCATGGCGGCGGGGCCGTCGTTACCGCGCGAACCGAAGTTGCCCTGGCCGTCCACCAGCGGGTAGCGCATGGACCACGGCTGCGCCATACGCACGAGGGTGTCGTAGATGGCGGAGTCGCCGTGCGGGTGGTAGTTACCCATCGTGTCCGCAACCGGTTTCGCGGATTTTACGTAGCTGCGTTCCGGGCGGTAGCCGTTATCAAACATCGCGTACAGGATGCGGCGGTGCACCGGCTTCAGGCCGTCACGCACCTCCGGCAGCGCACGCCCGACGATGACGGACATGGCGTAGTCGATGTAGGAGGATTGCATTTCCTCGCCGATATCAATCGGTCGAATGCGGTCGAAGAGGTCCTCGCCCTCAAAATTATCGTCGCTCACTATTCACCTTTTGTTTGGAGCTTTCTTCCTTCAGTCTTCCCCAGTTTACCGGCCGCAGCCGCGCCAGGGGCCCTTTAGGGGGCGTTTTCGGGCGAAAAGCGGGGGCTCGCGATACCATCTTGGTATCATTGCGCGCATGGCAATGACGTTACGGCTCTCCCCCGACCAGGACCGCGCGCTTACCCTCTTAGCCGCCGCACAGGGCACGAGTAAGCAGGAGGCGGCGGTCCGCGCGATTGTTGCCGCCGCCGCACGCACGCTTATCGACGCCGAGGTGGCCGAGCTTGCACGCACCTACCTCGCCGAGTACGCAACGCTGGAGCGGCGGATCCGGCAGGTTCCCCCTCGGAAACGCTGATGCGACACTTGAGCCCGGAGCAGGTGCTGCTGATCGCGGATGAGTTTTGTGAGCAATATCGCGTGAACGTTATCGATTTTGCTGCAATCTTTGCTGCGGCTTCGATTACCGGGGGGCAAATAGCGGGGGTGACGCTCTTTCAAAACGTTAATTCCGCACGTCAGGGTCTTGAGCGCGCGATTATTGCGTTAGCGCCGCTCAGCGATAGGAATCGTGAATTCGCTACTGTGGTGGGGGAGGTTTTTCGCCGACTGAATGCGTGACACGCCCGGCAAATCTTGATGACACTACTGGAAAAGATGTAAACTCTGTGACTGTTGTGATTGCAGTTAACTCTTGTGAAGAGTGGACTGTGGTGGAAGAATCGCAACCCCGAACGACCCCATCACACAAGGCCCCAGCGTCCTCCTGATGGCGGTCGTTTTTGCGTGTGATTCACTCGCGCATTTGCTACCGCCGCGCCCCACCGTGGGCACCCAACAGGGTGTATTCTCACCCCGGTGAGCTGGGCGAATCCGAAAAGATATCCCGATACCCGGGAGTTACGCCTAATCTGGTCTGCGATCCACACATTCGTACATCCGAAGGAAGTTATAGATGACCGATCTGAAATCCAAGCTCACCGGCGCAGCGCAAGGCGCCGTGGTTGCTGATGTTTCTGACCTGATCACCAAGAGCGTAAGTGACATGTCTGGCGTCGGCGGTGTCGCCGTCAAGGGTGCGATGGCGGCCGCCACGAAATACGATGCCGAAATCGTTTCCAAGGTTGTCACCCGCCTGCTCCCCGATGTCGCCGATGCCCTCGACCCGAAGTGGCAGGCATTCCTCACCGCTGGCGGCTCGGACTTCGGTGCCTTCCTCGATGACCGGAAAGCTGAGGTAGCTAACGATATCCTCGAGATCACCGATCGCCGCGCCCAAGATGAAGGCAACGCCACGCTCTCCAAGATTTACGGCACCATCCGCGGTAAAGGCGCCCAGGCGCTGGAAGCCAACGCCTCCAGCATCGGCGCCATTATCCAGCGTCACGCCGGCTAACCCAGGCCAGCACCGAAACAAGCGCGCCCGCCGCACAAGCCCGCAGCAGGCGCGCATTGTCGCTTATACGTCGAGGAAGCGCACATCCTTGGCGTTGCGGGTGATAAAGGAGCGGCGAGCCACCACATCATCGCCCATAAGGATGGAGAACAGCTCGTCGGCGCCTTGCGCATCCTCCATGGTTACCTTCCGCAGAATGCGCGTGGACGGATCCATGGTGGTTTCCCACAGCTCCTTGGCGTTCATTTCGCCGAGGCCCTTATAACGCTGAATGCCGTCGTCTTTATTGATCTTGCGGCCGGCTTCGAGCCCGATCTTCAATTCCTCATCGCGCTCCGCGTCTGAGAAGGCGAACCCGGGCTCGCCCTTGGCCCATTTCAGCTTGTATAGCGGCGGCTGTGCGAGGTACACGTAACCATCATCAATCAGCTGCGGCATAAAGCGGAACAATAGCGTTAGCAGCAGGGTGGCAATGTGTTGACCATCCACATCGGCGTCGGCCATCAAGATGATCTTGTGGTAGCGCAATTTATCAATATCAAACTCATCATGGATGCCGGTGCCCAACGCGGTGATAATCGCCTGCACCTCGTTATTGCGCAGCACCTTATCCAAGCGGGCCTTTTCCACGTTCAGGATCTTGCCGCGCAGCGGCAAGATGGCCTGAAACATGGAATCGCGGCCTAGCTTTGCAGATCCGCCTGCCGAGTCACCCTCCACGATGTAAAGCTCGGATTTTACGGGGTCTTTTGTGCGGCAATCGGCGAGCTTGCCGGGCAGCCCACCCAGATCCGTCGCGGACTTTCGGCGCACCAAATCGCGGGCCTTGCGGGCAGCCTGGCGGGCATGAGCTGAACTGATGGCCTTATTGATGATCGTCTTTGCCTCGGCTGGATTCGCCTCCAACCAATATTGGAAGTGCTCAAACACCGCGCGCTGCACAAAGCTACGCACCTCGGAATTACCCAGCTTGGTTTTGGTCTGGCCCTCAAACTGCGGATCACCCACCCGCACCGAAACCACGGCGGATAGGCCCTCGCGGCAATCCTCACCGGTAAGGTTCGGTTCCTTGTCCTTGAGCAGCTTGTGCTCGCGGGCGTAGCGGTTCATCAACAGGGTCAAGGAAGTGCGGAAACCCTCATCGTGGGCACCACCCTCGACGGTTTTGATGGTGTTGGCAAAGGTGTGGATGCTTTGGGAATAGCTGGAGTTCCATTGCATGGCCACCTCCACCTCGTTATCCTCGCCCTTGACCTCGAAGGAAATAATCGTGGGGTGGATCACCGTCTTGCTTTTATTCAAGCTCTGGACGTAATCCTTCAGCCCGTTCGGGTAGTAAAACGTGCGCTTTCGTTCGCTCGGTTTATCGCCCTTTTTCGGCGCAGCGGCGGTCTCCTCGGCGCTATCGTCGAAATGCGGAGTGACTGCCTCCGCCTCCTCGCCGGCCTCGGCGATCGCCTCTAGCTCCAGCTCTTCTTCGGTAACGCGCTGGTCCGTCAGCGTGATCGTAAGGCCCTTGTTCAAAAACGCCATTTCCTGCAGCCGGCGGGAAATCAAATCAAACCGAAACTCCGTAGTTTCAAAAATCTCCGGATCCGGCCAGAACCGCACCGTGGTTCCAGTGCCGCGCGCGCCGCCGCCCTGAACCAACTCCTCGGGCACCGCGTTCACAAAGTTCTGGTACCAATGGTGCCCATCGCGCTTGATGTCCGCCTCGACGCGGGTGGACAGGGCATTCACCACGGAGATACCCACGCCGTGCAAACCGCCGGAGACGGCGTAAGATTCCGAGTCAAACTTGCCGCCGGCGTGGAGTTGCGTCATCACAACCTGCACGGTGGGCGCGCCGGAGGGGTGCATTTCAACCGGAATGCCACGACCATTGTCTTTGACCTCAACGCCGCCGTCTTCCAGCAGGACTACATCGACTTTGTCGGCATATCCCGCCATCGCTTCATCAACGGAGTTATCCACAACCTCCCACACGAGGTGGTGCAGGCCGCGCTCGCTGGTGGAACCGATATACATGCCTGGGCGTTTGCGAACAGCTTCCAGGCCCTCCAAGATGGTAATGGATGAGGCGTCATACTGATGTTCTGTGGCAGCCACGATGGTGCAGCACTCCTCACTCAGAATAGATACAGACCTCATTCATCTTACACCCCTTATCCCCCTACGCACGGTAGGGGTCACACGCGTCTACGGCGCTGCCACATGGCTGGGCGACGTTTTTAAACTTAGCCATAGGTGTCGCGCGGACCCCGTCCTTGAATGTGCAGCGGCCCTTTCCGCCAACTCGGGACCTTCGGGCCATAAATTTTCAATTGCACAACAATGTCCGGACCCACCCGTTCTGAGATTGTTTGCAAAATCTGCCGCTGCATGGTCCTCAGGTTCGTCGCCCACGCCGTGGAATCGCAGGTGATGTGCAGGGTACGGTTTTTCAGCATCTCCACCTTTGTGTGCTGGGCTATCTTCTCCCCCACCACCACGTGCCAATGCCCATGCACCCAGCCGCCGGCCAGCTCCTTGCGCCACCCGCGGCGTTGGATCTCTTCCTGCATTACGCTGCCCAGCGAGCTCGCGTCACGTTGCTGCCATAACGCGCGCCCATCGGGGCCGGTGGCGCGACCGCGGAGCGCCTGCCGCACGCGCTTGGTACGCCGCACTTGCCCCTGCTTCGAAAGGTCAGGCACGGCACCGGTGCGGCGCAGCGCCTCGCCCCGAATCGCCTCGAATGCATTAGCTATTGAATCGCCGGATTGCTGCCCGTTCATCCGTGCGCCACCTCCGCATCCAGCACAGAAACCCTGCCGTCCCCGCCATCTACCGCAGTCACCGTATGAATAGACGCCGTGGCCTGCAGGTTTTCCGGAATGTCCGCAGCCACCGCCGCCGTGATCAAAACCTGCTCGGCGTGCGCAGCGAGTTCCGCCAAGGCGGCCCGCCGCTTCCCATCAAGCTCCGCGAACACGTCATCTAATATAAGGACGGGTTCCGTACCCTCGCGCTTTAATAAGGAAAACACCGCCAAGCGCAAGGCCAGCGCAAACGACCAAGTTTCGCCGTGGCTGGCAAATCCCTTGGCAGGCTGCTCCCCCAACATCAGTTCGAGGTCGTCCCGATGCGGCCCAACCAGGCTCATGCCGCGCTCAATCTCACGGTTGCGCTGCACCCCCAGTTCGGCGAGCATGGCTGCCTCGGCCACCGCGACGTCGTCAAGCACTACATTGGGCACCGTGGAGCGGTAGCGTATCGACGCCGCCCGGGAATCCGGCGCCAGCCCGTGATACGCCGCCGCAACCTCCGGACCGAGCATGTGTACGAGTTGCATCCGGGCGGTAAGCAGCTGCGCCCCCAAAGCCGCGAGCTGGCCATCCCACGTATCCAAAGTGGCAAGGGCGGCGGCCCCATCGTCGGAATTATAGCCCCGCCGCAGCGCCGCCTGCGCCGTTTTTAAAAGCGCGTTGCGCTGGCGTAACACCTTGTCATAGTCCGCCTTTACCCCGGCGAGGCGAGGCAGGCGCAGAGCCAAAACATCGTCGAGGTAGCGGCGTCGTTCGGCAGGTTCGCCCCGCACGAGCGCTATGTCTTCGGGCGCAAACAGCACGGTTTGCACCACGCCCAATAATTGCCGCGGCGAGGAAACCTTTGTTCTATTAAGTTGCGCCTGGTTCGCGCGGTGCGGGTGGATCAGCAGGTGCGCGGTCAGCTCGCGGCCGCGATTCACGGCGGTGGCAGAAACCCGTGCGTTTGCCTGGTTTGCGCGCACCAGCGGCGCGTCGTGAGACACGCGGTGAGAGGACAAATGTGCTAAATAGCCCACCGCCTCCACAACATTGGTCTTGCCGTGCCCGTTGCGGCCCACGAACACCGTCACCCCGGGCTCCAGCGCCACCGAAAGCTGCGGCCACGACCGGAAATCCCTCAGTTCCAACGACCTGAGGTACATGCGCGAAACCCCCGGCTACCCCGAAAGCCGGACCGGCATCAACAGGTACGTGAAATCGGTTTCGGGGGTGGGGAACTCACCGTTCTCCCCCGCCTCCGGCAGCTCCGCGGGCTCCGGAATCAGAATCGCGGGACGCGAAGGCTGCGTGAAACCAAACACCACGCGCTCCGTGTGCACCACGCTCAAGCCATCCCGCAGGTAGCCCGGGTTAAACGCGATAAGCAGCGGTTCCCCGGCAAACGCGCACGGCAACACCTCCTCCGCGTGGCCCGCGTCCGCGCCGCCCGCGGAAAGGATCACCTGGCCGGGAGAAAACTCCATGCGGATCTGGGCGCTGCGGTCCGACATCAGCGCCACGCGGCGGATTGCGGTCTGCAGCGGGGCGATCTCCACGGAGGCCAGCGAGGTGTGCGTCTTGGGCAATAGCGGCTGGAAATTCGGAAAATCCGCGTCCAGCATGCGGGTGGTGGTTTGGCGGGCGTCGGCATGGACGCCAAACAAGCCCTCTCTGCCGATCTGCTCGCCCGTACCCACCGCGATGTCTAAAACATCCAACCCGGCGGAATCAAGCGAGCGAGCGTTGTCTAGGAGCGTTTTAGCGGGGATCAAGAGCCGCGCGTCCACGGCGTCGGACTCCGGCTTCCACGTAAGGTGGCGCACCGCCATGCGGAAGCGGTCCGTGGCCGCCAGCAACATCCGCTCGCCATGGACCTCCATGTGCACGCCGGTGAGCATCGGGAGCGTATCGTCGCGCCCCGCCGCGATGGCCACCTGGGTGACGGCCTCGGCGAACAGGCGCGGGTGAATCTCGCCGGTTTTCTTCGGCAATTGTGGGAGTTGGGGGTAATCGTCCAACGGGATGCTGGGAAGCTCAAAGCGGGAGGAACCGCACCGGACCAACACCTTGGAGCCTTCGACCATGACCTCGACGGGTTTATTGGGCAGCGACGCCGTGATTTCCGCGACAAGCTTGCCCGCCACAGCGATGCGTCCCGGAGTCGTTACCTCGGCGGGGATGCGAGCCTTAGTGGAAACCTCATAGTCAAAACCAGCGAGTTCAAGTCCCTCGTCGTCGGCGGTAATCAGCATGGCGCGCAGCACCGGCTGAGTTGGCTTGGAGGGCAAACTGCGCGCAACCCAGGCGACGGCATCCGCCAAGTCGTCTTGCGTGACGCGGAATGAAACCGCTTGTAACTCCATGCTCGCAGACTCCTCAAGAAGTTGGACGTAACAGACAACACCCAAACTACCGCGAAGTCGCGCCGGATCTTAAACCTGGGTGGCTTTCCCCTCGGTGTGTCGGCGCGCAACCACCGCACATTCGCAAAGTTTTCCCCAGGCCCTTTTTCTTCTTTTCTTTACAAGGGTAAAAAGATAGTAACTACAGTAGGGCCTGTACAATTGTGGAATTGGGTTTGTTTTTACAGCTAACGGCCCAAATCGCCCTGTGCATAACCCTGTGAAAAAACTGTGGATAAAATCGGCCGTCTGTGGATAAATTTTTATCCCACAGTTTTATCCACACAGATTCCACAATTTGCTACCTAGTTATACACAGGGATTTTGCAGTTGTTCACAGGTGTGCAGCCCCCAGAAAAGTGGCCAGGCTCACATTTTCCGGGGTCTGTGGAAAACCCCCGAAACCCCCACCGCCCTGTGGAAAAATATCGCCCGCAATGGGTCTTTGCCGGTGCGCCGCCCTACGTCCGACCGCGCCCCTTGATGATCTGCGTCAGCTCCTGAATCTGATCAAAAGTCTCAGGCTTTTCTTTCATCTCTTTCCGGATCTTGCGATCCGCATACATGACCGTGGTGTGGTCCTTGCCGCCAAAGCTGTCGCCGATCTTCGGCAACGACAATTCGGTGAGCTCGCGGCACAGGTACATGGCCAATTGCCGGGCGTGCGCCACGGACCGCGTCTTTCCGGTGCCGCGCAGCGCCTCCAGCGTGATATTGAAGTACTCCGCCGTGGCATCCATGATCGCGGCCGTGGTGATGGTCACATCGGTGCGCTCCGGCATGATGTCCTGCAGCGCCTTCATGGCGGTATCCGTGGTGATGGGCACGTGGTTGAGGGAGCTGTACGCGGCCACGCGGATCAGCGCGCCCTCCAGTTCGCGGATGGAGTTTTCAAAGCGGCTGGCAATGAGCTCCAACACGTCCCTGTCCAGTTCGGTGCGGTCCATCTCCGCCTTTTTCATCAGGATGGCAATGCGCGTTTCCAGGTCCGGCGGCTGGATATCCACGATGAGCCCTTGCTCAAAGCGGGTGCGCAAGCGATCCTCCAGGGTGGTGAGTTCCTTGGTCGGCCGGTCCGAGGACAAAATGATCTGTTTGTTCGCCTGATGCAGCGCGTTAAAGGTGTGGAAGAACTCTTCCTGCGTGCTTTCCTTGCCTTGGATGAACTGGATGTCATCCACCATGAGCATGTCAAGGTTGCGGTACCGGCGTTTAAAGGATTCCTGCCGGTCATCGCGCATAGAGTTGATGAAGTCGTTGGTGAATTCTTCGCTGGAGACGTATTTCACCCGCAGCCCGGATTGCAATTCGCGGGCATAGTTGCCGGTGGCGTGCAGCAGGTGCGTTTTGCCCAGCCCGGAGCCGCCCCAGATAAACAGGGGGTTGTAGGCGTTCGCGGGGTTTTCGGCCACCGCCACCGCCGCCGCGTGCGGGAAGCGGTTTGACGAGCCGATAACGAAGGAGTCGAAGGTATAGCGCGGGTTCAGCGACTGATCGCTGTTATTGCTTGTCGACGGCGTGGTTACCAGAGCATGCCTGCCAGTTGGGCGTGCGCCGGCGCCCATCGACCAGCGGGGCGGACCGGTGGGATCGTTCTGGTGCGGGATGTGTTCCCGCGTGTGCTGGGCGCGTTGGCCCGGTTTGGCGATGTTCAGATTGCGCCAGCTGGTGGCCTCTTGGGCGTGCAGGAATGTTACCGGTTTCGATTCCTGTGGGTGTTGCTCCTGGCGCTGATGCGTGGGTTCCGTAGGCTGGTGCTGCGGCTCGGGTTGGGGTGCCGCTTCGTGGTTGTTGTGTTCAAACGAGTGATCTTGCTGGTTATCGTCGTTTCCGGAGACACTGACCGCGAGGTTGCAGGGGGTGCCCATGCGTGCCGATAAGACTTGAATGATCGGCTCGCGGAGATCGTGTTCCACGATTTTGCGTGCCCGGGAGCTCTTTGCATTGAGCACGGCGTACCCGTTGACGATCGCCACTGGCTGCACGTTACGCAGCAGCGCGATTTGCGAATGCGTCAGCGTGGGGATGCCGGTTTCGGGCAGGGTGGAGAGCCGTTGGAGCTCATTGATCACCTGGTTCCAGCTTTCCTGGAGTGCTGCTTCTTGCAC